>JBILVB010000236.1:0-4518 GCA_044370695.1 Acidimicrobiales bacterium | reverse complement strand
GCAGACCGGTGACGAGATCCCGTCCGCGCACCTCGGCATGGAGTTCGTCCTCGGTGGGATGGGCCGACCCGATCGCCACCTTGATCTCCTCGGCGGTCCGCTCGCCGATCGCGATCCCGTACTCCCGGCGCACGTACGCCTGGATGGCGTTGTCGAGGTCGAAGCTGCCCAGACGGACGGCCTCGAGAGCGACGATGCCACCGAGGGAGATCACGGCCGTCTCGCTCGTCCCGCCTCCGATGTCGACGACCATGTTCCCGACCGGTTCACCGATCGGGAGCCCCGCCCCGATCGCGGCGGCCATGGGCTGTTCGATCAACTGGGGATCGGACGCACCGGCACGGCGTGCGGCCTCGGTGACGGCCCGCTTCTCCACCTCGGTGATGGCCGACGGCACACAGATCACCACGCGCGGCCGGTTGAAGCGGCTGACGCCCACGCGCTGCAGCAGGAGCCGGATCATTCGCTCGGTGATGTCGAAGTCGGTGATCGCCCCACCCCGCAGGGGCCGGACGGCCACGATGTAGCCCGGGGTTCGACCGATCATCTGCCAGGCCTCGCGGCCCGTGGCGAGCACCTCCCCGCTCTGGCTGTTGAGGGCGATGACCGACGGCTCGTTCAGCACGATGCCGCGCCCGCGTGCGTACACGAGGGTGTTCGCAGTACCGAGATCGATGGCGAGATCCCGGGCCAGTGCTCAGACCCCTTCGCCCGGAACGTCGACGATCTCGTGCGACCCCGTACCCCAGTCCTCGCCGTCCTCCCAGGACTCGCGCTTCCAGATCGGCGCCGAGGTCTTGAGCGTGTCGATGCCGAAGCGGGCCGCGTCGAAGGCTTCGCCACGGTGGGCGGCCGACACCGCCACGACGACGGACGATTCTCCGAGCAGCAACCGACCGACCCGGTGCAACAACGCGACCCGGCCGACCGAGGGCCAGCGCCGACGCATCTCGGAGGCGATCCGACCGAACACCGGGACTACCTGCTCCTCGTAGGCCTCGTAGGTGAGGTGGGTCACCCCATCCCGGCCCTCGGCATGGTCCCGGACCGTCCCCGAGAACACCACCACAGCCCCGCAGGAGGGGAGCACCGACCACTGGTACGCAACGGCCACCGGGAGCACGTCCGTGCTCACCGCGAACCACTCGTCACCCTCAGCAGGCGGCAGCACGCCCGCAGACTAGTGCGAGGGCTCGCACCGTCGGCTGGACCCGGGGCGCCTCGGCGGGCCTGGGGGCCGCGACCCCACACGCCCATCGCCACCCCTACGCTGCCGCCACGTGAGCGACGGGGACCCGGGGGACGACGACGCGAGCAACGGGCTCCCACCGGCGTCCGAACGCCGCTGGCGCCATCCGTCCGAACTCGGTGCCGCCGGGTTCGCCGGGCGCAGCGACGAGCCCGGTGGCGTGGCGCACCGACTCGTCGAGACCGGACCGTCGAGGACGCCCCGACGGCTGGCGGGCCTCGCGCTCGTGGCCGGCGTCGGAGGAGCGCTGCTCCTCGGGGGATGGTTCGCCCTCTCGCGAGGCGACAACGGCAGCCTCCAGACGGCCCTGACCCCGACGGTCCCGATCAGTCGGGCGAACCCCCCGGGCGAGCTTCGGCTGTTGATCGACGGCCCGAGCGGCGCCCGCTCGGTACCGGCGGTGTCGACGGACGGCCGCCACGTCGTGGCTTGGGTCGGCGGTGTGACTGCGGCGCCGGCCATGGCCGTCGACGACGGAGGAACGCAACGGGCGGCCCGTCTCCTCGTCGCCGACCGGTCCGGGCTCGTCGTCGTCACCGTCGACGAGGTCGTGGCCCAGGTGGCGGCAGCGGAATCGCGTTCCGTTCGGATCGGACAGGTGGTTCGGCTGGCGACGCCCGAGGGGGACCGGGCGACGGTGGACGGACTCGAGATCGACGCCGGGCAGCCGGTGATCCGGCTTCGTGACGCCCGGTCCGGGGAGCCGGGCACCCTGGTGTGGTCGGAGGGGCGTGTCCTGGGGTTGATCCGTTCCTCCAGCGGCGTCGATCGCACGGCGGTGCCGATCGAGTACGCCCAGGGCCTCACGGCTGGGGCAGGGCGCGGCGTTTCGGGGGCGCCGGTGCTCGGAGTCGGTGTCACCGGCGCCGGGGGCGGCGACGGGTCGGAGGTCGATCCCCAGGACGGCGTACGGATCACCTCGATCACACCCGGGTCGCCGGCGGCGACCGCCGGGCTGCGCGAGGGCGACATCGTCCTCAGCGTCGAATCACGCCCGGTGACCTCGCCGTGGCAGTTGGCCGTCGAACTGCGGCGTCACGCTCCCGGGGACGCCATCCGGCTCACCGTGCGCCGAGGGGGCACGACGCTGACGCTGCGCCCCTCGCTCTCAGCCCGTTCCGGTTGACCGCCGACGGCGGCCCCGGATGAGCCGGCGCACTCCTCCCACCACCAGCGCCGGCAGCGCGATCGTCGCGGCGACCAGGCCGCCGAGGGCCAGTTCCTGGCGGCGCTTGGGCGTCACCACGGTCCACCACGGACCCGGGGTGCCGGCGACGAAGGCTTGTTCGTTGGTGCGGCTCGGTTCCCAGCCGACCGCGCGCAGACGGTCGTTGGCGACCACCCAGGTCGTGGTGACGTAGGGGAGCAGGCCGGGGGGCATGGGCCCGCGACGCAGGCGCCAGCCGACATGGGCGAGGAGTACCGCCACCCAGACGGGCACCTGGGGCCGGGCGGGCACCCCGGCCAGCGCACGGACGGTGGACCCCGGGATCCATCCGTCGGGTGACACGTTGAACGGGCCGTCGAGTCGGGCCCGGCGCGCGACATCGAGCGCAGCGGCGAGATCGTCGAGATGCAGGAACTGCCAGACCTCCGCGTCGTCGCCGAGGCGCCGGACGGCGGCCGTTGCGAGCGCACGGGCCAGCCAGCCCGTGCCGGTCTCGGCGAGCGCCGTGCACGGACGGAGCACCGCCGCTCGGCGTCCCGGCTCCGCCCCCGCCCAGTCCGCCACGAGCTGCTCCACCTCGGCCCGTTGCACCGCATAGGCGAAGTCCGGGTTCGGTCGCAGCGGGGCGTCCTCGGTCAGGGGGGAAGGGTTGTTGGCCCATGCGCCGTAGACCGTCGCCGACGACAGCACCACCATGTGGCGGACACCGGCGGCCGTCGCTGCGTCGAGCACCTGGCGCGTCGTCGCGAGGTTGAGCCGACGGGTCCGAACGGCCTGGCGCTCGGTGTCGGCATCGAAGGCGAGGTGGACGACGGTGTCCGCACCGGCGAACACCGCTTCGAGCGCGTCGAACGCCTGCGGCCGGCCCAGGTGCAATCGGTGCGCCTCGACGCGGGGATCGCGCCAGGTCGCCACGACGCGATCGACGACGACGATCCGGCGCAGTCCCCGATCCTGGCCGAGCCGACGCACGAGACGCCGCCCGACCCCGCCTCCGGCCCCGGTCACGACGACGACTCCACGGGGCACGGGCGTACAGTGCCCTCGTGAGCGAGTCGGGTCCAGCCGAACCGAACGATCCGTTCCGCGGTCTGCCGCTGTTCGGCGATCTCGCGAAGCTGCTCGGCGGTCAGGGTCCGGTCTCCTGGGATGCCGCCCGCCAGTTCGCGCAGCTCGTCGCGTCCGAAGGGGCGGCGGAACCGAACGTCGACCCGACCGAGCGCTTCCGATGGCAGGACCTGGCCCGAGTGGCCGACTTGCACGTCACTGCGACGCTCGGGCTCGACACCCTGACCGGTGGCCGCCCCGTCGAGGTCGTGCCGGTCACCCGCTCGGTCTGGGCGCAACGCACCCTCGACGACTACCGCCCCTTGCTCGAGCGACTCGCCGGAGCCCTCAACCAACCCCCGTCCGATGCCGTCCTCGATCCGGGCGCGACCATGCTCCACGGGTTGTTCCAGTTCCTCGGACCGACCCTGCTCGGCATGTCCGCCGGGTCGACGGTCGGACACCTCGCCACCCGCTGTTTCGGTTCCTACGACCTTCCCATCCCGCGTCGGCCGAGCAACGAACTACTCGTCGTCCCCGCGAACGTCCAGAAGTTCGGGGACGACTGGAGCCTTCCGGCCGACGATCTGCGCCTGTGGGTCTGCCTGCAGGAACTCACCAGTCACGCCGTGCTCCAGGTGCCCCACGTGAACGCCGCGCTCCGTGAACTGCTGTCGTCGTTCGTGGCAGCCTTCCGTCCGGATCCCGGAGCGCTGACCGAGCGGCTCGGCGCCATCGACCCCACCGATCCCGACGCCCTCGGGCGTCTGCAATCGACGCTGTCGCAACCCGACGTCCTCCTGGGCGCGATGGAGACCGACACCCACCGTGCACTCCGGCCTCGTCTCGACGCCCTCGTGGCCGTGATCGTCGGCGTCGTCGACCACACCCTCGATCGGACCTCGGCGAACCTGCTCGGGTCGTCCGGCCGTATCGCCGAGGCGGTGCGCCGACGCCGCATCGACGCCGATCCGTCCGATCTCTTCGTCGAACGGCTCTTCGGTCTCACCCTGACGCGGGCAGCGGTCGAGCGAGGCAGCGCGTTCGTCGCCGG
>JBILVB010000235.1:0-4572 GCA_044370695.1 Acidimicrobiales bacterium | reverse complement strand
ACACCCCGAGCACGTCGGTGGCCGACGGCCGGGACACCGGCACGAGGCCGTCGACCCGGGTGACGGTGAAGAACACGGCGGCGTCGACCGGGGCACCGGTGACGGTGACGACCGTGGTGCCGCCGTTCGCGGCGACGAGCACGGCACCCGACACCGCGTTCGACACCGTGGTGCCTGGGGTCGGCGAGGCGAACGACAGCCCGCCGAGCCGGGTGCCGGTGTCCCACGACGTGGACGACGCGTCGACGGCGAACCCGTCGAGCCGGTACGTGGCACCGGCGGCGGCGGTGACGGCGAACTGGTAGCTGTCGCCGGCGGGGTTGCCGGCCAGGCCGGCGCAGTCGGCGGCGTACCGGCAGTGGACGAGGTTGGCGCTCGCGCCCGGGGGCACGGTCATCGCCGGGCCGGCCTGGGTGGGGGCGAGGCGGCGGATCTCGCTGTCGGACAGCGCCCGGGTGAACACCAGCACGTCGTCGAGCGACGCCTGGGACTGCGCATACTGGCTGGACCCGCCGAGCACCAACGGCGAGGTGCCGGGGGTGACGGTGCCGGGGAAGTCGGCGGTGGCGTCGAGCACCCCGTTCACGTAGTGACGGTAGGTGGAGCCCCGGCGGGTGGTGACCAGATGGGTCCAGGAGCCGGCCGGGAAGGCCGTGGTGGTGTCGAGCAGGCGCTCCGCCCCGCCGACAGTGACGTGCAGGCGCACGGTGTTGGTGTTCGGGGCGAGCCACAGCCCGGGTGACCGGTCACGCTGGAGCAGGGTGCGCCACGCGTTGGCGGTCGCGTTGGGCCGCACCCACATCGCGATCGTGAAGTCGCCCGCCGCGGCGGCGTCGAGGCCGGCCGAGTTCGGTACCGTCACCCGGGTGTCGGCGGCGGCGGCGAACGTGTAACCGGTGCCCCGCACCGCCGCGATCCCCTGGGCCGGGCTGCCCGACGCGGTGCCGTCGTTGCCGGATCCGCTGGCGTCGCGCACCGCCGTACCCGACGATTCGTCGAGCCTCCACCAGCCGACCAGACCCGCGGCGGCCACGCCGTAGGGCACGCCGCGCGGGGTGCCGGTCGCCGCCGCACTCCAGGAACCGGCGCCGACGGCGCTGACGGCCCGCACCCGCACGAACACCGGCACACCGTCGGCGAGGCCGGACAGGGCGACGGGTGCGCCGGTCACGCTCGACGACCCGGCGATCGTGGCGAACGTGGACGACGTCGAGTGCTCGACCGTGTACCCGGTGATCGGCGCAGCACCCGCAGCCGGCGGCGTCCAGCCGACGACGACGCGACCCGAGCCCGCCGGGGTGACCCGGCGCACGCCGCCGTCGCCGACGACGACCAGCCCGTTCGCGTCGACGCTCACCCCCTGCGGTGGGCCGAAGGTGGCGGCCGATCCGACGCCGTCGGCCGAACCGGCGGCGCCGGTGCCGGCCACCGTGGTGACCGTGCCGGCCGGGTCGATCATGCGCAGGCGGCGGTTGCCCGAGTCGGCCACGTACAGGTTGCCGGCGGCGTCGAGCGCGACGTCGGTCGGGTTGTCGAACTGCGCCGTCGCCGCCGGGCCGTCGGCGAAGCCCATGCCACCGGTCCCGGCGTGGAGTGACACCGCGCCGGTCGGGGTGACCCGGTGCACGGTGTCGGCCGCACCGGTGGCGACGTAGGCGACGCCGGCGGCGTCGACGGCCACGCCGCGGGCCCGGTTCAGCGCGGCCAGCGTGGTCACCACCCCGGCCGGCGTCACCCGGCGCACCCGGCCGGTACCGCCCGGCTGGTCGTCGCCGAACTCGGTGAGAACGATCGTGCCGTCGGGGGCGACGGCCACCCCGGCGGGGTTCCGGAACGACGCCGCGGTGCCGGTGCCGTCGACCTGGGTCGGCTGGCCGGAGCCGGCGACGGTGGTCACCACCCCGGCCGGGGTGATGCGGCGCAGGCGGTTGTTGCAGGTGTCGGCGACGAGGACGTTGCCCGTCGCGTCGAGCGCCACGTCGCGAGGGCCGCAGAACGACGCCGCGGTGCCGATCCCGTCGGCGAAGCCGGCCGCACCCGAGCCGGCGAACACCGACGCCACCCCGGCGGGGGTGATGCGGCGCACGACGTTGCCGGCGGGGTCGGCCACGTAGAGGTTGCCGGCGGCGTCCGATGCCGACCCTGCCGCCGACGTCGTGCCGGACGCGACCGTGCGCACCACGGACTCGGTGGCGGACACCGTCACCGCCGTCGGGGCGCCGGGCGCCTCGGCCGCCGTGCCCCAGGGCCCGGCACCCGCCGCGTTGGTGGCCCGGACCCGGAACGAGTACGTGATGCCGTCGGCCAGGCCGGTGATCGTGCACGACGTGGCGGGCGGGACGACGGTGCAGGAGGCCCCACCCGGCGCCGCCTCGACGGTGTACCCGGTGACCCGGGCGCCGCCGGAGAGGTCGGTGGCGACGATCGACAGGTTGCGCAGGTACGCCGTCGGCGCCGACCCCCAGTAGTTGAGGCCGTAGAGGAACCGCAGGTAGGCCGAGCCGGGGCGGGCGAACTGGTGCTGGCCCGACGGGTGCCCGAGGGCGGGATCGGCCGAGGCCAGGGGATCGCGGCCCGTCGCCGTCCCCGTGTAGGTGGTCCACGACGTGGTCTGCGGTGCCCCAGCGGCCGCGACGTAGTTGTAGGTACCCCCGTGGCCGACGTTGGCCACCGGGGTGCCGGCGGGCCAGACCCCGTCGGCCCGGCCCGGGTTGCGCATCGACCACGGGCTCGTCAGCGTGACCGTGCCGGTGGCGGTGTCGACACCGCCCGCAGCCCACATCCCCTCGAACGGCGACGGCGACCACGGGCTGTAGCCGTTGGCGCGGTAGGTCGTGCCGTAGCCGTCGACGTAGCCGAGCACCTGCAGGTTGCGGGCGTGCGACGTCGACCCGTTGTGCCAGGTGGCGGCCGACGCGACCCGGACGGTGGTGTCGCCGGGGCGCAGGTCGCGCGTCAGGGTGGTCTCCGTGCCCGGAATCGCCTGGTACTGCACGGCGACGAACCCGCCGTTGAGATCCTCGTTGACGTAGCCGATCCAGGCCGTCCCTACGGCGACGTCGGCCCGGACGTCGGCGCTCACCCGGTAGGCGACCCCGTCGAGCATCGGGATCCGGTCCGACGCCCAGTCCCACCGCTCGGACGTCGCGCTGACCCCGGCGGTGTTGCGGTAGAGCTCCACGTCGAGCCGGGCCGGGGTGACCACGGCGGAGGTGCCGCTGCGAGCGACGGCGGGCGTCCCCGGGGCGAGCGGCACGGTGCGGGGCACCACCACCGTCGAGGGCACCGAGGCGGCACCGGTGCCACCGGCGGTCGCCGTCACCCGCACCACGTACGGGTAGCCGTTCGTCAGCCCGGTGATCGTGCACGAGGTGGCCCCGGCGGTGCTGCACGACTGCCCGTTGGCGGCCGCCGCCGCGTACACGGTGGCCGTGTAGGCGGTGACCGGCGAGCCGCCGGTGTGGGCGGGCGGGGTCCACGACACGGTCACCGACCCGTCGCCGGGCGTCGCCGTCACCCCGGTCGGGGCGCCCGGGATCCCCCGCATCGGCGGGGCCGTCGCGAACGGGTGGTCGGCGGGCAGGCGGGCCACGGTGCCCCACTTCCAGGCCAGGTAGCCCTCGACCCGCTGGCGGTCCGCCGTCGACACGGCGGCGTCGACCAGCACGATCTCGTGCATCGGGCCCTGCCAGTACTCCGCGGGCCAGGAGCTGAAGTTGCCCTGGCTCCCGATCACCCACGGCCCCGACAGGTTGCGGGCCGGCAGCGGTCCGCCGCGGGCGGCGAGCACCGAGCCGTGGAGGCGGGTGACGGCGTCGGTGCCGGTCGCCTCGGCCGACAGCACGAGGGTCTGGCCGACCGGCACGGTGCCGGCCGACGCGAACCCGTCGGAGAACCGGACCCGGGTCGCGTCGGCCACCCCGAGGAAGTAGGAGGTCACCGTGTTGGCGGAGGTCCAGTTGCTGATCACCTCACGGGCAGGGAACCCCACCGCAGGATTGGTCGACGCGGTCGTCGCCGCCACCACGAACGCCGTGTTCTGCTGCGACGCCAGCGGCGCGCCCACCAGGCTGAGCGAGTCGTCGATGCCGTCGAAGGAGACGGCACCGAGGTTGTTCTGGCTCGAGGCCACCCACGCCGGTTGCGACGATGCGAGCGCCGTGGCCCGGGCGTGCCGGCCCCGGCCGCTCTTGTCGCGCCACTCGGTCACCGTCCCGGACGCCGTGGTGATCGTCGAGGGGTCGCCGGCGTCGAGCCACAGCGCCGTGCCGGCGGTGAGATCGGCCGGGGTCCACCGCCCGGCGAGGTCGGCGACCTCCCGGTCCGACAGCGCACGGTCGTACGCCCGGACGTCGTCGAGACCGCCGCAGGTGCCGCTCCAACACAGCTCGAACGGACCGTCGGAGGCGGCGGTGACCCCGCCGAGGGAGACCGAGGCGTCGAGGGCCCCGTTGACGTAGATCCGCAGCACCTGACCGGTCTTGGTGAGCGTGACGTGCGACCACTGCCCGGTGGGCAACGTCCCGGCGCTGTCGAGGCCGTCGTTGCCGGATTGGTTCGTGGCCCACCGGT
>JBILVB010000093.1:0-15861 GCA_044370695.1 Acidimicrobiales bacterium | reverse complement strand
CGTCGAGCGTGCTCGGCGCGGTGAGCGAGCCGGGTGGCGTGTAGGTCGCCGACTCGTTGAGTCGCCAGTAGCCGACGGGGAGGTCGGCGCCGACCGCACCGGCGTACCCGGGCCCGGTCATGGCGACCGTCGGCGGCGTGTTCACGTAGAAGATCACCGGGGACGAATCGGTGAGCGCGCCCCGGTCGTCGGTGGCCCGGGCGTAGATCGTGCGGGTGCCGTAGGGGGCCGGGTCCCAGGTGAACGCGTACGGCGGCGTGGTCACGGTGGCGACGACGGTCGTCCCCTCCATGAACTGCACCTGCGTGATCGAGCCGTCGGGATCGCTCGCGGTGGCGGCGAGTTCGACCCTGCGGACGTTGAACCACGTGCCGCCCGCCGGGCTCGTCATCGTGACCGTCGGCGGGAGGTTCACGGTGAACGTGACCGGCGCCGAGGTGCCGGTCCTGCCGAGGTTGTCGACGGCGACGGCGGTGATCGTCGCCGAGCCGCTGGGGGCGTTCGTCCACGAGAAGCGGTACGGCGGCGTGGTCGCCGACCCGAGCAGGGTGCCGCCCGGGAAGCCGCCCAGGTAGAAATCGACCCGGCTGATCGAGCCGTCGACGTCGGCGGCGGTCGCGCCGAGCATCACCGTCGGGCCGTTGACGGTCTGCCCGGCGGTCGGCATCGTCAGCGTCACCGTCGGGGCGAAGTTGTCGATCACGGTGAACGTCACCGGGGCCGACTGGCCGGTGGCGCCGACGTCGTCGACGGCGGACGCCCGCACCGTGTACGTACCCGGGATGATCGCCGGCAGCGCGAGGGCGAACGGCGGGGTGTTGGCGACGCCGAGCGGGATCGTGCCGTTGAAGAACTCGACGCGCTGCACGCTGCCGTCGGGGTCGACGGCCACCGCCACGAGGTTCACGCCGCCGGCCACCGACACCGTGGCGCCGTTGAGCGGGCTCGTGATCGCAACCGTCGGGGGCCGGTTGCCGGGCACCGTCGGGATGTCCCGGGTGAGCCCGGTGCCGTTGGTGACCTGGATCTCGGCGATCGACATCGACCGGCCGGACTCGTTGCGCACCTGGAGGTACCGGGCGTTGTGGAACACCGGCACCTCGAGGTAATCGCCCGGCGCACCGTCGACGCCCGTGCTCCACACGCCGTCCTGGCCGTCGGGGTCGGCGAGGAACGGCACGTTGCTCACGTAGATGCGCAGGTCCTTCAGCGATCCGGTGGTGTCGGAGCGGTTCCAGATCCGCACGACGCCGACGGGTCGGGTGGTCTGCATGTCCACCTGCCACCACGACCCGGCGAGGTCCGGGGCGGTGCGGGTGACCGAACCGGAGCCGAGCCGGCCGTCGGTGTTGCCGTCGAGGGCGACGGCGGCGGAGTACCCGCTGCCGTCGATCGAGGACTGGGATGCCACCCAGCCCGAGGTCGGCAACAACGCCGGCGCGGTCGCACCGACCCGGTTGCCGACGGTGCGGATCGGCACGCCCCCTCGGCCGAAGAGTTGTACCTCGGCGAGGGCGAGCGCTGCGGTGTCGGTCCGGCGGATCCGCACGAATCGTCCGGCGCGGTCGATCGGTAGCTCGACCATCCGGTCGACGACGCCCGGGAACGTCGCTGCCGGCGAACCCCACGTCACGCCGTCGTCGGAGACGTACACCTCGAGGTTGGCGGTCTGACCGGCCAGTTGGTCGGTGCGGCCCCAGATGCGGATGCTGCCGATCATCGGCCGCTCCACCGGAGCCGTCGCCGCCGTGTCGAGCCTCGGGAGCTCGAGCTGCCACCACGGGTTGGCCTCGACGTTCGACATGAACAGGTCGGCGGATCCCTCGGTGCCGAGGCGACCGCCGTCGATCGCCTCCTCGGCGGCCGTGCTGGCGCTGTGTGCGCTCGACGCCGTCGCGGTGGCGGTGTCGGTGGCGATCGCGCTCGAGGGCCGCAGCACCTGGACCTCGGCGAGGGCGAGCCGTTCGTTGGTGGCCAGGCGGCGCACCTGGACGTAGCGGGCGCTGCGCCGGATGGTCACCTCGGAGACCCGGCCGGCGACGTTGACGACCCGGAACGTCGAGAGCCCCGGGGTGGTGATGATCGGGTTGGTGAACGGGACGTCGGACACGTAGACGACGAGCCCGGTGCTCTCGGCCGGCTGGTCGAGCGAGCCATGCAGGCGGACCCCGCCGATGCGGGTGACTCGACCGAGGTCGAGCTGCCACCACGGGTTCGTCTCGGCCGCCGACCGGAACAGGCTCGACCCGACGTCGGCGCCCGGGGTGACGGTGCCGGACGGGTTGCGGTCGATCGCCCGGGCCGGGTTGGTCGCCGGGTCGTGCACGCTCGACGCGGTCGCCACCCAGGCCGGGGTGCGCAGCACGGTGCCCGACCACTGCCGCCAGTCGTCGGCGAGGGCAGTGAGTCCGGTCTCGAGGTTGGCGTTCGCGGCCGTGATCGTCGCCCGCCCGGTCGCGTCCTCGACGCGGACCCGGGATCGGCCGAGCACGTCGACGGGGATGCGCACCCGCAGGGGTGCGCCGGCGAGCGTTCCGTCCTGCAGCGTCGGGGAACGCAACTGCCCGACCGCGGCCGGGCTGAGCGCACAGGTGACCGCCGTGGTCGTCGGGTAGACGCCCGACCCGGTCGCGCACACGATGCCGGGCGGGGCGATCGGCGCAGCGGTGATGCGGGTGTCGGCCGGCGGCACGTAGGTGAACGTCGCCGGTCCGTGGGCGTCGGACGGGCCGTGGTTGCGCAGGACGACCGTGAGCTCGCCGACCCCGCCGGCGATCAGGGTGCCGTTGCTGACGACCTCGGCGCCGAGGCTGAAGCGTGCCGGCCCGGAGGTGACGGCGGCGTTCAGTGCGCTCGACGCGCTCGTGCGGGTGCCGGCGACGACGACGGCGGCGGCGGACGTGGCGGCGGCGGTCACCGAGGGGTTGGCGTCGGCGTCGAGCCAGACCGGCACGTCGAGTCGGGTGGTTGCCCCGGCACCGACCGCGAGACCGGTGCAGGCGATGGAGGTCGGTGCGTCCGGCGACGCGAGCACGGCGACGTCGGCGTCGCCGAGCGCCCGGTTGTAGACCCGCACGTCGTCGAGCCGGCCCCGGAAGTCGCGCGACACGTCGGGGGCATTGCCGATCCCGAGCCCGGTGGTGTCCTGGGACAGGGTCTGGGTGCCGATCGCCGCCTGGGCGACGAGCGCGCCGTTCACGTAGAGCCGCAGCGTCGTGCCGTCGTAGCTGCCGGCGAGATGGCTCCAGGCGTTCAGGGCCACGTTGGCCGGCGACGTGACGGTGAAGGCCTGCCCGGTCGTGTTCCGCAGAAAGAAGGCGGCTTTGCCGTCGTACAACTGCAGGATGTACGCCTCGGCGTTGTCGCGACCCTTGCGCACGACGGCCTGGTAGTAGGCGGTCGTCGTGAGGGTGGGGTTCACCCAGGCGGTGGCCGTCACCGCGGTCGGGGGGCGCAGCGCAGCGCTGTCGGCCACGAGCAGGCGGGCACCGGTGGTGGCGAACTCGATGCCGCTGCCGAGGCGTCCGGCGCCGGCGACGGCCCCGCCCGACAGCGTGCCGGTGTGGCCGAACCCGCTCGAATCGGGTGTGGTCGTGCCGGCGGCGGTGTCCATGCGCCACCAGCCGACGAGCCCGCCGAGCGGCCCGGGACGGCCCGGGTAGGTTGCGCAACCGGCCGGGAGCGCGGTGGTGTCCGGGACGACTCGCGCCGGCAGGGTGATGGCCGCCGACGCGGCCGGTTCGGCGATCGTCGAGGTGTTGACGATCGAGATCGGCAGCGCCCCGGCCGTGCCCGGTGTGAGCGTGATCGAACCCGCCGTGGACGACGAGAGGTCGCTGCGGGAGCGGACCGTGAAGGTCTTGTCGGCGTCGGCTGTGGTTCGGTTGGCGTCGTAGCCCGACGCGGCACGGAACGTCACCCGGTTGCCGACGACCGCGTCGTCGAGGCTGGCGTCGCTCGCCACGGTGCCGGTCACCTGCAGCACGACGGTCATGCCGGGGCTCGCGTCGATCCGGGTGTCGATCCGGTTCCCCGAGCCGGCGTTCGGCGTGCAGGTGGCGCCGTTCGGGGAGCTGCAGGTCCAGGTGACGTTGTCGAGCGCGGTGGGGACGTCGTCGGTCAGGCGCCCGGCGATCACCGGGTTCGGGCTGCGCGGGTCGACCGTGGCCCGGATCGTGTAGCCGACGGTCGCCCCGGGGTTGAGCAGCGACTCACCGAGCGGGAGGATCGTGGTCTTCGACAGCTCCGACAGCAGGATCGGCCGGTTGATCGTCAGGTTCCGGATCTCGTGGACGTTCGTGCCGCCGCCGGTCGTCCCGCTGAAGCCGATCCGCATGGTGGCCGGGAGCGCGGCCTGGCCCGGAGCGTTCGCGATGTCGAGGTCGGTGAGCACCTGCGTCAGGGCGGCTGTCGAGGCGCCGTACCAGATCGACAACCGTCCCTGGGCGAGGACGAGACGGACGTGGCGGTTGCCGGCCCGGCTCCCGGTGCTCACCCCGCCCGGGATCGCGAGGTTCGCCAGGCGGTTGTACTCGCCGGGCAACTGCCCGGTGGGGCGGTAGACGACGGTGTCACCGTCCCCCGAGCCGACGACGGTGATGCCGGGCATCAGGTCCGAATACGTGGTGTCGGGCTGACCGGCGCCGCCCTTGGCGAAGTTGCCGTACTCGTCCACGGCGACGGCCAGGTAGCCCTTGCGCACGCCCTTGGCGCTGGCGCAGCCGTCGTCGGGCGAGCCGGTGGACCCCGGCGGGTCGGCCGGCGCGGGGAACCCCGAATACCCGAGGCATCCACCCCAGGCGCCCACGTTCACGTCGGCTTCGGGGACCGAGCCGTCGGTGAGGAACACCGCCAGACCGTCGGCTTCGAGGGGGGTGGTCGAGCCGTAGGTGGCGTAGTCGAAATCGATCTGGATCCCGTCGGTGGTCGACACCGTGTCGAGCAACATCGCCGATCCGCGCTGGCTGACGGTCGCCGGGTTGAGACGCAGCCAGCCGTCGGCGTCGTTGGTGAGCGCAGCGACGCCGCGGAACAGCCAGCGGTTCGCGAGGCTCGACCCGGCGAAGCGTTCGCTGACCGGGAACGCCAGCGGGGCCGCGGCGGCCGGCTTGACCTCGACGCCCACGCCGACGACGAACGGCAACAGGCCGGCGAGCAGGCCGAGCACGACCGTGGCGAGCGCGAGGCGCGCGCTGCGGGTGGGTCGATTCCAGGCCATCGGGGTCCGAATCGGCCGGTACCCGTCCGGTCCGCAGGCAGCCCGCCGGAGTTGAGGGGATCTTTCCGAACGCCCTGCGGGTGCGCCCGGGCGGAACGGGGACGGTGTTGTGCGCGTCCGGTGACGATCCCGTGCCCGTCCTCGTACGGTGTGGCGCCCGTCGGATGCGGGTCCGGTGCCCGACCGGCGACGGACTGCGAACCGCCTGGTGCTCAACTCCGGACCGGTCGCTGCCGATCAGGACACCGTGTTGGGACGATCGATCGCGGTGTGCAACGGCAAGGGCGGGGCGGGGAAGACCTCGGTGAGCGCGCATCTCGCCGGGGCGGCGGCCGCTTCGGGGTGGCGCGTGCTCGCCGTCGACCTCGACCCGCAGGGCAACCTCGGCCAGGACCTCGGTTACCTGCAGGCCGGCCGCAGCGACGGCGGGGACGGGCTGGCCGCCGCAGTGGCGCGCGGGGTGCCGCCCGAGCCCGTGCGCGCCGTTCGTCCCAACCTGGACGTGATCCCGGCCGGCGAGGGCACCGAACGCCTGCAGGATCACCTCTACAAGGAATGGCTGCGCAGCCCGGCGGGGTTGTTGCGCCTCGGCGAGGTGCTGGCGCCCGTGGTGTCCGGCTACCACCTCGTGGTGTTCGACTGCCCGCCCGGCGACCGGGTCCTGCTCGACGCCGCGCTGAGCGCCTCCCGGTTCGTGCTGATCCCCACCCAGGTCGACGACGGGTCCGTGTCCGGCCTGCAGCGTGTCGCCCGGCGGTTCCTCTCCGTGCGGGCCGCCACGAACCCGACCCTCGAGCTGCTCGGGGTGTGCCTGTTCAACGTGGGTGCCGGCGACACGCGGATCCATGCCGAGGTGCGCAGCGAACTCGACGCCGCGCTCGCCGGGGTGGCCCCCGTGTTCGACGCGGTGGTCCGCCACGCCCGCAAGGCGTCGCGCGACATGCGCCGCCGGGGTGAGCTGGCCTTCGAGTACCAGCAGGCCGCAGCGTCGGCCGTGCCGTGGTATGCGTCGCCCGATGCGGCCGGCGACCGGTTCGCGGGCAACGCCGCCGGCCTGGCCGAGGACTACGTGGCGCTGTGCACGGCGGTGCTCCGGCGGGTTGCCGAGCGAGTGACGGCCCAACCGGTGGTGGCGGCGTGAGTTCGTCCCGACCGCCTGCGCTCGACCTGTCCGGTTTCACCGCGGTCGCACCCCCGCCCGCCGCGGCGCCGGTCCCGGCCGACACGCCGCCCGCCCCGGTGACCGGCACGGCCCCGGTGGTCCGGCCGGCAGCGTCCCGGCCGCGCTCGGTGGCGCCGGCCGCGCCGCCGGCGGCACCCCGCCCGGCGGGCGGCGGGCTCAAGCGGGTGTCGTTGAACGTCCCGGCCGCGCTCGTCGAAGCGGCGCGGCGCCGGGCCGACGCCGAGGCCGTCTACCTTGCCGACGTCGTCGTCGACGCCCTCGCCACCCACGCCGTGACCGTCGAAGCGGCCGTGACGGCACGGCCGGTCGCCCGCCGGGTCGGTCGTCCCCGCCGCCAGCGCGACGTGCACCATCCGACGCAGCTCGTGGTGGCGCTCACCGCCGACGAGCGGGCCCTGCTCGACGGCGGCGCTGCCCGGTGCGGCCTCACCCGCTCGGCGTTCGCCACGGCGGTCCTGCGGGCTGCGCTCGGCACCGACGCCTGAGGCACCCTACGCTCGTCGCGGGCGCAACCCGGGGGTGGTGGCGCCGGGGAGGACGACGATGCAGCCGCAGGACGTGAACTTCCTCGACGAGGACGTGCAGAACTGCCCGTACGACGCGTATCGGATGCTGCGCGACGAGGCACCCGTGTACCACGACCCGATCACCAACATGTACGTGATCACCCGCTACGAGGACATTCGCAGCCTGCTGCTCGATCCGGAGCGGTTCGGCAACGCCCGCCCCCGGGGCTCGGTGCAGACCCCGGCGGCGCTCGAGCGGGCCCGCAAGATCCACCAGCTGTACCAAGAGAAGGGGTGGGTGCCGGCCCCCACCCTCGCGGGCCGAGACGATCCCGAGCACCGCCAGATGCGTGGCCTGTTCGACCATGCGTTCCGACCGGGGAAGATCAAGCAGCTCGACGGGTTCGTCGAGTCGCTCGCCCACCGGCTCGTCGACGACATGGTCGCCGGTACCACCGCAACGGTCGCCGACGACGGCACCGTCACCGCCGATCTGGTCCGCGCCTTCACCGTCCCGTTGCCGCTCATCGTGATCGGCCACCAGATGGGCGCCAAGGAAGAGGACATCTGGCGCATCAAGGCCTGGACCGACGCCTGGGTGCAGCGCCTCGGGATGATGCAGACCGAGCAGGAGGCGTTGTGGTCCACCGAGATGGAGATCGAGGCCCAGCACTACTTCCAGCCGATCTTCGAGCGCCTGCGCCGCGAGCCCGACGACACGCTGCTGTCGGACCTGGTCAACACCGTCATCCCGGAATGGGGGCGCACGCTCACCGACGAGGAACTGCACGCCGAGATGATGGCCGACACCTTCGTCGGCGGGTCGGAGACGTCCACCAACGCCCTCAGCGAGGGTGCCCGGATGATGATCGAGCAGCCCGAGCTGTGCGCCCGGCTGCGGGCCGAACCCGACCGCTACCTCCCGGTGTTCGTCGAGGAGGTGCTGCGCCTCGAAGGACCGGTGCAGGGGCTGTTCCGGGTGGCCCGCACCGACATCGAACTGCACGGGGTCACCATTCCGGCCGGGGCGACGGTCAACGTCCGGTACGCAGCGGCCAACCGCGACGAGCGCCAGTTCGCCTGCCCGGCCGACGTCGACCTCGACCGGGCGAACGTGCGCAGCCACGTCGCGTTCGGCGCCGGTACGCACTACTGCCTGGGTGCGCCGCTGGCCCGCCGGGAGCTGCTGCTCGGGTTCAAGGTGCTGCTCGAGCGCATCGAGGACTGGTGGCTGATCCCGGGCGCCAACGACTTCCGCCACCAGCGCAACGTCTGCCTGCGGGCGCTGAAGGAGCTGCACGTCGGGTTCCGGGCGCGGGGCTGACGCCGCTCAAGATCCGCTCTCGGGCCTGCCGCGGTCTTGATCGGCCGCTCCGGCGACCGACTCGAACCGCAGCGGTATGGAAGTTCGGCGGGATGGTCGAACGGCGCGCGCTGCCGTCGTAGCCGTAGCCGTGGTCGTGGGCCTGTTGGCCGGTGTCGTGGCGGTGGTGGTTCCCTCGGTGGGGCGCCCGGCCGGAGCGGCACCGCTCGACCGGACCGGTAGCAGCGCGCTCGCCCGCGTCGTGTCGCATCACCTGGGCGCGGCGCCGGCGCCGCTCGGCGCCGCCGGCCCGCTCGACGCCGCCCCGGCTGGCGGCCCGCTGGCGGCGGCGGGCACGACGGTGTTCGAGACCACGTCGCTCGATGCGGTGGTGGCGCTGTCGTCGGTGACGCAGTCGCCGTCGGTGCTCAACGACGCGTACGGCTTCGAGGACTACTTCGGCGACAACGTCGGCGTCGACCTCGTGGCCTCGCAGGGTGTGCAGAACCTCGGCGGGATCGTCCAGGCCACTGCGCAGACGATGCTGGTCGCGTCGCGGTGCTTCTCGCTGCCCCAGCCGGCCGGCGCCACCTTCGGGGGTTGGCTGTTCGCCGACGTGATGCTGGCCCAGACGGCGAACCTCTCCAGCCACCGCCTCGAGGTGCAGTCCTGCGCGGGCACCCCGCTCGTCACGCTGAACAACCCGTCGGCCGGAGGCGCGAGCGTCGACCTGCGCTCGATCCCCGCCTCGACCACCCAGGTCCGGCTCTTCTACACCGCCACCCACGCCGGGGTGCCCAACGGCACGACGGTGCTGCCGGGGCAGGTCGACTTCTGGCGGGTGTACGGCATCTCGACCGGCGCGACGACGGTCACGGTCACGCCGACGGTCACCGGCACCACGACCCCGGGCACGCAGGTGACGATGACGGTGACGTGGGCCAGCACCGGGGCCCCGACCCGCAACGCCGTGCTGTCGGTGCCGTTGAGCGAGCTGAACGGGCTGTCGGCCACGGGCTCGGCGGTGGCGCCCGACGACGGCCTCAACGAGGACGCCGAGCACGACTACGGCAACGGCGCCGGGCTGATGCGCTGGTGGCCGATGCCGCTCGTGAGCGCCGCCGACGCCCCCGGCGGGGCGAGCCCGACGCTCGTGAACCCGGGGGGCGCCACGACGCTGGCCGGGGCGGTGAGCGGTGAGGTGACCTGGAACCTGGGGAACCTGGCCGCCGGCAGCACCGGCTCCGTGGCGGCGGTGCTGACGGTGCCGACGGGGTTCGCGGTCGGCAAGCGGTATGCGCTGCGGGCCCGGATGCGCCACGGGGTCACGCCGCTCGTGCCGATCGCCGGCCTGACCAGCACGATGGCCGTCACCACCACCACCCCGACGGTGACGGTCAACGGCACCGGGGCGCCGTCGGGCTTCGCCAACTACACCGGGCTGGGCTCGTTCGGTCCCGGCGCCACCGGCCAGGCCTGGTTCATCGGGTACGCGGGTTACCGCAACGCCGACCTGGAAGGGGCCCGCTGGAGCTTCGACCTGGCGGCGGGCTCGTGCCGGGCCGTGTTCCGGGGGATCGGCCGGGCCTACCCGCCGTTCGAATACGGCACGGACGCCACGTACCCGTGGCGGCAGGTGTCGGGCACGCCGGTCGGTCAGCAGGCCACGGCCGGCAACCCGGTGGTGATCCTCTTCGACCGGGCCCGCTTCGACACGTCCTACAGCATGTTCGTCTACTTCGACGCCCCGGCGTCGTGTACGACGGGCCAGACGATCGCGATCACCGCCACGCTCACCGGCACCAACCCGGCGGTGTCGCTCAGCACCTCCCGGGGGTGGAGCATCGTCAGCGAGACCTGCCACAGCGTCGGCACCGGGTACTACCTCCACCGCAACTCCCAGGCCACCCCGACCGGCAGCACGTGGATGGGTGGCCCGTGGCCGGGATGGGGCGAGTACTACGAGATGATCGGCGGGGCGTGGCGACCCGGGGAGTACGCCACGTCCTGGAGCGGCTACGCGCAGGAGGGCTCCCGCACCCACACGGTCAAGATCGACCGCTACTTCGTGTCGCACGTGGTGCAACCGGGTGTCACGTTCCACGGGACGTTCTGGGGTTATGCGACCCGTGTCTACAAGGACTCCTCGGGCACGGCGCCGCTGCCCGATCAGCCCGGCTTCTCCCCGATGGCCGATCCGCCCAACCCGGCGTGGAAACCGGTGGCCCGCGACGGCCCGTTCCCGTTCACCGAGGCCCCGAACGACGCCAACCCGCGAGCCGTCGTCACCCCCGGCACCCGGTTGCTGTACGTGAAGTGGGACGACAACCCGCCGTGGGTCGCCCCCGACTACGGCAACTATCAGACGTACACGTTGTGGCGCATGGCCGACGGCAGCTTCGGGGTGCCCGAGCCCGCCGACGGCACCTCGGTGAGCGTGAACACCGGCCTCACCGCCTGGTCGTACCAGACGGTGTCGGCCCCGAACCTGCGCAACTGCGGCACCACCGGCGGCGGCACCGCCATCAAGGCCGCCTGGTCCTACCCCGTGGTCTCTGCGCCGACCCCGGTCGCCACCGCCGTGCCCGCCGGCCAGCCCGCCGTGGTGGACCTGGTGCCCCACAACCGCAACGCGGCCAGCGCTCGCGTCGACGGGCGGTGGGCGGTCAACCTGTTCTCGGTCCGCAACCAGGTCGACCTCGACAACGTGACGGGCAGCGTGGTCAGTACCGGGTTCTCGGTGCCCGCCGGCGGGAACGTCGCCGGGATCACCTTCACCCCGCCGAACCGCACGGCCTGCCTGGCGGCCACCACCAGCACGAGCTCGGCCTGCCTCGCCTACTGGACCGTCCCGCTCGACACCCAGGTGCCCAACGGGTGGGGGCGGATGTCCGTCGGCGGCGACGACTACGTCGAGCCCTACCGCCTGCGGCTGTCGGTGCCGATCCTGCGCAGCACCCCGGCGGGCACGGCGCTGTCGTTCACCGGTGAGGTCCGCTCGGCCTCGCTCGCCACGCTCGGCGCCGACAACGCTGCGCCGGCGGCGTACCACTCGGCGTCGAACTACTCCGCGTCGACGACGGTGACGGTGCTCGAGACCCCGCTCGTCACCGTCGACCACAGCGGCCCGTCGAACTGGCCGCGAGCCAGCACGTTCACCTGGGTGGGCACGGCGACCAACAGCGGCAATGCCGCGTCCAACGGGATCTACGCCGTGAGCCGGCTCCCGTGGGCCGGTGTGGGCGGTAGCCAGTTCACCCCGGGGTACGGCAAGGTGTTCACCACCCGGGCCGCCGCGGACCTGCTGGTGGAGACCAGCGCCGACACGACCTGCTTCAGCGCCCCGACGGCGGGAACCTGGACCGGTCTCACGCTGACCGCCTCGACCCGCAGCGGGTACCTGGCGGAGACCATGAGCGCCGTTCCCGCCTCGGCCCGGTGCGTGCGGGTCCGGCGCAACCCGACGTCGTCGCTCACCTTCACCGCGGGATCGACGGCTTTCCGGTACGGCATCGACATCGTGTTGAGCCCCAACGGCCCGGCCAGCTTCAACGACCCGCAGGAACTCGCCGCCGACGCCGCCGGCAACCTGTACGTGGCCGACCGGCTCACCCACCGCATCCGGCGGATCACGGCTGACGGCATCGTCAGCACCCTGGCCGGCTCCGGCGTCGCCGGGTTCGCCGACGGCACGGGTACCGCCGCGCAGTTCAACGGCCCGCGCGGTGTCGCCGTCGACGGCGCCGGGAACGTCTACGTGGCCGACACCGACAACCACCGCATCCGGCGGATCACCCCGGCGGGTGTGGTGACCACCCTGGCCGGCTCCGGGACCGCCGGGTTCGCCGACGGCGCCGGCGCCACGGCGCAGTTCAACGGGCCCTGGGGGCTGGCCGTCGAACCATCGGGGTCGGTGCTCGTCGCCGACCGCGGCAACCACCGCCTGCGCCGGGTCACCACGTCGGGCACCGTGACCACGGTGGCGGGCGACGGGACGGCGGGCTCGGGCAACGGCAGCGGGTCCACGGCCCGCTTCAACCTGCCGTCCGACGTGGCCGTGGATTCCACCGGCGTGGCCTACGTCGTCGACGCCGGGAACCGCCTCGTGCGCCGGGTCACCCCGACGGTGGGAACGACGGCGTACCTGTCGGATCTCAGCCGGCTCGCCCCGGTATGGGGCCCGTCCGGATCCGGGTATCCGTACCTGAACCGGGATCGGGCCGAGAACGGGGGTGCGTTGCGCAAGAGCGGTGTCACCTACGCGAAGGGTGTGCTGATGCACCCGAACACCGGGTGCACCTACAAGGTGGCGAACGACGGGATCTGCACGCAGACGTACGCGCTCAACGGCGCCACGTCGTTCAAGGCTCGCATCGCCCTCGACGAGGGCACGCACACCACGTTGGGGGGCAACGGGGTCGTGTTCTCCGTGTACCTCGACGGCGTGCTCGCCTACCAGAGCGGCACGTTCGTGCAGGCCACCGCGCCGGTGGATCTGAACCTCGACACGACCGGGCGCAGCACCCTCACCGTCGGGGTGAACGCGTTGGGCGACATCGGGTGGGACCACGCCGCCTGGTACGACGCCCGACTCGAAGGTGGTGTCGCCGTGACGACGCTCGCCGGGGGCGGCGCCGGGATCGGCGTGGACGGCTACGCGGACGGGACCGGGACCGCGGCAGCGTTCTCCGGTCCGGTGAGCCTGACGATCGACGGGACCGGGGTGCTCTACCTCACCGAGAGCAACGGTCACCGGATCCGGCGCATCACGAGCGCCGGTGCCGTCACGACCCTGGCCGGGTCGGGCACCGCCGGCTCGGCCGACGGGACGGGCACGGGAGCCACCTTCAACGGGCCCCGTGGCATCGCCGTCGGCGGAGACGGCGCGCTGCGGGTGGCCGACGCCGGCAACCAGCGCATCCGTCGGGTCGCCACGACCGGTGCCGTCACCACCTTCGCCGGCGACGGCGTGGCCCGCTGGCTCGACACCGCCACCAACGACGGGTTGAACCTCACCCACCGCATGGCCGGGGGCGCGCTCGCGGCCTGGGGCTCGAGCGCGGACGGCGCCCCGGTCGAGACGAGCGACCTGATCACCCAGCAGAACCAGACCGTGATCACCTCGGGGTCGGCCACCGCGGTCCCGGACCCGACCCGGGCCGGTGCGGTGCGGTGGGACCTCACGTGGCGCAACGTGTCGGGTTCGGTGTCGGGTGCCGTCGACGTGACGGCGCAACTGCCCGCCGAGTTGATCTCCGAGGGGATCGTCGGCAGTCTGCCCACCGGCACCACGTGCGTGACGACCTGTGCGGTGCAAGGGGCGGCCGGGGACGGCTCGGGCGGGTCGCACGTCGTGCGCACCGCGTCGCTCACCGCCGACGACGGCAACCCGGTGGGTGGCGACGACCAGCGGGCGATGTCGCTGTCGACCCGGGTCACGGCCGGGACCGCCGACGGCCGCACCATCACCGCCTGCGTGCTCACCAACCCCGGTGCCGGGGCGATCGGCTCGAACCGCTGTGCCACGGCCACGACCGCAGCCGCGACGGTGGCGCTCGCCCAGACCGTCGTGCCGTCGCAAGGGGGGTCGCCGCCGCGGGTGAGCCCGAACGACGTGCTGCGCTACCAGGTGAGCGTCACCAACACCGGCACGGTGCCCCGCTTCGTCCGGGTGTTCGACGCGCTGCCTGCGCTCACTGCGTTCGTCCCTGGTTCGCTCCAGGTGGACGGCGCGACCGCATCCGACGGTGCCTTCGCCGGGAGCACCCTCGTCTACACCAGCACCGTGGCGCTGGCGGCCGGCGCCACGCAGGTGCTGCGCTACGACGCCCGCGTCGACCTTGCGGCGGCCAACAACACCGACGTCAGCAACACCGCCGTGGTGACCCTGTGTGCCGACCGCGTCGAGGTGACCACGTGCGCAGTCGCCAAGGAGACCCCGTCGGTCCTGGCCCGGGTCGCCGCGACGGCCAGCATCTCCGGGACGGTGTTCGAGGACGTCGACTACGGCGGCGGGGCCGGTCGCAGCCGGGTGAGCGCCGTCGGCGTCGGCCGGCCCGGGGTCCGGGTCGAGCTGTACCTGCCCGACGGCCGGTACTCCCGAGCCACCACCACCGCCGTCGACGGCTCCTATGCGTTCACCGAGCTCGGTCCCGGCGATCACACGGTGCGCGTGGTGACCTCCACGGTCACCTCGAGCCGGTCCGGAGCGGCGGCCGACCAGTGGCCGGTGCAGACGTTCCGCACGTCGTGGAACGGGACGGCCAACGCCGCCGACCCCAACCGGGTCGGCGGTGAGCGCCCGGCGCTCGCCGACGCAGCGGCGAACACGACTGCGGCGACGCTGGCGTCGCTGACGACCGGCAGCGTCGCCCCGCACAGCATCGCCACCGTGCGCACCTCGCTCGGCGCGGTGACCGGCGCGGACGTCGGGTTCCACTTCGCCACCGTCGTCAACACCAACGACGCCGGGCAGGGCAGCCTGCGCCAGGCGATCGCCAATGCGAACGCGCTCGGCGGCGACGCGTCGCTCGCCCCGGCCGGCCGGTTGCCGGGCACCGAGCACGTGGTGTTCATGATCGGCAACGGCACGGCGGCGCCGGGCCTGCGCACCGGGGTGGACCTGTTCACCACGGTGGCGGGCGGGGCGCGGGTGGCCACGATCCGCCCGCTGACGATGCTGCCCGAGGTGTCGAGCCCGTTGACGATCGACGCCCAGGCCCAGCCCGGGTGGTCGAGCGCCGATCCGCGCCCGATCGTCGAACTCGACGGGTCGTCGGCCGGCACGTCGAACACCGTGCACGGCCTGCTTGCGACGGCGCCCGGCGTGGCGGTGCGCGGGTTGGTGGTCAACCGCTTCGCCGGGCGGGGCCTCGTGTTCCTTGGTGCCGGGTCGGTGGTGGAGGGCAACTGGGTAGGGCTCTCCAACACCGGCACGGCGCCGGCCGGCAACGGCATTCACGGCATCAACATCTTCGGCCCGTACGCCGTCGTCGGCGGGAGCAACGCGGCCCAGCGCAACGTCGTGGGCGGCCACACCGCTGGCGGGGGCATCGTGGTCGAGGGGGGTGTCGTCGGGGCCCGCGTCGCCGGCAACCGGGTGGGGACGAACGCGGCGGGCACGGCGGCCGTGCCGAACGCCAACGGCATCTGGGTAGCCATGGGGGCTGACGGCACGATGATCGGCGGCGGCCAGCCCGGCGAGGCCAACCTGGTGTCGGGCAACCACTCCGGGATCGAGATCGGGTACATGCTCCCGGGCCCGCGCAACGGCATGGGAACGACGACCGTGCAGGGCAACTTCGTCGGCACCGACGCGAGTGGCACCGCAGCGGTACCGAACGTGATCGGGATCCGGGTCAACGACGGCACGGGCCACGTGATCGGCGGCGCCGGGGCGGCCGTGCGCAACGTGATCAGCGGCAACGGCACCGGCATCGCGCTCGGCGCGTCGGGTAGCTCGGTGCTCGGCAACCACATCGGCACCAACGCCCTCGGCACCGCGCCCGTCGCCAATACCTCCGGCGGTGTCTACGTCACCGGCTCGGGGCACCGCATCGGGTCGGCGACGGCCGGGAACCTCGTGGCGGGCAACGGGCAGTTCGGGATCGCGCTCGACGGCGGGTCGGCCACCGGGAACGTGGTGCAGGGC
>JBILVB010000092.1:0-15868 GCA_044370695.1 Acidimicrobiales bacterium | reverse complement strand
TGGTACGCCACATCGTGCGGGCCGAAATCCGACACGGCGACGACACCGAGGACCTCGTCCAGGACGTCTTCGTCCGGGTCATCCAGCGGCTCCACACGCTGCGCGAGCCGTCTTTTCTGCGGTTTTGGGTCGCCAGCATCGCCCGGCGAGCGGCCATCGACCACCGTCGGGCAAGGGTCGGCGGCAGGACCGTCCACGACCCGTTCGCGAGCGATCACTTCGTCGATCCGTCACCGGGACCGGAGGCCATGGCAACCGGTCGCGACGATCTTCGTCGACTCGAGCGGGCGCTGCGCTCCCTGAACGAGAGCGACGCGTGCGCACTCCGGCTCGTCGGCCACCAGGGCGCCGGGCCTGCCGATCTTGCCTCTGCCTTCGGCACCACGGTCGGGGCGGCCAAAGTACGCCTTCACCGAGCCCGCACGCGGCTACGGCACGTGCTCGGGGATTCGACCTCAGCGGTGCTCGCGTGACAGCAGGGCGACCACCTCGGACCGCCGCCGCACCCCGAGCTTTCGGTACACGTTGCCCAGGTGGGTCTCCACCGTCTTGGTGCTGAGATACAACCCGTCGGCGATCTCCCGGTTCGATCGCCCTTGGGCGAGCGGCAACGCCACGCGGAGTTCGGCGGCACTCAGGCGATCTGCGATCCCTGCGGCGGTCGGGCTCGACCCTGCGGGCACCGTCTGCGGCGACGGCTCCGGCCGTCGACTCGGCCGAACCGCCCGAGCCCGCGCAGCCCAAGCCGATGCGCCGCAGCGGGTGAACAGCGCTTCGGCCTCGATCGCCGCCGCCCCGTCACCGCACCAGGTCGCCGCCAGGAGCAGGCTCCGGGCTTGCTCGAGCGGAGCACCGGCTGCCCCGAGCACCTCGGCAGACGCAGCGAGACGGCTCGGATCCCGCTCGAGCAGCCCCTCGCCACGCAGTACCACGCCGCGCCCCCATTGCGAGCCGCTCACCAGCGCCGTCGAGGCGACCTCGCGCACGACGGCCTCGGCCTCGTCTCGAGCGTCGAGGAGGGCGAACGCCTCGATCAGATCACCGTGGAACCACAACTCCCCCGGATCGAGCTGGTCGCCGTACAGGTCCCGCACCGGCAACAGTTCCGCCACGGCTGCAGCCGGATCGCCGCGCAGCAGAGCCACGAGGCCGAGTGCGGAGCGCCCGTACGCGCTGAGCACGGCCATCGACGTCTCCTCGCCGCGCATCACTGCCGCCCGACCGTGCGCCTCGGCCGCCTCCAGTCGGCCCAGGGTTGCCTCCACGCGAGCCAGCACCGCGTGCCCGAAATGGATGGTCTGGTCCGGGTCGTGCCAGAGCAGGTCCTCCAGCGGGGCGACACTCGCCTCGGCGAGCCGGCCGGTGCGCAGCAGGAGCTCACCTCGCTGCGCAGCGGCGAACGCGCTGACGTTCGCCAGGCCGAGACGTCGGGCGTCGTCGAGCAGTCGGGTGAGTACGGCGTCGGCTTCGTCCCATCGCTCCTGGAGCAACAGCGCCAACCCCACGGCGGTGAGGATCGGCAGGGTGTCGGCGGTCAGGAACTCCGCAGGCAATCCGAGCAGGACCGGGGCAACGAGCAGATCCTCCGTGGCGCCGGCCCGGTCGGTGGTCCGCTGCCGGGCCACCGCTCGAATGCAACGCCCCCCGATCGCCACCAGACTGCCCGCACGCTCGGCGAGTTCGACCGCTGCGTTCGCATGACGGAGACACTCGGCGTGGCGGCCCGCCATGCCGCAATGCTGCGCTGCGAGCAACCGCAAGACCGCCGCTCGCTCGAGATCGACCGATTCGACGAGCGCAGCATGCTCGACGAGGAGCGCGATGCCGGCGCCCGTGTCCTCCCAACCGACGGCGTCACCCAACACTGCGGCCGCATCTGCCCGGACGACGGTCGAGGATGCCTCCCGGACGAGTCCTCCGAGCGAGCGGCGCACCCCCGCGGTACCTCCCGCACGGAACCAGCTGCGCCCTGCGGCGCGCAACCGTTCCTCGCGACGGGCGCGCGCCGTCGTGAGCAGAGCCGATCGCTCCCACGCCGTCGCCGCGGCCACCGCTGCGCCGCGGGACACCGCCGCTTCCGCGACGGCGGCGAGGGCATCGGCAGCATCGTCATCGAGCCCCACAGCAGCCGCTCCGAGATGCCAGGCCCGTCGCTCCGGCAGCTCGGTGAGCGCCTCGGCGAGCGAGCGGTGCGCGCGACGCATCACCGCCGGACCGACGACGTCGGCGATCGCCGGCCGCAACAGCGGGTGCGCCAGACCGACCACTCCCTCGACGATCCGTACGACGCCAGCCCGTTCGACGGCCAACAGGTCCGACCAGGCAGCGCCCGCCACCTCGAGTGCTCCGAGAAGCGCCGGGTCATCGCCCTCTCCTGCGGCAGCGACGACAGCGGCCGCGACGCGGGCTCCGGGGTCGAGCGGGACCACGCGGTCGCTCAGGAGAGCGACGGGGCGACCAGCGGCCGGCAACACCGCCGGCAGGGGGCGGCCGCCGCTCCGGGCGGCCGGGTCGAGCCGTCGGCCGAGTTCGCTCAGGGCCAGCGGATTCCCGCCGGTGGCGTGCACGCAGGCCTCGGCCACCGCTCCCACCGTGCCGGCGCCCAGGAGGACCTGCGCAGCGTCTGGGTCCAGGCCGCCGAGCTCGAGCACGGGGAATCCGGCGGCGAGCAGACCGCCGGAGTGACCGGACCGGGAGGCCACCAATGCGGCGACGCGGTCGTCGCCGCTGCGACGCAACGCGAAGGCGAGCGCCCGGGACGAATCCTCGTCGAGCCACTGCGCATCGTCGATCACGAGTACCACGGTGCGCGAGGCCGAGGCCGCTCCCAGGGCTGCGAGCACGGCGGCACCGCCTGCCGCCGTCGTCGGGCCAGGTCCGGTTCCGCCGGCGAGCACTTCGAGAACGCTGTCGTGCGGATCGCCGGGCGCCGGGCCGAGCCGACGGAGCCCGGCGGCGATGATGCCGAGGGCGCCGAACGCAAGATCCGACTCGATCTCGACCCCGGTCACTCGCAAGAAGGCCGTGCCGGCGCGCTCACTCCATTCCGACGCGACCGTGTCGAGCAACGCCGTCTTGCCGATGCCGGGCTCGCCCACGACCACGACGACGCCACCCGAGCCCGCCGCAGCCCCGGCCACGACGGACCGCAACCGAGCCAGCTCGTGCTCCCTCCCCACGATCTGCATCACGTTCCCCGATGCTTCAGCGGGCGCCGCGCCCGAACCGGGCCGGCACGAACCCAGCCACCCCGGCGGTGAACCCCGTCCGAGCGTCCGAGAGACGATTGCGCACTGCCGACCCGGACATGATCGACACGCTATTGGCCCGTGTCGGTCGCGGCCCGGGCCGGCATCGTGGTCCCCGCTGGACCTCGGCGACGCAGGAGCACCACCGGTCGCTGGCTCGGCCAGATCAGCCGATCAAGGACAACCGGCCGATCGCTTTGTCCTTGACGGGCAGACCGCAGAACAGCTCGAGGTCCGACGGGATCCCGAGTCCGTACATCCCCGCCGCCTCGGCGCCCACGTCGTACACCCCGAACGAACCACCGGCCGCCACCAGGTCGTCGTAGACCGGCGCGACGTAGAACTCGCCGTTGACCCGGCGGTCCTCGGCGATCATCGTCCCTGCGGCATCGACGAACTGCCGGGCGGTGGCGAAGTTGTAGATGCCGACCGTTGCGCAGTCCGACACCGGCACCTTCTCGACGATCCCCACGCAGCGGCCGGCCTCGTCGAAGCGGACGTAGCTCCACTTGCGGTCGGTCGCCGTCATCGTCATCACCCAGCCGTCACGACCGCTCGCGTCGTGCGCCGCCAAGTAGTCGTCGATCTCGATGTCCACCCATTGGTCGCTGTTGGCGATCATCAGGGGCGCGTCGAGGTCGAGTTCGGCGGTCGCCGTCAGCACGGTGCACGCCGCACCCTCGGTGACCCCGTCGAGCAGCACCAGCCCGCAGCCCGGGGCGATGCGCGACAGCACAGCCGGCAGGTCGAACTCCTCGGCGTGCGCACGCTGCGCGATGAACACGAACCGGTGCGGCCGGGACGGACGAAGGTTGGCGACGACGAGTTCGATCATCGGGTGACCGTCGATCTCGATGAGCGGCTTGGGCTTGGCGAACCCGGCGTCCGCGAAGCGGCTGCCGCGCCCGGCCATCGGGACGACGATCTGGAGCGGGTGGGTCATGCGGGGGCACCTTCCTGCGGTCGGCCGGGGTACTTGTCGCCCGGGACGCTCGGCACCTTCACCACGGCGGTGACGGTGTCCTCGAACGCCTCGAACGCGGTCGCGGTGCCGGGGGGCAGCACGAGGATGTCGCCGGGCGCGAGCTCGCGCCCGCACATGCGGGCTCGCCCCGAGACCAACACCGTGATCTCGGTGCCCACCTTGTGGTGATGCTCGGCCTCGACGTCGCCGGCCCGAAAGCGTTGCACGGCGACCTCGAAGCCCTCGGCGTGCAGCGCCGTGGGCTCGAACGCACCGACGAACCAGCCGCGCACCATGTCGTCGAGCCGGTGCTGGGTGACCTCGGGGGTCGTGGTCGATCGGGTCATGCCGCCTCCTGGTCGAGGGCGAGGCGGGCCTCGAAGGCACCGACCGCCTGGGGGTCGTGGAACGAGAAGTACTGTGCCCGCTCGATCCGGTGGATGCCGACGCGGCGCCCGGCGAGCACCATCTCGTTGAGCGTCGGGCACACGAAGAACTGGCCGTTCACCTGCGCGTCCTTCAGGATCATCTGCTTGGCCGATTCGACGAAGTCCTGGCCCCGGGCGAACCAGTAGCACCCGGCGGTGGCCAAGCGGCTGATCGGCCGCTTCTCGCTCGCCTCGATCACGATTCCGGCATCGTCGGTGCGCACGTAGGACCAGCGCGGGTGGACACCTTCGAACACCACGACGCCACCGTCGAGCCCGGCTGCGGCGAACCCGTCGACGACCCCGGCGAGATCGACGTCGATCACCTGATCCCCGTTGCACACCAGCAACGGTTCGTCGTCGAGGAGGTGGTCGACCGCAGTGAGCGCGGTACACGCGGCACCGGACGTGTCCCCCACCTCCACCACCGTCGCCGTCGGCTCGATGAGACGCACCACGCGGTTCGTGTGGAACCGTACGTTCTCGTCGCGGCGCACCGCGACCACCAACCGATGGTGGGCGGCCAGTGGACCGAGCCTGTGGATCACGTGCTCCAGCAGGGGCGACCCGGCGATCTCGACGAGGTTCTTCGGGAAGTAGTACCCGGCCTCGGCGAACGCGTCGCTCCCCCCGGCCGCGAGCAGCAACGTCCTCATGCGCGCACCCCGTCGAGCAGATCGAGCTCGACCCGGATCCGGTCGTAGGTGACGTCGGCCGGTTCGCTGACCACGAACACGTGCGCACCGGCCTCGGTCGCGGCCCGGATGCCGTTGTCGTTGTCCTCGACGACGAGCACCTCGTGCGGGGCGACCCCGAGACGATCGAACGTCACGAGATAGATGTCCGGCGCGGGTTTCCCTCTCGTGACGTGCTCGTTGCTGGTGGTGAACTCGAGGTACCGGGACAACCCGGCGCGTTCCATCATCACGTCGACCGTGCGCTGCACCGAGTTCGAGGCAACGGCGAGTCGGTACCCCTGGGCGTGCAGGCGGGACAGGGCGAACTCGTGCTGGAACCGCGGCTTGCAGCGGGCGTGGACGATCTCCATCGTGTACGCCTGCTTCAACTCGTTGAGGAAGCCGTGCAGGGACCGAGGCAGGCCCCGTTCCCGCGAGAGCATCTCGAGCTTCTGGCGGGTGGGCAGCCCGTCGTAGGTGACCAGGTGATCGAACCGGCTGATGGCGAACCCGAAGTGGCCCAACGCCCGGTTCAGCGCCTCGTAGTGCCAGTCCCGGGCGTCGATGAGCACGCCGTCCATGTCGAAGACCACGGCGCGGATCATGCGGCAGCCCCGGCGACGGCCGGACCGAACCAAGCAGCGGCCTGGGCCGGATGGTCGGTGCACAACGACAGTCCGGGAAGTAGATGTGCGCCGCCAGCGGCGAGACGGTCCCACACGGGCCGATGATCGCGACCGTGCAGCTCCGGTGAGACGACCGCGACGCGTTTGCCTGCGGCGACGTGCCGCTCGATCACGTCGGTCCCCCACCAGTCGCTGCGGAACGCATCGAGCCAGACCCCTGCGGACTCGGTGTAGAGCACCGGGTGAGGCTCGACGTCACTGTGCCGGGTGAACGTCGCAACTCCGGCCCGGAGCCAGTGCAACTGGTCGGGGACCGACATGTCGAACACGAACACGTCTGCCGGGTCGGTCCCGCCGAGCGCCGGCACCACGAGCGGGACGAGCCCGTCCGCCTTCACGTTCAACGCGAGCGGGTTACCCGGGCGGTGGGCGTCGAGCAGGCCCTCCAGCGACCAACAGGCATCCGACGGCGGATCGTGGCTGACGACGCAGCGACCGCCAAGGTCACGCAGGTCGGTCTCGATCCCCCAGCCGTTGGACCATGCCGCGGCGCAAGCCTCCGGGGTGTTCTGCTCGGCGCGGATCGCCCACACCCCCCGATGGCAGAGGATCTCCATGCGTTCCTATCGGAAACCGTGCGGCGCGCTTGAGGATCGTCCGACGGCGAGCGCCGCCGCGTCCCGTAGCGCGCCGGCCTGTTCGGCCGCGCCGAACCGATCGAGCAGACCGGCGAGCGCCAGCATCCGGGTCGGGGTGGTCGCCGCACCGAGGACCGCCCCGGGCAGCGCGCTGGGAGCAAGTTCGTCCAGGACGACCAGCATCGACTCGAACTCCTCCTGCGCGAGGATGCCCGCCGCGGCCGCCAGCGCCTCGACGACGACCGGATCGTCGCCGAACACCTCGAGGGCGATCGCTGCCGACCGCAGCCGGGTCGACGGGTCGAGGCTCACGCTGCGGGCCCGAGCGAGCAGCGGGCAGTGCCGGCCGAACCCGTCCTGACGCAGACGGACCGCCCACCGCAGCGCGTCGGTCTCCGGGAACATCGGGGCGACCTCGGCCAGGCGAGCGGCGAGCGCCTCGTCGAGCCCGTCCCGCTCGACGACGGCGTCGAACAGCGACGCCCAGTCCGCCGCCTCCTCGACGGGCGTGACGCACAACGTCCGGGCCACGAGGCGGCGCTCGGCAGCCGAGAGCCGTTCCATCAGCACGGTCGGGTCGCGGCGCAACCGGCTCCAACCGCTGACGACGTTGCGGATCAATCGCTCGTGCAGCCGCGCGGGTACCGCGGTCGTCGCGTCGAGCGTCGACGACACCCACAGCGCCTCGCCGACCTCGAACTCGAGCTCGTCGAGATGGTGCAGGGCGATCCCCCGCCAGGCGCCTGCCTGCGCAGGATCGAGCCGATAGCCGTCGTCGTCGACGAGCGGGGCGGCACCGAGGTCGGCGAACAAGCGGACGGCGGAACCGGGCCGCCCGACGGCCGTTTCGATCTGGGCCAGCCAGGCGTGGGCCGGACCGGTCGCGTCGGACGCCTCGTACCAGCGCAGGGCGCCGATCCGGGCCTCGCGCGGCCGCCCGGCGGCGAGCCCTGCTGCCACCAGTGCGCGACCGAGACGCCGGTCCTCGGCCCGGTCGGCAGCGGGCGCATCGACGCCGCACAACCGGGCGACCGCGGCGTCGAACTCACCGGCCGCGGCCAGCAGCAGGGCGACCTCGCCGCCCACCTCGGGCGCCGGGGAGGTGCGCTCGGCCGCGGCGGCCGCCCGCAGCAACCAGCGCATCGTCGGCCCGTGGGGATCCAATCCGGCCGGCGAGCCGCCCAGCCGCACCGCCGTGGTGAGCGCCGCCGGACCATCGGTCCACCGAGGCCACACGAGGCCGCCGAACCGGGCGCCACGGCGCCGCACGAGCCGCTCCGCCGGCAGCGGCGGGCACGCCGGCAGCAGCGCGACGCAGTGCTCCACCCGCCAGGCGTCGACCGGCGACGCACACGCCGCTCGCAGCGCCACGACGTCGAACTCGGGCCGCTCGCCGGCGTGTACCAGCAGGACCCACTCGGTCGTTGCGGCGGCAACGATCGTGTTCAGCGTGTTCGGCCAGTCGTGCGGCTCGCCGAACGCCACGAACCCGGAGGTGTCGCCCGCGGCTCCGGCACCCGCCACCAGTACCGGAAGCCCGAACGACCGCGCCGAGGCCTGGGACTGCTCGATCGCCGCCGGGTCGTCGGCACCGACGATGCAAACCGTCAAGAACTGCTCCACCGCGCCGACGGTATGGGTGACCGCCTGGAGGCCGCGTTGAAGAACTCCCCGACCGGACCCGCCGATTTCTCCGTCGTCGTGCAGGGACCCGCCACCGACCTGCTCGCTGCGACGGTCGCATCCATCCGGCGCGTCCTGCCCGGGGCGCAGCTCATCGTGTCGACCTGGAAGGGCGCGGACGTCGTCGGGCTCGACGCCGACGTCGTGGTGCTCAACGACGACCCCGGGTCGGCCGACTACCGGGTTGGCGACCGCTCCGCCAGCGGCAAGCCGTTCAACACCAATCGCATGATCACCTCGACCCGCAACGGTTTGGCCCGGGCCGAGCGCCCGTGGGCGGTCAAGTTGCGCAACGACACCCCGTTGCATCACGACGGGTTCGTCGACTGGATCGGCGTCCACCGCGAGCGGCACCCGGATCTCCGAGTGTTCGACGACCGGCTGCTCACCGCCTCCATCGCCACCCGGCCGTCCTCGACGATGGCCGGGTACCTGTTCCACCCGTCCGACTGCGTCCACATCGGGCGCACGCCGGACGTGCGTCGGTTGTGGGACACCCCGCTCATCGACGAAGCGGCGAACGCCTGCTGGCTCCGGGGCCGGCCACGACCGGACCCGGACCTGATCCCTGGCAATTGGGCCCCCCGGTACTTCAACGAGCAGACCCTGTGGCTGTCGTGCCTGCGGCGTCACGGGTTCGACGTCGACTACGAACACACGGGACTCCACCGGGACGACCAGGCCCACCTGTCCGACCTCTCGATCGCCAACAACTTCGTCGTCCTCGAGCCGTGGCAGCTCGGCATCGGCTTCCCCAAGTTCACGGCGATCACCCGACAGACGTCGCTGTGGCAGTACCTGAGGTTCGACGAGTGGCGCCGGCTCTACGAACGCCACTGCGTGGCCGTGCCCGCCGGCACGGCCACGCAGTGACCATCGGCGACGTACCCGGAGCCCGCCGTCAGGGGAGCTCGAGCACCGTCACGGTGCCGAGGTCGCCGTTGACCTCGACGAGCGCCCCGTCGGGAATGCGCTCGGTGGCCTCGTTCACCGACACCACGCACGGGATGCCGAGCTCGCGGCTGACGATGATTGCGTGACTCAAGGGAGCGCCGACGTTCACGACGACCGCAGCCGCCGGGACGAACAGCGGCGTCCACGCCGGATCGGTCATCGGGGCCACCAGCACGTCGCCCGGCTCGAGCGCCGTGGGGTCCGACGGGTGCAGGATCACCCGGGCCCGACCGCGGGCCACCCCGGGACAGCCGGGCAGACCCGACAGCGAGTCGCTCACCGCTGCGGTCGGCGCCCGGTGTGCCCCGCGTGCGGGCCACTCGGTGTTCGGCGGGGGCGGCGTGTCGAACAGGAACGGCGGCTCCAGCGACTCGAGCCACGCCAGGTGCGCCTTGCGGTCGGCCACCAGCGCCGGGACGTCGGCGAGCGTGCCGGCGGCGAGCGCCTGCAACTCGTCGCCGAACAGCAGGCAGGCGTCGCGCGGTTCGGACATCAGGCCGCGGGCCACGGCACGGCGACCGAGTTCCCACACGGCGAGCCGCACCTCCTGGATCACCCGGATGATGTTGGTCTTTGCCCGTTCCCGTCCGGGGACGAAGGTGGCCGCAGCGGCGAGCGCAGCGAGGAACTGCCCCTGGGTCTCGGGGTCACCGGCGAGCGCTGCGGCGATCTCGTCCCCGAGGGCCTTTCGCTCGGCCTCGGCCGTTGCGTTGTGGCCGGTCGGCGACGCATCGTCGTCGGCCAGACGCATCCGGTCGACGAGGGCGAGCACCAGGTCGGGCCGGATCTCCCAGGTCGGCGCGTGGATGTCCCACTCGTTGGGCCCCCGCGACCCGAACTCGGCCAGGAACTCGTCCAGGGCGGCCACGAACGACCGGGCCGCGGGCGAGTCGTCGGCCCGCAGCCGCTCGGTCAACCCGTCGGTGCCGGCATCGAACGCAGCGGCCAACCCGGCGTCGGCCCGAACGACACGGGACAGCTCCCACATGGCGTACGACGGCGCGGCCGAGTCGACCCCGCCGAGGCCGGCGAGCAGCCGCATCGCCTTGCTCGGGTCACCGAGCGCCGTGCACACGGCGGTGATCACCCCCGGCCCGATCGACGCAGCGCCGGACTGGTTGATGTGCTGGTCGAACAGGTCGCGGATCATCGGCTTGAACGACAACGCCCGCTCGATCAACTCGACGTCGGACAGCGTCGACAGATCGGGACGAGCCGCGCGCACGGCCCGGGCTGCGAGCCGGTCGGTCTCGAGTTCGGACTGGTCCCGGGTGCCCATCACCCAGCCGAGCCAACCGGTCATCACCTCGGTCGTCGCCGGGTTGGTGTGCCACGGCTCGGCGACGTACGGCGGGATGTTCGGGTGCCCGGCGAAGTACGCAGCGTCGAGCGCCTCGGCGGTGAAGCCGGGCGTGCGCTCGGCCCACACGCGCAGCAACGTGATGCCGAGGTAGGCGTAGCCGCCGAAGACCCCCATCACCTCCGGCCGGACCAGGTGGACCTCGTCCTCGCCGATCCCCAACCGGTCGGTCATGCAGTCGCGCCAGCCGAGGATCGTGCCGCCCTCGAACACCAGGTCCCAGCCCGCCGGGCTCGGCGGGTCGGGCAGGACCTCCCCGACGTTCGCCCTCGTCCAGAACGGGTACTTCGGGTCGTAGTGGTTGTCGGCGATCCAGCGGGTGCTCGCCATCGGTCCTCCCCCAAGGTGAACGACGAGTGAATGTCGGCCGGGAGGTTAGGGCCTGGTCACACCGGTGCGACCACGAGGGGCCGGGGGGACCGCATCGGGGGCTGGTGCGCCCAGAGATCGGCCACCAGCTCGTCCCGGTGGGACCGAACCGCCGGGTCGTCCCACCGGTTCACCTGCTGGAGCGGGTCGGCCCCCAGGTCGTACAGCTCGCCCTCGGTCCCGTCGTGGCTGTGGCCGGGCTGGTACGTCGTGCACACCCACCCGTCCCGGTAGACCGTGCGCAGGTGGACTGCGACGCCGAACAGCTCGGAGTCCCACTCGGTCAGCACCCGCTCGAACCCGCGCGCGTCCGCGTCGGCGTCGTCGACCGGCAGCGGCCGGCCCTCCATCCACCCCGGCACCGGCACCCCGGCGATGGCGCAGAACGTCGGCGCCAGGTCGACCAGGCCCACCGGCCGGGTCACCGACGACGGCGACGCACCGGTCGACGGCGCCGGCCGCCACACGAGCGGGAGTCGCATCAGTCCGTCGACGTGGTACGGGCCCTTGAACAGCAATCCGAAATCGCCCTGCAGCTCACCGTGGTCGGTGGTGAACACCACGTCGGTGTCTGCGCCCCAGCCCCGCCGATCGATCGCGGCCAGCACCCGGCCGAGCGCCTCGTCGATCAGCTCGACCTCGACCGCGTTGCGGGCGTTGACCTCCCGAACCTGATCGGCGGTCAGCGTGGCCGGCACCCAGGCCAGCGGCGCCTCGTAGTTCGACACCAGGCGGCCGTCATACCAGGCCCGCCAGTGCCGCGGCTTCGCGTCGAGGATCGCCTCGCGCGCCGCTGCGTCGACCGGATAACCGGCCGGCAGGGGCACCTCGCTCCAGTCGACCCGGTGCAGCTCCGACGCCGGCGGATCCCACGGGTGGTGCGGGTCGGGGAAGCTCATCCAGCAGAACCAGTCGTCGGCCGGATCGAGCGAGTCGAGCCAGGCGATCGTGCGATCGGCGACCCAGTCGGTGTGATACCACTCCCGCGGGATCGGGTTGTCGTGCACCTGCGGGGCGCCGGTGGCCCCGCCGCCGGCCGCGTTCACCTCGAGGCCGCCGTCGAGCACCGGGTAGAAGTTGCCGACCGCCTCGGGATGCTCCGCCGCGAGCCAGCGGGCGTAGTGCAGCGGACCGACCGCTCCGTGCGTCGCGAACTCGAGGTGCTCGAAACCCCGGTGTAGCCCGGGCTGCCCGAAGCGGGCGAAGCGGTTCTCCGGGTAGCGGGCGAACGGATCGAGGAACGGCTCGAAGTGCGGCTTGCCGACGAGCGCCGTGCGGTACCCGGCGCCGTGGAGCACCTCGGCCACCGACGGTGCGTCGGCCGGCAACGGCACCCCGTTCATCCACACGCCGTGGGTGCTCGGGTGCTGGCCGGTGAGCATCGTCGAGCGCGACGGCATGCACACCACCGACTGCGGGTGGGCCCGCTCGTAGCGGCGCCCGGCCGCGGCGAGGCCGTCCACCACCGGGGTCCGCGACAGGATCCCACCGTTGCAGCCCAACGTGTCGTAGCGCTGCTGGTCGGTCGTGACGAACAGGATCTTGCGTCCCATCAGGAGGCCTCCATCATTCGCTTCAGTTCGTCGAGGGCGCCGGCGGCGGCGCCGGCGATGACGAGCGCCATCGTGCGTGGATCGGCGTCGGCGGCGTAGACCACGACGCAGGTGCCATCTCCGAGGTCGAGCACGTCGAGGGTGCTGCGGTGGAACGAGAACATCGGCGCGGCGATCCGGTACTGGAGGCGGCGCTGCACTTGGTCGACGACGAGCAGCTCCTCGGGCATCGGGATCCCCGAGCCGAGCGTGATCACTCGCGTCGTCCCGCTCACCTGGCAGGCGTCGATACCGGGCCACCACTCGGGCAGCCGGGCCGGGTCGCCCACGAGCGCCCACACCTCCTCGGCCGGGCGGGCGATGCGAACGTGATGGCGGACCGATCCGAAGGCCATGGTGGTCAGCGACCGTAGCGATCGGCCAGCTCGGCGGCGAACGGTTCCTCCGGGAGCTTGCGGCCGCCGGCGAACTCCACCGCGACCACCGGACCCCGACCACCGGCCCGCACCCGGCGCACCCGCTGGCCGTGGCTCGAGAACCCGCCGGCCCGCTCGATCACGGCCGTGTCGCGCCCGGTGACGGCCAGCACCGGGGCGTCGGCGAACGGGTCGGCCTGGGCCGGTGCGGCGGCCAGCACCCGGTCTCCGACGGGCACCAGGTCCGTGACCGACCACAGGTCCCACCATCGGCCCGTCCAGGACCGAACCGCCGCCGTGGGGGCACCGTCGCAGGCGAAGCGGCGCAGGATCGACAGCGCGCCGTCGCACCACGGCGACGCCGGCCCGTCGATCGCGTTGGTGAGCATGGACACGCACCACCCCTCGCCCGGCACCAGGGCGGTACGCGACGCGTAGCCCTGGAACGCGCCGCTGTGACCGACCGTCGCCGTGCCGTGATGCGCGACCGTGATCGTGCCCAGGCCGTAGCTGCGGCCCCCGGCGTCGTCGGGCACCGCCCACCGCCGGGCGAGGAGCTCACGGCGAGACGTCACGTCGAGCACGCTGCGGGACGCGGCCGGGTCGAGCTGCGCCACGAACCGGGCCACGTCGGACGCCGTCGACACGAACCCCGTTGCGGCCGCCAGCGCACCGGTGTCGTTGCGGCCCGGGATCGCCACGCGGCGCCCGAGGGGCAGCGCCCCCGAATGCCCGACGGCGATCGGACCTGCGGCGGTGTCCACGTCGGGGGTCGTGTCGGCCAGCCCTGCGGGTCGGATCACGTGGCGCACGATCCAGTCCCGGTACGGCTCCCCGGTGGCGCCCTCGATCACCAACCCCGCCAGGCCGTAGCCGATGTTCGAGTACTTGAACCGAGCGGCCCGGTCGAGCACCGGGGCCTGCGCGAGAACGGCCCGAAGCTCGCCGGCGTCGAGGAACGGCCGCCGGTCGGCCCATTGGCCGGTGTCGTCGCCGTCGCGGGTCAGCCCGGCGGTGTGGGTGAGCACGTCGGCCACCGTGGCCGCGGCCACCGCCGGGTGCAGACCCTCGACGTGGGTGCCCACCGGATCGTCGAGGCGGAGCCGGCCCTGGGCCCGCAACGCGAGGATCCCGACGGCGGTGAACGTCTTGGAGTGGGAGGCGATCCGGAACCGGTGGGCCGGGGTGAGTGGCGCACCGGTTCCCGGGTCGGCGACGCCGTGGGCGCTCGCGTGCACGAGCCGGCCGTGGTGGGTGACCGCGACCGAGACGCCGGGCTGCCATGTCGAGCGCACCTGGAATGCGAGCCACTGCGACAGGTAGGCGACGGCCGCACGCCGGGCGGCAGTCACCGCGACGTCAGCGTCTCGGGTCACGACCGTCCCAGTCGGCGCACACGGTGACCATGGCGTCGTGACGCCGTCGGGTCGCGACGTCACGACGGCCGATCTCGACCAGTTCACGCCCGGCCCGACCGACCGCCGTGACCGGCTCGTAGTAGCGGAACGCGAACCCGCCGGTGTGGCCGTCGACCACGCAACGGTGCCCGGCGTCCACGAGGGTCCGTCCGGCGGCATCGGCATCGTCGGGGAAGTAGCAGAGGTGTTGGAGACCCTCGCGGCCCGAGGCGAGGAAGTCGCGGTAGGGCGACGGCTCGTCGTCGACCGGCGCAATCACCTCGAGCATCAGGCCGCCCGAGAAGCTGATCGCGCAGTCGAACCGAGCGGCCGTCGGCTCGCCCCGGTACACGAACTCGTCCGGGGCGAGCGCCCGGTAGGTCCACCACGGCCCCACCCCGGCGGCCAGGAAGTCCTCCACCCAGCGGTCGACGTCGAGCACCGCATAGCCCAGTTGTCCGATCGGCCCCATGCGCACGAGCGCCAGTCTGCCCGCTTGCTACCGTCGCTTCGGGGGACCGAGGAGCAGGAGCGCGCATGGAGCTGAACGGACCGGTCACGATCCTGGTCACCCTGGGCCTCACGCTGCCGTCGATCTCCGAGGAGGAGATCGCCTCGATCGAGGCCGCCGCACCGCCCGGATCGACGGTGCGTGTCGCCCCATCACTCCGGGATGCCTTCGGTCAGGCTGCCGACGTCGAGGTGATCCTCGGCTTCATCCCCGAGCGGCTCTTCGACGCTGCGCCCAAGCTGCGTTGGGTGCACGCCATCGCGTCGGGCATGGACGCGTTCTGCTACCCGAAGATGGTCGACAGCGACGTCGTGCTCACCGGGGAAAAGGGCCTCGTCGGCGGCCACCTGGCCGACACCGGCTTCGGCCTGCTGCTCGCGCTCACCCGCCAGATCCACACCGCGCTGCGCCTCGGGCCCGACGGCTGGAACCATCGCGAAGCCATGCGGGCCAAGGAGATCGAGCTCGAGGGCATGACGATGGGGATCGTCGGCTTCGGGGGGACCGGCCGCGCGATGGCGCGCCGGGCCGTGGCGTTCGGGATGGACGTCATCGCCGTCGACGCGCTCGCCGTCGCGCCGTCGGACGGCGTGGCCGAGGTGTGGCCGCTCATCAAGCTCGGCCTGCTGCTCGAGCAGTCCGACGTCGTCGCGGTCTGCTGCCCGCTCACCGACGACACCCGGGGTCTGTTCAACGCCGCTGCGTTCGGACGCATGCGCGACGGCAGCTTCCTGGTGAACGTCACCCGGGGCGAGATCGTCGACGGCGACTCGCTCGTGGCCGCCCTGCGATCCGGCCCGCTCGCCGGCGCCGCGCTCGACGTCGCCCCGATCGAGCCGCTCCCGGCCGACCACCCGCTGTGGACGCTCGACAACGTCGTGATGACCCCCCACACCGCCGGCGCCAGCCAGCTCCGGGGGCGCCGCAACATCGAGCGCTTCTGCGAGAACCTCCGCCGGGCCCAGCACGGCGGAGAGCTGCTCGGCGTCGTCGACAAGCACCTCGGCTTCTGACCCCACCACCCGCGGTACCGTGTCGGTCACC
>JBILVB010000091.1:0-15887 GCA_044370695.1 Acidimicrobiales bacterium | reverse complement strand
TGCTGGCGAGGACCTCGACGGTTGCGCTCGACTTCACGTCGGCCAAGAGCACGGCGAACTCCGGGCTCGTCAGTCCGGCACCGGACCGCGCGCGGCGGGCGAGTTCGGCATCGTCCGGGAGTGCGTGTCCGGCCAACTGCGGTGCCCGGGCTGCGAGCTGTCGAGCGTGGACCGCAGCCATCGGCCCGGCCTGCCGGCGGGCGACGGCGAGCGCCGTCACCTGTGCCCGATTGTCGTCGAGAACCGTCTCGGCCACCTCGTCGGTAAGGTCTGCCAGGAGGCGATTCCGACTCGATCGGTCGAGCCGGCCGGCGTGCACCGCAGCGTCGAGGAGGATCTTCAGGTTGACCTCGTGGTCGGAACAGTCGACGCCCGCCGAGTTGTCGATGGCGTCGGTGTTGATCAGACCGCCGGCCAGCGAGTACTCGACCCTCGCCCGCTGGGTGAACCCGAGGTTGCCCCCCTCAGCGACCATCCGGCAGCGAAGCTCCCGACCCTGGATCCGGACCGAATCGTTGGCATGGTCGCCGACCTCGTCGTCGGTCTCCTCCGAAGCCTTGACGAAGGTTCCGATTCCGCCGTTCCAGAGCAGGTCGACCGGCGCCCGCAGGATCGCTCGTACGAGTTCGTCGGGCGTGAGTTCCTCCACGTCGACCTGGAGAACCTGGCGTACTCGCTCGCTGAGTGGGATCGACTTGGCCGAACGAGGCCACACGCCCCCGCCAGGCGAGATGGCGTCGGGGTCGTAGTCGAGCCAACTCGACCGCGGGAGTGCAACCATCCGGCGGCGCTCGGTTGCGGCGGCCACGGGGTCGGGGTCGGGGTCGAGGAAAACGTGGCGGTGGTCGAACGCAGCGACGAGCCGCAGGGCGTCGGACCGGAGCATGCCGTTGCCGAACACGTCGCCGGAGAGATCGCCGATACCCACCACCGTGAGTGTCTCGGTGTCCGGGTCGACACCGAGGTGTCGGCCGTGCGCCCGAACGCTCTCCCATGCGCCGCGGGCCGTGATCCCGAGTGCCTTGTGGTCGTAGCCCGTGCTGCCGCCCGACGCGAACGCGTCGCCGAGCCAGAAGCCGTAGCGGGTGGCGATCGCGTTGCCTTCGTCGCTGAGTGCAGCGGTGCCCTTGTCGGCGGCCACCACGAGATACGGATCGTCCCCGTCGTGGCGTACGACGCCGGGGGGCGGGACGACGACGTCACCGGCCAGGGAGTCGGTGACGTCGAGAAGGGCAGCGACGAAGGTGCGATAGGCCTCTCGTACGGCGTTCGCTCGCGACGCGGGCTCCTCCGGCGGTGCGGTCAGGACGAACCCACCCTTGGCCCCCACCGGGACGATGACGGTGTTCTTCGCCATCTGGGTCCGCATCAGCCCGAGGATCTCCGTTCGAAGGTCGTCGGCACGGTCGCTCGCACGCAGCCCACCCCGAGCGACCGGGCCACCCCGGAGGTGGACACCCTGGACGTCGCGGCCGGACACCCACACCTCACGGAACGGACGGGGTAGCGGGAGGTCGCTGAGCTGTGAGGGATCGAACTTGAGGGCCAGGCCTCGGCGCCGAGGACCGAGATCGAGCGGATCGTCGGTCCGGAAGGCGTTCGTCCGTACCGTCGCTTGGATGGAGGCGAGGACGGCCCGCAGGATCCGGTCGTGGTCGAGCCGCTCGACGGCGTCGATCCCGGTGCGCAACTGCGCCAGGAGCTGGGGGGGAATCCCTGCGGCGGACCGGGCAGGATCGAAGCGGCAGTCGAACAGCCGGACCATCGCCGCAGTCAATTCGGCGTGCTCGACCAGCGTTCGCTCGATCGTGGCGAGGGAGTGGGGCACGAGCGCCTGGCGGATCCAGTGGGCATAGGCCCGTACGACTTGGACGTCTCGCAGGGTGAGGCCCCCGGCCAGCACCAGACGGTTGAGCCCGTCGTCGACGGCCTCGCCGTCCCACACCGCAGCGACGGCCTGTTCCCAGGTGGCGGCGACCGACGGCTCGGGCGTGGCAACGAGTGGTCGCAGACCGAGATCGGAGAGCACGACGCTCACCGGCGCATCGCCGCCGGCGTCGATGACGTAAGCACGCTCGTCGGTGACCGAGACCCCGAGGCGATCGAGCAGGGGGAGCACCTCGGACAGCACGACGGCTCGGCGGCTCCAGAGCCGGCAGCGTGGTGCAGCCACGGTGGGGGCCTGCAGCTCGGCCCGGCTCCGGCCGGACTCGGCCACGGCAGCGGCGACGGCGAGGTCGTCGGCGTCGATCGCTCTCGGTCCACCCCGCACGACATCCCGGACGTGTGGTGTCACCGCTGCAGCGTAGGCAGGACCTGAAGGATCCTTGCGACGGACCGGAAGCCCGCCTGCGCTCGATTCGCGACGCTTTCCCCATGCGGCCGGGGAGCCCGTCGGCAGTCCTCGGGGTCCTCGTGTGGGTGGCCTCGTGCGCCGGGGCGAGCGGTCTCGAGACGGACCGAGCCGACGCTGTCGAGTCGTTTCGCCCGGGTCCGCCTCCGAGTGCATGGCTGCACGGTGCGCCCGGATCGTCGCCGGTGTCGCTCACGGCGGCGACACCGGTCGAGGTCCCGCCGCCCGATCCCGATGCCGACGAGGTGGCGTCGGCGGTGCGCGATTTCCTGGCGTCCGAGCACCGCTACCTCGGCGTGGTGCGAGGACTTCCGGACACGGATCCGGAGTCGTTGCGGGCGTTCGCCACCGGCCCGGTGGCAGACCGGTGGATCGCCGAGATCGAGCGATGGCGGCGGGCCGGCTGGCGTGTTGCCCCCGGGCCACGGACGATCGATCGGACCGTGGTCGAGCGGGGACGGCGGCGGCCCGACGGCGCCGTCGAGGTGGAGAGCTGCACGGCGAGCGACGGGATCCTGTACCGACCCGGACCGGTGCCGGGGGAGCGGGTCGTGCTCGACGACACGCTGGCGACGGTGCGTCGCCGGGTGGTGCTCGTACCCGGGCCGAGCGGATGGCGCCGGGCGGAGGTCGAGGAGCTCTCGTGGTACGAGGGTGCGGACCAGTGCGACCGCTGAGCGCACGGCCGAGCCGTCGGCGAGCTTGGCGGACCGGGCTCCTCCTTGCCGGGATCGGTCTGGGGTGCGTGGCGTCGGCTCCCACGGCCGGTGCCGACACGAGCGGTGGCGGGGGCATCGAACAGGGCGCCGTGCATGCCTGGATCCATCGCTTCTCGAACGGCGCGTACGGTTCTCCACAGTGCTCGTGGACGCCCCCGGCCGACGCTGTCCACAGGCCTGAAGGTGTAGTAGAGGTTGATGGTAATGGGATCCTTTGGCTTCTCTACCTGCGGGTTTGTGATGGTGTGGGCACGGTCGTCTGGGTGCCGACGGTCGCTCCGGGCGTACTGGCCGACGTCGCCACCGATCGGGTACGGCGCGCGCTACCCCGGCCCGAGGTGTCGTTGTCCCCAGCCGCTCGAAGCGTCACGCAGTTGCCGACGTGGTTCTGGACGGCCGGCTGGGCGCCGGTCGAGGCGATCGCCGCCGTCCCCGGAGCGGTCGCCCGCGCCCGGGCGGAGCCGGTAGCGCTCGAGTTCGACCCGGGCGACGGAGCCCGGGGGGACGGCCCCGTCTCCTGCCCGGGACCGGGGCGCCCCTGGGTCGCCGGGGCCGCCGACACCGACAGCCCCTGCCGGGTCACCTACCGGCACACCCCCGCCATCGAGGGCGCGACGCGTTGGACGGCTCGAGCCACCATCCGGTGGCGGATCTCGACGGTCGTCGCCGGAGCCCCAGGGCCGGGACTCGAGACGACGACCACGACCGCCGTGCCCGTCGCCGTCGTCGAGCTCCACGGGCTCGTCACCCGCTGAGCCCTAGCATTGGGGCGATGGGCGACGCCTGGATCATCGGTGCGTGGACGTCCCGGTTCGGCAAACGCACCGACGAGAGCTTCAAGGACCTGACCCGCGAGGCCTACCTCGGGGTCCTCGACGATGCCGGTCTCGCCGGCTCCGGCGGCGTCGACCTCGAGTCCGTGTGGTTCGGGAACTGCCTGATGCACACCTGGGGCCAGGGTGGCATCCGCGGGCAGGTGTGCACCGTCGAACTGGTCGACGAAGGTCTGTTCCCGGCGCGCGTCCCCGTCGTCAACGTCGAAGGTGCGTGTGCGACGGCGTCGATGGCGCTGTTCGCCGCGGTGAAGGACATCCGCAGCGGTGACGCCCGCATGTCGTTGGCCATCGGTGTCGAGAAGATCGCCCGGGCCGGCGCCGACACCGATCCGGCGGTGCGCCAGCAGGTGTTCGACTCCTTCGGCGCCGGCGTGGACAACTTCGATCTCCCACGCCTGGTTCGCGAGTACGAGCGGGCGGCGGCGTATTCCGGGTGCACGTTCGAGCAGGGGCCCGGCCGCACCATGTTCATGGACACCTACGCCCTCCAGGCGGCGGTGCACATGCGGCGGTGGGGCACGACGCAGGCGCACATCGCCGCCGGCGCTGCGAAGAACCACACCTACGGCGTCCTCAACCCCAACGCGCAGTATCGCTTCGCGATGACCGTGGACGACGTGCTCGCCGACCGGGTCGTGTCCTGGCCCTTGACCCGGTCGATGTGCGCCCCGATCGGCGACGGGGCGGCCGCGGCCATCGTGGTCGGTGACGACGTCCTCGCCGGCCTTCCCGACGCCGTCCGATCGCGCGCGATCCGGGTGGCTGCGACGGCGCTGGCCGGCGGCCGGTACCGCGCCATCGACGAGCCCTCGCTCGCCCGGCACGCGGCCCAGCGGGCCTACCGCCTCGCCGGGATCGGCCCGGACGACGTCGACGTCGCCGAGGTCCACGACGCGACGTCGTTCTGCGAGCTCTACCAGTGCGAGATGCTCGGCTTCTGCGAGGAGGGCGAGGGCGGCCCGTTCGTCGCATCAGGTGCGACCGGACCCGACGGTCCGATCCCGGTGAACACCTCCGGGGGTCTCGTCTCGAAAGGACACCCGGTCGGGGCGACCGGGCTCTCGATGATCCACGAACTCGTCACGCAGCTGCGCGGGGAGGCGGGCGCCCGGCAGGTGTCCGAGGCTCGAATCGCCCTGGCCGAGAACGGTGGCGGCGTGATGGGACTCGAGGAAGCGGCGTGTGCGATCACGATCCTGGAGCGCGGGACGTGATCACGGACCTGCTGCACCCCACGACGATCGCCGATCCCTACGCCGTCTATGCCGAGCTGCGGGCGGCCGGGCCGGTCGTCTGGCTGCCCGAGCATCACGCCTGGTTCCTGTCCACCTACGAGGCCGTGCACGCCGGATTCCGGGATGCCACGAACCTTTCCTCGGACCGACTCACGCCGCTCGAACGGCGCCTCGACGAGCGCCGTCGCTCCCTGCTCGGGCAGACGTTCGAGCTGTTGCGCGGCTGGATGGTGTTCCACGACCCGCCGGATCACGAGCGGCTGCGGGCACCCTTGCGGCGCACCTTCACCCCCCGGATGGTCGAGAGCCTCCGACCCCGGGTCGAGTCCCTCGTCGAGGAGTTGTGCGACGGGTTGGCCGGCACCGTCGCCGAGCGCGGCAGCGTCGACCTGATCGCCGATTTCGCCTTCCCCCTGCCGGCGATCGTGATCGCCGAACTCCTCGGCGTACCGCCCGCCGACCGTGATCGCTTCAAGACCTGGTCGGCCCAGCTCGCAGCGATCGTCTTCGGTGCGTCGAACCGGCCCGACCAGGCCGAGGCGGCAGCCGCCGGGAGCGCCCAGTTCGCCGAGTACTTCTCGTGGCTCATCGATCGCTACACCGCGGAGCCGGCGGACAACCTCATCTCTGCGCTGATCGCGGTCACCGGGGGCGAGGACGGCAACGGTCTGACCCCGGCCGAGTTGGTCGGCGCGCTCACCCTGCTGCTCTTCGGCGGCCACGAGACCACGACGAACTTCGTCGGCAACGCCGTCCACGCACTCGTGCGGCATCCGGACCAGCTCGGCTGGCTCCGGGATCACCACGATGCGATCGCCGGCGCAGGCGAGGAGCTCCAGCGCTACGACGGATCGACCAAGCTGATGGTGCGCATCGTCGCTCGCGACCACGACCGCCACGGTCAGTCCCTGCGTGCCGGTCAGACCGTGTTCCTCGGCGTGGCGTCGGCGAACCGTGACCCGGCGTTCTGGGGACACGACGCCGACGTGCTGCGGCTCGATCGTGCGGACGCAGCCAAGCACGTCGGCTTCGGCTACGGGCTGCACTTCTGCCTCGGTGCTCCGCTCGCACGACTCGAGTCCACGATCGCGTTCGACGGCCTGCTGCGGCGCTTCGGGACGATCGAGTTGGCGACCGATTCCCTCGAGCACGGCGGCACCCTGCTCGGCCGTGGGCTGCGCACCCTGCCCGTGCGCCTCGCATGAACCGCCGCGCTGCGGTCGCCGGCGTGATCGACGTGGCGGTGCTGGTCGGGTTCGCGCTCGCCGGTCGCCGCTCGCACGGCACCGGCGATGCCGTGGCCGACGTCGTCACCGTGGCGGCGCCGTTCCTGATCGGTCTGGCGGCCGGATGGTCGGTCACCCGGCTCTGGCGCCACCCGACGGCGTGGCGTCCCGCCATACCGGCGTGGTTGATCACGCTGGCGACGGGCTTCACGCTGCGGGCGCTCGTCTGGGACCGAGGTCTTGCCCCCGGCTTCCTCGTGGTGGCGACTGCGTTCACCGGCGCGGCGCTGGTGGGCTGGCGGCTCCTGGTGCGCGCCGTGGGCCCTCAGTGGGCGCCGGTGAGGTCCCGCCAGCGCCCCGGGTAGGCGGTCGACACCTGCTGCGGGGTCATCCGCAGGGTCGCCTCCGGCACCTGGTCGACCAGGGCGCGGCCCTGCTCGTAGTGGTGGGCGGTGTTCGCCACCCCGGCGAAGGCGGCCCGACGAGCCGCGAGCAGCTCGGCCGGGGGTGCGGGGTCGAGCCAGCCCCACATCGTGAGCGCTATCGACAGGTCGTGGACCACCGGGGCCCGTCCGAACAGCGACGCCCGGCGCAGACCGATCAGCAGAGCTCCGCGCAGGGCGTCCTCGACCGATTCGGTGGAGCTGGCGTGGACCTTGCTGCGGAACGATTCGGCGATCTTGATGCCGAACCCTTGATCGGGACCCTGGAAACCCAGTCGGGATCCCTGGGGCTGGCGACCTCGGATCTCGGCGGGCCGGTCGGGCCGCCAGGAATCGGGCACGTGGTCGGGTGACTCGTAACCGCGGGCCCGGTCGGTGGGCGGGACGGGGACGAACTTGGGGGCGGCCATGCGACGGTCAGTGTGCCAGATCGACCCCGGCCGACGCTGGAGCGGCGTGGACCAGGGCGTACACGACCGAGTCGCTGAGTGCCTGCCAGGACGCTTCGATGATGTTCTCCGAGACGCCGATCGTCGACCACGACCGGTTGCCGTCGGTCGCATCGAGCAGCACCCGGACGACTGCGCCCGTCCCCCGGGCCGAGTCGAGGATGCGGACCTTGTAGTCCGTCAGATGGACGCGGGCCAGCGTGGGGAAGCGGGCCGCGATCGCGGCCCGGAGCGCAGCGTCGATGGCGTTGACGGGGCCGTTCCCCTCCCGAGTGGCGATCACCCGCTCCCCGTCGACGTGGACCTTCACCGTTGCTTCGGTCGTGAACGTGCCGTTGGTCGCTTCCTCGGTGATCACCCGCATCGACTCGACGGTGAAGAACGGCTGGGTCCAGCCGGTCGCCCGCCGCATGAGCAACTCGAGCGACGCATCGGCGGCCTCGAAGTGGAACCCCTCGTGCTCGAGGCGCTTGAGCTCGTCGATGACCTGGTTGACGGCCGGACCGTCGAGATCCAGCCCCAGTTCGGTCGCCTTCACGGCGATGGTCGCCTTGCCGGCCATCTCCGACACCACGAATCGGGTGCCGTTGCCCACCGATTCCGGCGCCACGTGCTCGTAGGCGTCACGGGCACGGGCGATGGCCGACACGTGCAACCCCGCCTTGTGAGTGAATGCGCCGACCCCGACGTAGGGATCCTGCGGGTCGACGGCTTTGTTCACCAGTTCGGCCACGTGATGGCTCACGGAGGTCAGCCGCTCGAGCCGACCCTCGGGCAACGTCTCGAACCCCATCTTCAGCGTCAGGTTGGGGATGATCGTGCACAGGTTCGCGTTACCCGTCCGCTCGCCGAGCCCGTTCATCGTGCCCTGCACGTGACGGGCCCCCGCTCGCACGGCAGCGAGCGAGTTCGCCACGGCACACCCGGTGTCGTCATGGCAGTGGATCCCGACGGTGACGGTGTCGCCGAAGGCGCGAACGACGTCGGCGACGATCGCCTCGACCTCGAATGGCAGCGAACCGCCGTTGGTGTCGCACAGCACGAGGTGGGTGGCGCCGTTGATCACCGCCGCCTCGAGAACCCGCATCGAGAACTCGGGGTTGCGCTTGTAGCCGTCGAAGAAATGCTCGCAGTCGACGAGGACTCGTTTGCCGTTGGCGGTGAGGAAGGCCACGGACTCGCCGACCATGGCCACGCCTTCGTCGAGCGTCGTGAGCAATGCGTCGGTGACGTGGTAGTCCCACGACTTGGCCACGATGCACACCGCGCCGGTCCCGGCATCGACGAGGTGCCGCAGCGTGGGGTCGTCGTCCACCTTGCCCTTGGGGCGCCGGGTCGAACCGAACGCGACGAGTGTGGCGTTGGCGAGCCGGAGTTCGGATGCCGCGCGCCGAAAGAACTCCTCGTCTTTCGGGTTGGCCCCGGGCCAGCCGCCCTCGATGAAGGTGACCCCGAGCGCGTCGAGTTGCTCGGCGATGCGCAGTTTGTCGTCGACCGTGACGGAGATGCCCTCGAGCTGGCACCCGTCCCGAAGGGTGGTGTCGAAGATCTCGATGCGGCTCATGGCGGTGGGCTCCTGAAGTCGTCGGGTGGAGGGAGGATCGGCACGGGAGGGGAAAAACGAAGGAGCCGCCCCGGGGGGCGGCTCTGGGCGCACGGCGGGTTGGCCGTGCGCTACCGAATGGTGATGATGGTGCCGAAGCAGAGCGTCACGGCGGGAATGCTGCCACGGCGCGACGGTCCGCTGCAACGCGCGCCTGGTCGATACCGCCCGCTCGACGGAGGCTCAGTCGACGTACTCGACCCAGTCCTTGTACCGGTCGATCTGCCCGCGAACGGCCTTCGCGTACTCCTCGGCGATGGCCTTGGTGACCGGGCCGGGGCACGGGATGGCGCGATCGTCGACCGAGTTCACCGCCGAGACCTCGGCGGCCGTGCCGCACACGAACATCTCCTCGGCGATGTAGAGGTCGCTGCGGGCGAGGTCGTCGATCACGACGTCGAAGCCGAGGTCCCGGGCGATGGCCATGACGGAACCCTGGGTGATCCCCTCGAGTGCGCCGGCGGTGAGTGGCGGGGTGATGATCCGGCCGTTGCGGACCACGAAGATGTTCTCCCCGGTGCACTCTGCGACGAGGCCGGACGGGTTGAGCATGATTCCCTCGTCGTAGCCCGCCTTGAGCGCCTCGACCTTGGCGAGGGACGAATTGACGTAGTTCCCGGTCGTCTTCGCTGCCGGTGGCATGGTGTTGTGATCGTGCCGGGTCCACGAACTGATCTTCATGCGGACGCCCTTGCTGACGGCGTCCTCACCGAGGTAGGCGCCCCACGGCCAGCAGGCAATGGCCACGTCGACCCGGCACGGCAGGGTGTTCAAGCCCATCTCGCCGTAGCCGTAATAGGCGATCGGCCGCACGTAGCAGCTCGGGAGACCCGTGGAGCGCACCGTGTCCTTGCAGGCCGTGACGAGCTCCTCGACCGAGTACGGCATCGGCATCATCAGGATCTTCGCCGAGTTGTGGAGCCGAACGATGTGGTCCGTCAACCGGAAGATCGCCGGGCCCCGATCGGTCTCGTAGGCGCGAATCCCCTCGAACACCCCGCTGCCGTAGTGGAGCGTGTGGGTCAGCAGATGAACCTGGGCCTTGTCCCACTCGACGAGGTTGCCGTTCATCCAGATGTAGGGCGTGGGCGTGATGGGCACGCTCCCAATCCTCGCGCACCCCGCTCCGGGGTGCGCACGAGATCAGACCTGCGTCGGTGCCGGAGTGAGCCCCTGTTGGATGAGCTGCCCGACCTCGGCGCCGTCGATCGTCTCCTTCTCGAGCAGGGCCTGAGCGATGAGATCGAGCCCCTTGCGGTGCTTCAGCAGCAGTTCACGTGCTCGCTGTTCCTGGTTGCGCAGGATCGAGGAGATCTCGGTGTCGATGAGTCGAGCCGTGTCGTCGGAGTACTCGCGTCCGCTCGTCATCAGGTCCTCGCCGAGGAACACCTGCTGCTGGCTGTGCCACGCCATCGGGCCGACCTGGTCGCTCATGCCCCATTCACGGACCATGCGCCGGGCGATGCCGGTCGCCTGCTCGAGATCGTTGGCGGCGCCGGAGTTGAGTTGGCCGAACACGACCGACTCGGCGACCCGCCCACCCATCGCCTTGCAGATCACGTCCTCGAAGAACTCCTTGGAGTACGTGTGTCGCTCCTGCGGGAGTGTCCAGGTGACGCCGAGCGCCATGCCACGGGGGAGGATCGTGACCTTGTGGAGGGGGTCCGAGTGGGGCAGCACCGTGGCGAGCACGGCGTGGCCCGCCTCGTGATACGCCGTTGCCCGCTTCTCCTCGGCCGACAGCACGAGGCTCTCGCGCCGAGCCCCCATCACCACCCGGTCGCGGGCGTTCTCGAAGTCGAACCGCTCGATCTCCCGTGAACCGCGACGGACGGCGAACAGCGCCGCTTCGTTGACCAGGTTGGCGAGGTCGGCGCCCGACATGCCGGGTGTCGCTCGGGCCATGGTCTCCAAGTCGACGTCGGTCCCGAGGCGCTTGTCACGGCTGTGCACCTTCAGGATCGCGAGACGCTCCTCGAACTCCGGCAGCGGTACCACGATCTGGCGGTCGAAGCGGCCGGGCCGCAGCAGCGCCGGGTCGAGGATGTCGGGCCGGTTCGTCGCCGCCATGATCACGATGCCCTCGGACGTCTCGAAGCCGTCCATCTCGGCGAGCATCTGGTTCAGCGTCTGCTCGCGCTCGTCGTGCCCGCCGCCGAGGCCGGCACCGCGCTTGCGGCCGATCGAGTCGATCTCGTCGATGAAGATGATGGCCTTGCCCATCTTGCGGGCCTGCTGGAACAGGTCGCGCACCCGGCTGGCGCCGACGCCGACGAACATCTCCATGAAGTCCGAGCCGGTGACCGACAGGAACCCGACCCCGGCTTCGCCCGCGACGGCGCGAGCGAACAGGGTCTTGCCCGTGCCAGGGGGACCGACGAGCAGGATGCCCTTGGGTACCCGGGCGCCGATCTCCTTGAACCGTTCGGGCATCCGCAGGAAGTCGACGACTTCACGGATCTCCTGCTTCACGCCGTCGTACCCGGCGATGTCGGCGAAGGTCGTCGACGGCTTGTCCGTCGTGTACGCCTTGGCCCGGCTCCGGCCGATCGACATCACGTTGCCCATCTGCCCGGCGGCCCGCCGCTGCATCCACACGAGGAAGCCGATGATCAGGATCACCGGCAGCAGGAGCGGGATCAGGCTCGAGAGCCAGTTGGACGACGGCGTGCGGGGCTCGATGCGAACACCGGACTCGCGCAGCAGGGCGAGATCGGCGTCCGGGAACGGGATGAGGCCCGTCGTCGTGAACTTCTCGCCCGTCTTCAGGGTGCCGGTGATCGTGGCCGACGAGTTGTTGTACTGGACCTCGGTGACCTGGCCGGACTTGGCTCGCTCGAGGAGGTCCGAGTAGCCGATGCGGCTGCCCTGGTCCTCGGCGAGCAACTGGGTGCCCAGGAGCAGAGCGAGCACGATGCCGATGAGGACCCAGACCGACCAGCGGGGCAGGCCGGAACTCGGCTTGCCGGAGGTCGGGCGGTTCGCTCGGCGGTCGGGGCCCGGCCCGGCGCCGGGTCCTCCGTTCCCCGGGCCACCGGGCGGCGGGGGAACAGGCCCGCCCGGGCCGCGCGAGGGCGGTGGAGGGGGCGGCGGGAGAGTAGGCATGCCACAATGCTACGGGTGCGAGTCGTGCATCTGCGGTCGTGGAGGGCGTTGTTCACACGGCACGACGGCATCCACCAACGGCATCGCTCCCGTCGCTACCGTCGGAGGGATGCGTCAGTGCTCCCGCCCCGCCTGCGCCGAGCCGGCCGAGGCCACGCTGACGTACCACTACGCCTCGGGAACGGCCTGGCTCGACGGTCTCTCGGGCGAGCGGGAGCCCCACCGGTACGACCTCTGTGCGGGCCACGCAGCGCGCGTTCGCGTACCCCACGGGTGGACGTTGGTGGACCGCCGGGCGCCCGTGGCTGCCTGACCGGCGTGCGACCCTCGATCGGACCGTAGGCTGCGCCGCCGTGCGTCCGGCGCGTGACGACCACCGATTCCACGTGGGCCACGCCGTGCTCGGCTGGCTCGCTGCCTTCGTTCTTGGGGTGCTCGGCGCAGCGCTCGTCGTCGCCGCCTTCGGGTACACCGGTACGCCGCGCGCCCAGGTGCCGCTCTGGGTCACCTTCGTGGCGCAGGTCCCGCTGTGGTCGGCGCAGTTCGCCGCCGTCATCGCGATCAGCAGGGTGTGGGGTACGGGCCGCTGGCGCGACGACTACGGCGTCCACGTGCGGCCGGTCGACGGCATCGGGGTCGTCGTGGGGGGCATCCTGCAGCTGGTCTTCGTACCGCTCCTCTACAAGGGGCTCGAGGTGTCCGGGCTCGACGAGATTCTCCGCATCGACGTGGGTGAGGTGGAGTCGAGCGCTCGCGAGCTGACGGACCAGGCCCACGGTGTGGGCATCGTGCTCCTGGTGGTGCTCGTCGTGGTCGGTGCGCCCGTCGTGGAGGAGCTGTTCTTCCGCGGACTCGTCCTGCGATCCCTCCGCAACCGCTACCGGGATCCGATCGCGTTGATCGGATCCACCGTGATGTTCGCTGCGATCCATTTCAACTGGACCACGTTCCCGGCGCTCGTGATGTTCGGACTCGTCGCCGGCTACGCCGCCCAGTACACCGGTCGACTCGGGATGCCGATCGCCATCCACGCCGGGTTCAACGCGACGACGCTGCTCGCGCACGCGCTCACCTGACGACACGCCTGCGCCGCCGGGGCCCGTGCTGGCAGCCTGTGGCAGCATCGCGCCGTCATGAGCCAGTCAACCGACGACCCTGCGCTCGGTCAGAACACCGACGCCGTCTTCGCCGACGACGAGGGCGGGACGACATCTGCGCCGGCAGCCGTCGACATCGGGAGCGACTCGCCCCGGTGGTCGACGATCGAGAAGGTCGTGACCGCGGTCGTGGTCGCCGGCTGCGCGCTCTACACCCTGTTCCAACTCCACCCGGACTGGGTGTTCACCGACACCACGCCGGCGGGAGGCGATCTCGGTGCGCACGTCTGGGGGCCGGCGTTCCTGCGCGACCACCTCCTGCCCGACTTCCGGCTGTCGGGGTGGGCGCACGACTGGTACGCCGGTTTCCCGATGTACCACTTCTACATGGTGGTACCGGCACTCGTCGTCGTGCTGTTCGACGTGGTCCTGCCCTACGGCGTCTCGCTCAAGCTGATCTCGATCCTCGGGATCGTCACGCTCCCGGTGACGAGTTGGGCGTTCGGCCGCCTCTCCCGGCTCCCGTTCCCGATCCCCGCGCTGTTCGCCGTCGGCGCGACGTTCTTCCTCTTCGACGACACCTTCCTCATCTTCGGGGGGAACATCGCCTCGACGATGGCGGGGGAGTTCTCGTTCTCGGTGAGCCTCTCGTTGACGATGCTCTTCTTCGGCACGTTCTCCCGCGGTCTCGAGACCGGTCGCTGGCGAGTGCTGAACGCCGTGCTGTTCGCCGTCGCCGCGCTGTGCCACGGCATCGTGGCGATCTTCGCGGCCGCCGGAGCCGTACTTCTCGTGCTCGTGCACCTCGAGCGACGCGACCGACGGTGGCGGACGCGCCTGTGGTACGGCGTCACGGTCGGTGTGCCCGGTTCGCTGCTCACGATGTTCTGGATGCTCCCGGGCTTCCTCTCGAACTTCCTGAACCTGACCGCGGACTACACGACGGACATGTACTACGAGCGCCGGCCGTCGCTCCCGTACGGCCGCACGCCCGACGGCAAGCGGGCCGACTCCTACTGGGAGATGCTCTTCCCGCAGTCGACGACGATCGATCGGGCGCTGTTCGTGCTGGCCGCAGTAGGCCTCGGGTTCTCGATCTGGCGGCGATGGAAGGGCGGGATCTTCCTCGGGATCACCGCGCTCGGCTTCGCCGTATGGGCTTGCATCTGGCCGCAGCACCGCCTGTGGAACGCGCGGCTGCTGCCGTTCCTGTACCTGTCCCGCTACCTGCTCGCCGGGATCGGCGTGGTCGTGGTCTTCGAGGCCCTCGCCCGCCTGATCCGGCCGGGCAGCCGTCCGGTCTCGCGATGGGTCTCGGCGGCGGGTGCGATCGCCGTGGGCGTCGCGTCGGTCGGGGCGATGAGCTTCCACCTCCGGAACCTCCCCGGGGGCTCCTACGACGGAGAGGGTCGCTACACCTGGGGGCCGTTCACGGCCGGCAAGGACGACCCGGCCGGTTTCGTGAGCGGCTGGGCGTTGTGGAACTTCAAGGGGTACGAGGAGAAGGCCGCCTACGGCGAGTACTACGGCCTCCTGACGACGATGCGTGACCTGGGCCGTGACCGGGGATGCGGCAGGGCGTTGTGGGAGAACAACAACGATCAAGACAAGTACGGCACTCCGATGGCGCTCATGCTGTTGCCGTTCTGGACCGACGGCTGCATCGGTTCGATGGAGGGGCTGTTCTTCGAGGCGTCGGCGACGACCCCGTACCATTTCCTCGCTTCGGCTTCGGTGAGCGAGCGGGCATCGAACCCGGTGCGCCGCCTGCGCTACTACGACGGCGACCTCGACCGCGGCGTGACCGAACTGCGCAACCTGGGCGTGCGGTACTACGCGACCTACCGGCCGGCGATGGTCGCCAAGGCCGATCAGGAGCCCGAGCTCACCCGAGTCGCCGTCAGCGGCCCGTGGCACGTGTACGAGGTTCGGGACTGGGGCTTGGTCACCCCCCTGCCGTACCAGCCCGTCGTGGCTCGGGGCGTGCTCGACGGCGGCGATCCCTGGTTGGAGCTCGGGACCTCGTGGTTCCAGTCGCCCGTCGACTGGCCGGCGTTGCCGGCGGCGAGCGGACCGGCCGAGTGGCAACGCGTCGACCTGGTGCGCACCCCCGACCCCGACTCCCGCTACCTGGGCACCGTTGCGGCAGAGCAGCCGGTCGACAGGGTGCCACTCCCGGCGGTCGCGGTCAGCGACGTGCGACTCGACGACGAAGAAGTGCGGTTCACCGTCGACAAGGTCGGAGTCCCGGTCCTGGTTCGGGTGAGCTACTTCCCCAACTGGCGGGTGGAGGGCGCCTCGGGACCGTACCGGGTCGCCCCGAACTTCATGGTCGTCGTGCCGACCTCGAACACGGTGCGCCTCACCTACGGCTACACGGCGCTCGACGTGGCCGGTTACGGCCTGACGGTCGTCGGCATCGCCTTGCTCGTCGTCCTCTGGCGCCGTGGTCCGCTGCGGTCGGTCGTCGCCGGGGTCGGCGTCGTCGACTCCGACGACGAGGCCATCCCGGCCGGCGCGATCCGTAGCCCCTTCGTCGAGCCGGACGTCACCCAACCCGACGGCCAGGTCCGCGGCTTCGACACCTCGACGCCCACGGACGTCCCCGACGTCCTCGTCGGCGAGTCGACACCGTTGGCCTGGCCCGACGATCCCGGCGGGGACGCGGCACCCTCCGAGGACGTGACGGCGACGCCGAAGACGCCGGCCGTCGCCGTCTTGCCGCCACCGGGTTCCGAGCCCGTCGCGCCGACCATCGAGCCGGTCGAACCGGCTCAGGCGGACCGTCCGCCGCCGCCGGCCTTCCCGCCGCCGGGCTGAC
>JBILVB010000090.1:0-15915 GCA_044370695.1 Acidimicrobiales bacterium | reverse complement strand
GGATCGTCGGCACCGACGTGGGCCCATACGTGCCGGGCGACGATGCGGCAGAACTCGTCGAGTTCATGGTCGTGCTCCCGGTCGGCATCGGCCTGTCCGTGCGAAGGCATCACCCCGGAGCCGCTCCCCCCGTGGTGCACGACGTGCTGACCGCGTTCACGGGCGGGCACCGCGTCGTCGAGCCCACGCGGGAGCCCGGCCTCGAGCGGCTGCACCACGTCGCCGTCGACCGCGTACAGCGCCGTGTCCTGCAGCCCGAGGGTGAGCAGCACGAACCGGGGGGCGCGCGAGGCGAGCACCAGCGCAGCGAACGCCGGCACCTCGCCGACGGCGACGAACGGCTCGACCGACGCCGGTACGAACCCGGTCCAGTGCGCACCGGGACCACGGGTCGGGCCGGGAGCGTGTGCCGGGGCGAGACCGAGCACCATCGCCAGCGATCCGCCGTGGCGGGGCCAGCCGTCGGCGAGCGCCTCCGCAGGGGCGAGCAACCCCGGGTCGCCGCCACGACCTGCGGCCTCCCGCAGCAGCGAGCGCCACGTGAGCACGGCGCGCCCCTGTTCGGTGGGCAGACCGACCGGCGCCAGCAGCGTCACGCACGGCCCGGCCGCCGGCGTCGTCGCCGCAGTCGCGAGCCCGGTGAGAGTCGTCAGGTCGAGCGGTTCCACGGCCGCCTCACGCCAACTCGGCGAAGGCGGCGGGCAGGACGGTCACGACGTGTCCGAGCGTCCCCTCACCGCATTCGGCCCGCAGCACGTCGAGCACGGCCCGTACGGCGTCCTCCGCCTCGGAGCGGCCCTTCAGGTACGCGTCCCGCTCGATCCGGTCGAGGAACTCCTCCAGCGTCCAACCCGACGGCGTCGACGCCGGGTGCCAGCCCTCGTAGAACATGCCCCGCACGAGCAACGGGAGTTGGGCGGCCAGGTGGGCCGACACGTCGACCCCGACCCGATCCCGCAACTGCTGCAGGACCACCCGCAGCACCCGGTAGGCGAGCTGACGGTCCTCGGTGTCGAGCCGGCGGCCCACCTCGTCGATCCAGCGCTGTGTCGCCTCGACCGTCCGATCGATGGCGTCGACGTGTTGCATGGCTGCACCTCCGATCCCGCACACTGCGCCGGAGTCCCCGCATTCCCCAGGGACCATCGTCCTCGTGGGGTGGGGAACACGACCCGAGCACCGGCGGCGGGCACTTCGTCGAGGACCTTCGACCCTGACGACCGACGGTCGCGCCGGTGCCCCCTTGTCCTCGGTACCCGTGCGGGCGCACGGCGAACGGACCCCGAGGAGGCCGCGTGCTGTTCCAGGATCGAACCGACGCCGGCCGACGCCTGGCCGATCGGCTCCGCCACCTCCGCCACCTGCTCGGCCCCGACGTGGTGGTGGTCGGCCTGCCCCGCGGTGGCGTGCCGGTCGCCTACGAGGTGGCCGTCGCCCTCGACGCGCCGCTCGAGGTGATCGTGGTCCGCAAGCTCGGCGTGCCGTTCCAGCACGAGTTGGCGATGGGGGCGCTCGGCGAGGACGGCACGGTCGTGCTCGACGACCGGATCGTGCGCATGGCGGCGGTGACCGCCGACGAGATCGGCGCCGTCGAGCAGCGCGAGCGGGCCGAACTCGACCGCCGCGTCCGGCTGCTGCGCGCCCGCCACCGCACGGTCCCGCTCGAAGGGCGGACCGTCGTGATCGTCGACGACGGCATCGCCACGGGCTCGACGGCGCGGGCCGCCTGTGCGGTGGCCCGCGCCCAGGGGGCGGCGCGCGTCGTGCTCGCCGTGCCGGTCGCGCCGCAGGACTGGACCCGGGATCTCGCCGGGGCGGCCGACGAATACCTGTGCCTCGACACCCCGGCCGAGTTCTTCGCCGTCGGCCAGTGGTACCGGGACTTCCGCCCGACGACCGACGACGACGTGGTGGCCCTGCTCGCCCGCCGCGACGCAGCGCTCGCGTCGAGGACCCGGGCGGCCCACGCAGCCGAGGCGGCGGTCGCGGGCGCGACCGGGGACGACCCACCCCTCGTCGACGCCGAGGTGACGCTCGACGCAGGCGCGGTGCGCCTCGGCGGCCATCTCACCGTCCCGGAACGAGCTCGCGGTCTGGTGATCTTCGTGCACGGCAGCGGCAGCAGTCGCCACAGCCCCCGCAACCGGGCCGTCGCCGAATGCCTCCAGGGGGCAGGGCTCGCCACGCTCCTGTTCGACCTGTTGACCCCCGCCGAGGAGCGCGACCGGGCCAACGTGTTCGACCTCGAGTTGCTCGCCGGTCGGCTGCGCGACATCACCGCATGGGCGGCGACCCGCCCGGAGCTCCAGGGGCTGTCGGTCGGCTGGTTCGGCGCATCGACCGGCGCCGGCGCTGCGCTCTGGGCGGCCGCCGAGCCGTCGTCGACCGTCGCCGCCGTCGTGTCCCGAGGCGGTCGGCCCGATCTCGCCGGGGCACGCCTCGCGACGGTGCGGGCCCCGACGCTGCTCGTCGTGGGCGGGGCCGACGACGTCGTGCTGCGCCTGAACCGCCAAGCGGCGCAGCGGATGCACTGCGAGCATCGGCTGGTCGTGGTCCCCGGGGCGACCCACCTGTTCGAGGAGCCCGGCACCCTGCAGGCGGCCGCCGAAGCGGCCCGGGACTGGTTCATCGACCATTTCACCGCCGGTCACCGAGCCGCCTGACCGGGCCCCGGGCGGTGTGGGAAGATCCCCCCGGCCTGGGGTGGCCGAGGTTCAGGGGGATCCGATGGGTGAGCAGAACGGGACCGTCCAGCACGTCGACGTCGTCGTCGTCGGAGCCGGTTTCGCCGGCATGTACCTGCTGCACGAGCTGCGGGCTCGGGGATACTCGGCCAGGGTGCTCGAGGCCGGAGACGACGTGGGCGGCACCTGGTACTGGAACCGGTACCCGGGCGCTCGTTGCGACATCCAGAGCCTCGACTACTCGTACACGTTCGACCCCGAGCTGCTCGCCGAGTGGACGTGGTCCGAGAAGTACTCGCCGCAGCCCGAGATCCTGCGCTACGCCCAGCACGTCGCCGACAAGCACGACCTGCGGCGCGACATCGAGTTCTCGACGCGGGTCGAGCAGGCCACCTGGGACGACGCCTCGGCCACCTGGCACGTGCGCACCTCGACCGGCAAGGAGCTGGTCGCCCGCCACTACGTGATGGCCACCGGGTGCTTGTCGATGCCCAAGGAGGTCGACATCGAGGGCACCGACCGCTTCGGCGGCGAGGTGTACTTCACGAGCCGTTGGCCGCACCAGGGCGTCGACCTGACCGGCAAGCGGGTGGCGGTGATCGGCACCGGCTCCTCGGCCATCCAGTCGATCCCGATCATGGCCAAGCAGGCGGCGCAGCTGACGGTGTTCCAGCGCACGCCCAACTACTCCATCCCGGCGCACAACGGCCCGGTCCCGGAGGGCAAGGCCTCGGAGATCGCGAGCGACCCTGCGGGCTACCGGCACCGGGCCCGCTGGTCGACCGGCGGCGTGCCGGTCGAGATGTCGATGGCGAGCGCGCTGGCGGTGTCCGACGAGGAGCGCCTGGCTACCTACGAGGCAGCTTGGGAGCGCGGCGGGATCATCGAGTTCCTCGGTTGCTACATGGACCACATGACCAACCAGGCGGCCAACGACCTGATCGCCGAGTTCGTCCGCAACAAGATCCGCTCGGTGGTGAACGATCCCGAGACAGCGGAAGCGTTGTGCCCCAAGGACTATCCGATCGGCACGAAGCGCCTGTGCGTCGACACGAACTACTACCAGACCTACAACCTCCCCCACGTGCGCCTCGTCGACCTGCGCAAGCACCCGATCACGACGGTGACCGAGACCGGGATCGACCTCGTCGACGAATCGCTCGAGTTCGACGTGATCGTCTACGCAACCGGATTCGACGCCATGACGGGCGCCATCGTGAACGTGGACATCACCGGGCGCGACGGGCGCACGCTCAAGGAGGCGTGGGCCGACGGCCCGACCACCTACCTCGGCCTGATGGCACGCGGGTTCCCGAATCTGTACCTCGTCACCGGCCCCGGCAGCCCGTCGGTGCTGTCGAACATGATCGTGTCGATCGAGCAGCACGTCGACTGGGTGGTCGGCGCAATCGAGCACCTGAGCATCGAAGGCCTGACCTCGATGGAGCCGACCGAGGCGGCGGTGGCCGGCTGGGTGCAGCACGTGAACGACTTTGCGGACATCACCCTGATGCCCAGGGCGAACTCCTGGTACATGGGGGCGAACGTTCCCGGCAAGCCGCGGGTGTTCCTGCCCTATGCCGGCGGCTGCGACCGCTACCGGGCCACGTGTGACGAGGTGGTGGCGCGGGGTTGGCTCGGGTTCGAGCAGCGAGGCCCGAAGGGCTCGGTGGTCAACAACGGTCTGGTCCGGCGGCTGCAGCCCGACGTGCAGATCATGCTCGAGATGCTCGCCACGATGGAGCTGCCCTCGATCGAGTCGATGACCGCGCCGGAGGCCCGGGCGTTTTCCGAGGCGAGCGCCGCCGTGCGGGCGCCGGGGCCCGACGTCGGCGAGATGGTGGACGGTGAGCTGCCCGGCGCGGCCGGTCCGTTGCGCTACCGGCTGTACCGGCCGGCGAGCCCGGGCCCCCACCCGGTGGTCGTGTACTTCCACGGCGGCGGCTGGGTGTTCGGCTCGCAGGTGTCCGACGATCCGTTCTGCCGAGACCTGTGCGTGCGGTCGGACGTGATGATCATCTCCGTCGACTACCGCCACGCCCCCGAGGACCGGTTCCCGGCGGCGGCTGACGATGCGTTCGCTGCGGTGCGCTGGGTCGCCGAACACGTCGACGAGCTCGGCGGGGTCCCGGGTCAGCTCGCGGTCGCCGGGTGGAGCGCGGGCGGCAACCTCGCCGCCGTCGTGTCCCAGCTCGCCCGCGATGCCGGTGGCCCGACGATCGTCGGGCAGCTGCTGGTCACCCCGGTCACCGACGGGGCGCTCGACACGCCGTCGTACACCGAGAACGCCGAGGGCTACATCCTCACCCGGGCTCTCATGGAGTGGTTCTGGAACCACTACTGCGACCCGGCGGACCGCCGTGATCCTCGGTGCTCACCCCTGCGAGCCTCGAGCCTGGCCGGCCTGCCGCCGGCGTTCGTCGTGACGGGCGAGTTCGACCCGTTGCGCGACGAAGGCAACGCCTATGCGGCGGCCATGGCGGCGGCCGGCGTGCCGGTCACGCACGAGCAGGCCCGTGGCCACACCCACACCTCCCTGACGGCCGTGGACATGCTGCTGTCCGGAGCGCCGGTGCGGGCCCGGATGGCCGACGCGCTGCGCGGGTTCTTCGGGGCGTCCGTCCCGGCCTGACCGGCGGCCCGGGGGACTCCCCCGGGCTACTCCCGGCAGGTAGGGCTGGGGGCTCGGCCGGCGGTGACGGGCGCCGGGCGGGCCATCGGCGCAGCTCGGCCCGGCGCAGCTCGGCCCGGCGCAGCTCGGCCCGGCGCTGCCCGTCCGGCGGGGGTGAATGGGTGTCGTTCGAGGATGCGGCCGTCGGGAGCATGAAGGGTGACAGTGCGCTCGTGATCGAGCGCGAGGCGCCAGCCCAGGTCGTGGATCTGGTGGTGATGATGGCTACAGACCGGCACCAACTCGTCGAGATTGGTGCGTTCGTTCCATGCGAACGGCGCCGTGTGATGGACGTGACAGTTCGCGAACCGGACCGTGCACCCCGGCCACGCACACGTCCGGTACATCGCCCGCAACGCCCGGCGCTGCTCCCGCGACGCAAGCCGCCGACCCGCTCCGTGATCGAGGACCTGGCCGTCCCCGCCGAGCACGAGCGGGTAGACCACCGCTTCGCACAACAGCTTGCGGATCGTCGCGACCGGCAACGGCACTCCACTCCCCGTCTCGCAGATCGTGCCCGCATGCTCGAGACCTGCGCGTAGCGAAGTTTCGTCGATCAACACGACCAACTCGGCGCCCTGCGACCCGCCCGCACCCGTACGGGTGCACAACTCGACCAAGGCATCGGCACCGAACTGCTCATGGCGCCGCCCACCTGACGGTGCCCGGCCGCCCGGCTCATCGGGATGCGCACGATGGAACACCGTTTCGATCGCCGCGTCCAAGGCCGCCCACAGCCGCGCCCCGCGCTCGGGATCGAACTCGCCGCGCAATTGGTGCATCCCATCCCGATCCACCCACCGACGCACCCCCGACCGCTCGCGCTGCCGCGCCAGCCGATCGCTCGAGTCGAGCTCGGCGAGCCGTTCGGCCTCACGGCGCACCGACCGCTCCAGTTCCTCCGGTGACGATCGGCGCGCCTGACCCGCCAGCCAGGCGCCGGCCCCGAACAACTCACCCCGCACCTCCGGTGCAACCTGCGCAACCGCCCGAGCCACCGCATCCGCATGGGCAGCGCCCACCTCACCGGCCGCCACCCCCGCCTCCAACTCCGGCACCGCGCCCAACACCGACGCCCGATCCACCGCTTGGCGGGCACCACGATCCGACCGCGCGCCATGCCAACGCTGGAACAACCGACCGTCGATCCCCGCACCCGCCGCAGCGAGCTCCTCGGCCCGACGCGTCAACGCACCATCCACCACGTCGAGCACTCCACGCACCCGGGCCAACAGAACACCCAACTCCCGCAGACCCGCGTCATCACACCCGGCGATCTGCGCCCCCCGCAACCGCTGCCACGCCCGATCCACCTCGTCCACGACCACCACACTATCGAACACACGTACGTAACCCGACGTATGTTCGTCAAGAACGTCTCAAGAGCTCTCAACGAGAATCGCCCGACCCGGCTGGGGTCGGGCGGCTCGACGCATCGTCACCGCACAGAGTCGGGCTGGCGGGATTCGAACCCACGACCTCTTGACCCCCAGTCAAGCGCGCTAACCAAACTGCGCTACAGCCCGGACAGGGAGCGAAACCTAGCGCACCGGGCGCCCGTCGCACCGGCCGATCGCGCTACCCGCAGGTGGCGACGGTCGCAGCGAGCACGGCCCGGGCCCGCGCCACCGGATCGGGCCACCGTTCCCGTACCGGGCGGGACCGGATCTCGGCCGACACGGGCACCCCAGCGGGCAGCACGCCGAGCAGTTCGGCCGTGGGCGCCACCCCCTCACCCGGCAACAGCCGGCCGTGCAGCGCCTCGTCGAGCAGGCCGGCGAAGCCGTCGGGCACGATGGCGGAGATCCCGCACACCTGCGCATAGGGGAACCACGCCGGTGGTAGCCCGACCAGATCGGCCGGCACGGCCCCGGAGCGGGCCAGGTGCAATTCGTCGACCAGGATCCCGGCCGCGGGATGATCGACGGCGCCGACGATCGAGGCCGCCTCGGCCAGGGTGCGCACGGCCAGGATCGGCAGGAACTCGAGGCAGAGGCGCAACGGCGTCCCAGCCGCCTGATCGCACAGAGCGGCCAACGCCGCTGCGACGCGCCCCGCGTCCGGGTCGCGACTCGCCACCAGCACGTGGCGGGCCCCGAGCGCGATCGCGGCATCGACCAGCCGGCGGGCGTCGTCGGAGGGCACCGGGCTGTCGGGGGCGAGCATCACGGGCTCGACGTCGAGCGCGACGAGTCCGGTCGCGTCGAGCCGTTCACGCACGGCCCGGGTCGTGGCCGGTGTCCACGTCGCCGGGTCGAACCAGATGCCGACGGCCGGCCACCCGGCCGTCGCCGCGACGTCGACGGCGTCGGCCGGGGCGAGCTCGAGCACGGTGCCGGCCGCCAGGGAGACGAGTCTGCTCACAGCACCAACCAATCGACGAGGCGCCACACCAGGTAGCCGCCGGCGAGAACCATCAGGAGGGTGAAATGCCACGGGGCCCTGGCATCGTCACCGGCGAGCTCGTGCAGGTCGATGTCCTTCGCGTCGTAGCGCTTCGCCCCCTGCACCCGGTCCGAGGTGTCGAGGACGGCCCGACAGTCGGGGCACCGCCCGCCGTCCCCGGCCGAGGTCGGGGTCCAGTACTTGGCACAGGGGTCACACCAGGGCATGCAGGCGATGGTCTACACCGGTGGCACGCCGTGGCGCTTGGCAACGGCCTCCCGGTCGGCCGGGTCGGCTACGGCGAACCGGGCGATCAACTCGGCCCGCAGCCCTTCGAACGGCACGACCGCGTCGATCACCAGCTCCGACGCCAGCCGCAACAGGTCGACGTCGGCTTCGTACTCGGCCCGCCGCTCGGCGACGAACGCCGCTCGTTCGGCCGGGTCCTCGATGGCGGCGATGCGGTTGGCGAACACGGCGTTGACCGCCGGCTCGGGCCCCATCACGGCGATCTTCGCCGTCGGCAGGGCCAGGGTGGCGATCGGGTCGAAGCCAGGACCGGACATGGCGTACAGCCCGGCGCCGTACGCCTTGCGGACCACCACGCAGATCTTCGGCACCGTCGCCTCCGTGACCGCGGTGATCATCTTCGCCCCGTGACGGATGATCCCCTGGCGCTCCACCTCGGTGCCGATCATGAAGCCGGGCACGTCGGCGAGGAACACGAGCGGCACGTTGAATGCGTCGCACAGCCAGATGAACCGGGCGGCCTTGTCGGCGGAGTCGACGAAGAGCACACCGCCCTTCATGGCTGGGTTGTTGGCAACGATCCCGACGACGTTGCCGTCGAGTCGGGCGAAGCCGACGATCAACTCGGGAGCGAACCGGGGCTTGATCTCGAACAGCGACCCGTCGTCGACGATGGCCTCGATCACCCGGTGCATGTCGTAACCGGCCGCCTCCGTGTCGGGCAGCAACGACCGGGTGAGCGGACGTGCCGGGGGTTCCGGTGCACTCACCGGCGGCGTGTCGCGCCAGCGGATCGGCAGGTAGGAGAAGAACGCCTTGGCCTGCTCGATGGCATCGACGTCGTCGACGGCGAGGTTGTCGCCGCACCCCGACACCGACGTGTGCATCCGGGCACCGCCCATCTCCTCGAGCGTGACCCGCTCACCGATCACCTCCTCGGCCATGCGGGGCGAACCGAGGTACATCGACGCGTTGCCGTCGACCATGACCACGAGGTCGCAGAAGCTCGGGATGTACGCCCCGCCGGCCGCCGACGGACCGAACAGGCAGCAGATCTGGGGCACCTTGCCGGACAGGCGGACCTGGTTGGCGAAGATCCGCCCGGCACCCCGGCGGCCGGGGAACAGCTCGACCTGGTCGGTGATGCGGGCCCCGGCGGAATCGACGAGCCAGAACACCGGCAGCTCGTGGCGCAGCGCGTACTCGGTGAGGCGGATGATCTTCTCGACGGTGCGCGCCCCCCACGACCCCGCCTTCACGGTGGGGTCGTTCGCCATCACGCACACCGGTCGACCGTCGACGCGTCCCACCCCGGTGACGACCCCGTCGGCGGGCAGGTCGGCGGCCGCAGCGTTGGCGAGCAGGCCGTCCTCGACGAACGAGCCGGGGTCGAGCAGGAGATCGAGCCGGTCGCGCACGAACAGCTTGCGCTGGCGGGCGAGCTTCTCCCCCTCCTTGTGGAGGTTGCCGCGCCGCACGCGCATGACGAGGCCGTCGAGGTCGTCCATCGGCGTCGGTTCTAGCCGCTCGGCCGCCCTGTTCGACACCCGCCGGAACGGTTCGGGCGGCGCAGGCTCACGCAAGCGTCAAGCGGGGGTGAACGAGCGGGCAAGGGTTGCCCGGGCGGATGCATCCCCATCCGTTCCCGCCGACGGGTCGCGCATGACACCTCGAACCGGGAAGAACCGCTGGACTCGACGCATCGGCATCGGGGTCGCAGTGACCACGCTGCTGAGCGCCGGGGCGGCGACGGCCAGCGCCTGGGGCCCGATGGAGCCGTGCAAGGTCCGGCCGACGACGAAGGCCTTCGCCAAGTTCGGCGACAACGCCGACTACATGACCGACATGAACAGCCGGTTCGAGGACGGGACCAAGCACTGGAAGCTCACCGGCGCCGCCACGATCGTCGCCGACAACGAGCCGTGGAAGGTGAGCGGCACCACCCACACCAAGGCGCTACGGCTCGCCCCGGGCGCCACGGCCGAATCGCGAACGGTGTGCCTCACCGCCGGGGAGGAGAAGCTCCGGTTCTTCGTCAAGCCCGAATCGCCGAATCCCGACCCCCTCGTGCTGGAGTTCATCGGGCGCGATCCGACGACCGGCTTCGTCGGCCGGATGACCTTCACGGTGAACCCGGCGACGCTGACCCCGAAGCGGAACGGCTGGTCGCCCACGCCGGTGATCTGGGTGCCCGATGCGCTCAACGCGGACATCCGCAAGCTGCCGTACATCGAGGGCACGCTCGTCATCAAAGCCCAGAAGACGGCCTGGCGCGTCGACGCCATCCACCTCGACCCGTTCAGGCCCCGTTAGGCCGCGCGCCGGTAGCGTCGGCGCCGTGACGAGCGCCGACGCCACCGAGCACCGCCAGGTCCGCTTCGCCCCGCCGCCGGGCGCCACCGAGCTCCTGCTCGTGCGTCACGGCGCCTCCGCCCCGTTCCGACCGGGTGAACCGTTCGCGCTTCGTGACGGCCACGGCGACCCGCCCTTGGCCCCCGAAGGCCACGAACAGGCCCAGCGGGTCGGCGACCGCCTCGCCGGCGAGGCGGTCGACGCGCTGTACGTCACGACCCTGCAGCGCACCCACCAGACCGCCGCCCCGCTCGCGGCACGACTCGGGGTAACCCCGGTCGTCGAGGCCGACCTGCGCGAGGTGTTCCTCGGCGACTGGGAGGGCGGGCTGTTCCGGGCGAAAGCTGCCGCACTCGACCCGGCCTACGTGCGCATGCAGGCCGACCAGGAGTGGGGACACATCCCCGGGGCCGAGACCACCGCAGCGCTGCGGGCCCGAACCGTCGGCGCCGTGCAACGACTCCACGACCGCCACCCCGGCGAGCGGGTGGTGGCCGTCGTCCACGGCGGGGTGATCGCGGCGCTGTTGGCCCACGCCGCCGGCTCCGCTCCCTTCGCCTTCATGGGCGCCGACAACGGCTCGATCCACCATCTGATCGTCCTGGGCCAGCAGTGGATCCTGCGCTGCTTCAACGACACCGGGCACCTCGGCCCGTTCACCGCGACGGGTCAGGCCCTCACCTGAGCGGACGATCGAACCAGGTTCAGAAACAACGAAGGATTCGGTCTACCTACCGTTCGACAGCTCACCCGCCGGCCCGGGCGCCCGACAGGGCCGTCGATGCTGCACGAACAGTCCCCGAAACGATGGACCCGGCGAATCGGCACCGGCGTCGGCCTGGCAACTCTGCTGTCGGCGGGTGTTGCGACCGCACAGGCCTTGGAGCCGACCAAGGCCTGCCAGGTGTACACGACCACCCAGATGTACGAGCGCTGGGGCGACGACGCCGACTACTTCCTCATCGACGAAGGCGATTTCGAGTCCGTCACCGCACTGCCGGCCGGGAGCTGGACGATCCAGAAGGGGAACGTCTCGATCGTGACCGACGACGCACCCATCCGGAGAAAGCCGCAGTCGAAGGTCCTCCAGCTCACCACGGCGATCGACGGCTCCGGGCTCAACGCGGCGGCCCAGTCCCGGTATCACTGCGTGCTGCCGAACCAGCAGAAGATGCGCTTCATGGCTCGGACCAACGATCCGAACGCAGTACTCAAAGGGCGAATCGTCTTCAACGACAAAGGGAACAAACTCGAATTCGTGTTGTCCTACCAGTTGAACGGCACAGACTATCTGAAGTGGAAGCCGGGCCCGACGAACTTCTGGATCACCGAGGAGCAGTTCAAGCAGAAGACCGGCAAGTCGCTCAGCAACGACTACGACGTCTCGGTGGTGTTCGAGTCCTTGAAGGGGACGTGGTTCGTCGACGACGTCGCCATCGACCCGTTCCGCTCCCGCTGAGCCGGCCGCCCCGGCGGAGCGCGCTGCGCCGGTCAGCTGCTGCGCTTGCGGACCCGCAGCTTGATCGGCACGGCGCCGAGGTCGAACCGTTCCCGTAGTTGGCGTTCCAGGTAGCGCAGATAGGTCGGCGGCAGCGCCTTGTTCACGAACAGGGTGAACGTCGGCGGATCGGTTGCCCCCTGCAGCGCGTACAGCACCCGTGCTCCCGCCGGAGCCGGCTGCTGCTGCTGGGCGGCGGCGATCACGGTGTTCACGTCCTTGGTCGGCACCCGGCGGTGGTAGCGCTCGACGGCCTCGGCCAGCACGGGCAACAGCTTGTGCACACCCTTGCCGGTCAGCGCGGAAATCTTGAGCACCGGAGCGTCGCCGATGAAGTGGAGCTTGCGGGTCACCTCGGCGGTGCGCTCGGCCCGCTCCTCGGCGTCGGTGAGCAGCTCCCACTTGTTGAGCAGCACCACGATCGGGCACCCGGCGGCGTCGACCCGTTCGGCGAGCCGCTGATCCTGTGCGGTGACGCCGTCGGTGGCGTCGACGACGAGCAGGGCGACGTCCGCGTCGTCGACGGCGCGCAGGGCCCGCACGAACGAGTAGTACTCGGTGCCCTCGTCGATACGGGCCTTGCGGCGCATGCCCGCCGTGTCGATGAAGCGCACCTTGCCCTCGGGGGTGTCGACGACGGTGTCGATGGCGTCGCGGGTGGTGCCGGGCATGTCGTGGACCACGGCGCGGTCCTCCCCGATGAGCCGGTTGAACAGCGTCGACTTGCCGACGTTGGGCCGCCCGACGATCGCCACGGCCGCCACGTCGGGCTGCCCGTCGAGGCCGAACCCGTCGTCGTCACCCTCGTCGCCGAGCCCGTCACCGTCGCGGCCGGCCGGGTGCGGGATCCGGGCGATCACCTCGTCGAGCAGGTCGCCGGTGCGCCGGCCGTGCAGCGCTGAGATCGGGTGCGGGTCGCCCAGTCCGAGCGACACGAACTCCCACATCTCGAGCTCGCGCCGGTCGTTGTCGGCCTTGTTGGCCACCAGCAGCACCGGCTTGCCGCTGCGGCGCAACCATTCCGCCACGGCCGCGTCGTCGTCGGTGATCCCCACCGTCGCATCGACGAGGAACACCACCAGGTCTGCGGCCTCGACCGCCTTCTCGACCTGGCGGGACACCTTGGCGTCGAGGTCCGAGCCCCCGGGCAGCCAGCCGCCGGTGTCGACGAGGTGGAACGGCACGCCGAGCCATTCGACCTCGACCTCCTTGCGGTCGCGGGTGACGCCGGGGCGGTCCTCCACGATCGCGACCTGGCGGCCGAGCACCCGGTTCAGGAAGGTGGACTTGCCCACGTTGGGGCGGCCCACGATCACGACGGTGGGCAGGGTGCCGGTGGTGGCGGTCATCGCAGGGCCTCTCGTAGGGCGATCCCGTCGGTCGGGACGATCTCGACCGGCCGGGGCAGGTCGTCGGGCGTGGTGCCGTCGAGGAAGCGACCCTCGGACAGGCAGACGTCGGGGAGCAGATAGCGGTGCCCGGCCGGTTCGGCGGCAAGGACCCGGGACAGATCGGTGCCGGTGAGCAACCCGGTGACGCCGGTGTTGCCCCCGAAGTACGTGTTCTCGACGGCGACGACCCGCACGTCGTCGCGCCCGATGGCGTCGAGCAACGGGCGCAGCACGGCGGCGCCGTAGGTGCCGGTGAGGACGGCGACGGGGGCGTCGCGCCGGGGTCGTAGCCGCACCGGGGTGAACCCGGCGTCGGGGGCGAGGCGCAACGTCGGGCGCTCGGGGTCGACCGAGCCGGTGCGCGGCGCCCGGTAGCCCGCGGCGGGGGCGCCGTCGACCCAGGCGAAGAACCCGGACTGGGTGCCCGTCGCGGTGTCGGCGAGGCCGAGCAGTTCCCGCTCGAACGTGCGCACCATGCCGATGCCGTCCTCGTGCATGGTGAACCCCTCGTAGTGCGCGGCCGGCGGGAACGGCCGGCCGGCCAGGAGGTAGTACTCGTCGGCGGCGTGCACGAGGCGCCGGCCGAGGAGCCGGAGGTACGTCTGCTGCCACGATTCGACGGTGTCGACCACGGCGGCCGCCTCGGCCATGGAGTGGGCCCGCATCTCCGGCTCGTGGTTGAACCGGGACACGCCGAGCGGCACGACGGCGAGTGCGTCGAGCGCCGGGTACTCGTCGAGGATGCCGCACAGGGTGTCGTCGAGAACGGCACCGTCGTTGACGCCCGGGCACACCACGATCTGCCCGCGCACCGTGATCCCGTTGTCCAGCAACGCTTTCAGCCATCGCAGGCTCGGCCCGCCCCGACGGTTGCGCAGCATCGACGAGCGCACGGCGGGATCGGTGGCGTGGATCGACACGTGCAACGGGCTCAGCCCTTCGAGCAGCACCCGCTCGAGGTCGGCCTCGGTGAACCGGGTGAGCGTGGTGAAGTTCCCGTAGAGGAACGACAAGCGGTAGTCGTCGTCTTTCAGGTAGAGGCTGCGACGCATCCCCGGCGGGAGCTGGTGGATGAAACAGAACGCGCAGTGGTTGTCGCAGGTGCGGACCCGGTCGAACACCGCCGAGGACACCTCGGCACCGAGTGGTTCACCGGCTCGTTTGTCGACGGTGACGGTGAGCTCGACTCCGCCGCGGCGCAGGTCCAACTCGACGTCGGCGTCGTCGACGAGCCACCGCCACTCGATGACGTCGCGCGGCACCTCGCCGGCGACCGCGACGATCTCGTCGCCGACGATCACCCCGGCGCGTGCCGCAGGGGAACCGGGCGCGACGGCGACGACGACAGGGGTGGCGGGCATGGCCGGTCAAGCCTACGGGGCGTGGTTCAGTCCCCGGCGGTGACGTCGAGGCCGATGTCGAGCACCGGCGAGGAGTGGGTGAGGGCGCCGACGGCGAGGAAGTCGACGCCGGTCTCGGCGACGGCGCGAGCGGTCGCCAGGGTGAGCCCGCCCGACGACTCGAGCCGGACACCGCCGTGGGACCGGGCCAGCGCCACGGCCCGGCGGGTGTCGTCGAGGGACATGTTGTCGAGCAGCACGAGGTCGGCGCCCTCGGCGATCGCCTCGGCGACCTGCTCGACGGTGTCGCACTCGATCTCGAGCGGCACGCCGGGGAACCGGTCGCGCACGGCCCGGAACGCCGCCCCGACACCACCGGCGGCCACGACGTGGTTGTCCTTCACGAGCGCGGCGTCCGACAGCGACATCCGGTGGTTCACCCCTCCCCCGCACCGCACGGCGTACTTCTCGAGGGCCCGCAGGCCCGGGGTGGTCTTGCGGGTGTCGCGGATGGCGGCATCCGTGCCGGCGACGGCGTCCACCCAGGCCCGGGTTGCCGTCGCGATCCCCGACAGCCGGCCGAGCAGGTTGAGCGCCGTGCGCTCGGCGGTGAGCAGCGACGCCGTCGGCGCACGGGCGACGAGCACCTCGGTGCCCGCTGCGACCCGGGCGCCGTCGGCGACGGGACGTTCGAGTACCAATCCGTCGCCGACGACGACCTCGAGGACGGCGGCGGCGACCGGGAGGCCGGCGACCACACCGTCCTTGCGGGGCACGAACGCGCCCCGGGCCCGGTGGCCGGCGGGGACGGTGGCGACCGTGGTCACGTCGACCCCACCGTCGAGATCCTCGGCGATCGCATGGCGGGCCAACGCCTCCACCGCGCCGGGATCGAGACCGGCGGCGCGCAGCGCGTCGGCGGTGGCGGCGGTCAGGCCCATACGAGCTCCTTGCAGAGGTCCTCGGCCGGCTCGACGGCGCCGTCGACGACGTGCAGCGACAGGTGGCGGCGCCACGCCGGGTCCTCGACGGGGTGGTCGCGGCGGCGGTGCCCACCCCGGCTCTCGGTCCGGGCGGTTGCGGCGACCACGACGGCGGTGGCGATGGCGTGGAGGTTGGCGAGCTCGTAGGCGTCCCGGCCCGGCGCACCGGCCGTCGTGGCGCCGACCGCGGCGAGGACCCGGGCCGCGCGGGCCAGACCGGCCGCGTCGCGCAGCACCCCGACGTCGCGCGACATCGCCGCCGCCTGCTCGTTGCGGCACGACGGGTCGGGCAGCACGGCGTCGCACGGACCGAGCAACGGGGCCAGCCGGGGGCGGGCCACGCCGGGGGCGAGCGCCCGGCC
>JBILVB010000005.1:0-49709 GCA_044370695.1 Acidimicrobiales bacterium | reverse complement strand
CGGAACGTTCGAGCAGGTCGACGAGGAACAGCATTTCCTTCTGGCCCTCGGCCCCGAAGCGGTAGTCCTGGTCGTACTTGACGCCCTTCTGGGCGTTGAGGTCGATGTGGAACAGCTTGTCGTGCCAGAGCGCCTGGGCAACACCGTGATGGAAGTTCAGGTTCGCCATCTGCTCGTGACCGACCTCGGGGTTGAGCCCGACGAGATGGGGACGCTCGAGTTCGCCGATGAACGCGAGCGCATGACCGACGGTCGGAAGGAACAGGTCGCCGCGCGGCTCGTTCGGCTTGGGTTCGAACGCGAACCGCAGGTCGTAGCCCTGCTCCTCGACGTACTCGCCGAGGATGTCGAAGGCCTCCTTGTACCGGTCGAGGGCGGTGCGGACGTCCTTCGCGGCGTCGGTGTCGGTGCCTTCCCGGCCGCCCCAGCACACGAAGGTGGGCGCGCCGAGCTCGGCGGCGACGTCGAGGCTGGCCATCACCTTGCGCACGGCGTAGCGGCGAACGGCGCGGTCGTTGGCCGTGAACGCCCCGTCGCGGAACACCGGGTGGAAGAACAGGTTGGTGGTGGCCATCGAGCACACCACGCCGCTCGATTCGAGGGCGTCACGGAACCGGGCGATGCGGGTCGGGCGCTCGGCCTCGCCCTCGCCGGGGGCGAGGAGATCGTCGTCGTGGAACGACACGCCCCACACGCCGAGGTCGCCGAGACGCCGGACCAGCTCCGCCGGGTCGGTCCAGGGGCGCACGGCGTCACCGAACGGGTCGCGACCGGGGTGGCCGACGGTCCACAGGCCGAACGCGAACCGGTGCTCCGGGCGTGGTTCGTAGCTCATGACAGCTCCTTGGCGAGGGTGGCCGACAGGGGGACGACGGTCGGGTCGTCGAAGATCCGTTGCGCCGCATGGATCGCGCCGCCGAGCGATGCGGCGGAGTACCCGAGGCGCGACACCACGATCTCGCATCCGGCGTCGTCGGCGACCAGCGCCCGGGACGCGAGCGTGCGCTCCAGCACGGGCAGGATCCACGGTGCGACGGCGGGGTAGAACCCGGCGAGGACGACGGTCTCGGGGTCGAAGAGGTTGACCAACGTCGACAGTCCGAGACCGAGCCAGTCACCGAGGTCCTCGAGCGCTCGAAGCGCCTGTGCGTCGCCGGCCCGGGCCCGTTCGGCGACCACCGCCACCTTCTGCCCCGGGTGCAGCCGGGAGGCGAGGAGGTCCTCGGCGACGTCGGGCACCGCGACCCGCAGGAGGTGGCCGAGCCCGGCGACGGTCTCGAAGCAGCCGGCGGCCCCGCACCCGCACGTCGCCCCGTGCGGCAGGGCGACCATGTGCCCGACCTCACCGGCGAAACCGGACCGGCCCCGAAGCACCCGGGCGTCGATCACCACGCCGGCGCCGACACCCATCTCGCCGACCAGGTACACGAGGTCGCGCACCCCGGTGTGTCCGCCGACGCGCAGCTCGGCCAGTGCGCCGAGGTTGCAGTCGTTGTCGACGTGGACCGGCACCTCGCCGCCGAGCGCCTCCGCGAGCTGCGGCCCGAGCGGGACGTTGCGCCAGCCGAGGTTCGGGGCGAAGCGCAACGTGCCCGAGGCGAGGTCGACGACGCCGGGCACGGCCAGCGTCACCCCGGCGACGAACGCGCCGGCCTTGTGGGCGGCGCGCACCGCCTGTCCGGCCAGGGTGCGGATCGCTTTGCGCGCATCGGCCTGCGAGGCGCGGGCGTCGATCGCCCGCTGGCGTCGGAGCTGGACGCGCCCGGCGAGATCGACCGACAGCACGGCGACGTAGTCGACGTTCAGCTCGACCCCGATCGCGACGACGCCCCGACCGTCGATCTCGACCAGGGTGCCGGGCCGTCCGGTGCGGGCGACCAGCGTGCCGCCCTCGCGCACCAGTCCCCGGGCGGCGAGCTCGGCCACCAGGCTCGACACGGTGGCCTTGTTCAACCCGGTGTCGGTGGCGATCTGCGCCCGTGACCGCGCGCCGTTGTCGTGCAACAGGTTGAGCACGAGCGACAGATTGTGGCGGCGGACCCCGGCGTGGTCGGCGGGAACGGACGCGACCGGCTCGGCCCGTTGGCCCGGTCGGGGAGCTCGGCGATCCACCGGGATCAGGTACCGGCCGCGGCGCGGCGACGGGACAGTGCGTCGATGGAGGCGAACAGCAGCAGCACGGCCCCGTTGACGATGAACTTGGGCCCGGCCTTGGAGAAATCGACCGGGCCGATCTCGCCCAACAGCGGGAGCCCGTTGTTGATGATGGCGAACACCAACCCGCCGAATACGGCGTTGATCAGCCGGCCCCGGCCGCCGAACAGGCTCGTGCCGCCGATGACGGCGGCGCCGATGGCGATGAGCAGGGTGTCGTTGCCACCGGTCTGGGGATCGACCGAGTTGAGACGGGAGGCCAGGAAGATGCCGGCCACCCCGGCCAGCACGGCGGTCATCACGAACGCCGAGATGCGGATCCGGGCGACGTCGATGCCGGCCCGGCGGGCCGCCTCGGCGTTGCCGCCGACGGCGTAGAGGTGGCGTCCCCAGCGGGTCCGGTTGAGCACGAAGGTCAGGGCCACGACGAGCACCACCACGAGCGGGACGGCCCACGGCACCCCGCGCACCGCGGACTCGGCGGTGCGAGGCTCGTTGAGGATCCAGGTGCAGACCCCCCAGACGAGCGCGATGGCTGCGGTCTTGGCGCCGATGGCGCTGATCGGCTCACCGACGAGGCCGCGCCCGGTTCGGCTGCGGCGGCGCCACAACGCACCGAGGAGGTAGCCGGCGACGAGCACGGCCCACAGGGCCCACCCGGCCCAGGTCGCCAGGTTCCCGTTCTCGATCGCGACGATGACGTCGTTCTCGATGCGGATGGTGCCGCCTTCGCCGGCGATCTGGAGCAGGACCCCTTGCCAGGCAAGGAAGCCCGACAGGGTGACCACGAAGCTCGGGATCCCGATCTTGGCCACCACCCAGCCGTTGAACAGCCCGATGACGCCGCCGGCGACGAGGGCAAGCACGACGGCCAGCAGCAGCGGACGGCCGTCTTTGAGCTGGGTGGCCAGCACGGCGGCGCAGACCCCGGCGGTGTAGCCCGCCCCGAGGTCGATCTCGCCGAGCAGGAGCACGAAGGTGACGCCGACGGCGAGCACGCAGATCGGCGCGGCCTGGGTGAAGTAGTTGCCGAAGTTGAACTTGGTGAGGAAGCTCTCCGGGCGCAGCAGCCCGAACAGCACCGTCAGGAGCACGAGGGCGAGCACCGCCGGGAACAGCCCGAGGTCGCCACCGGTGCGGAACCGGCTGAGGTAGTCGCGCACGCCGGCGGCGAGGGTGCGCTGCTCGGCGTCGATGCCGAAGTCGGCCACCGCCTGGCCGGTCGGGGCGTCGGGGCTCATGCGTGCTCCTCGAGGTGGTCGTGGGCGACGCCGAGGCCGCCGGAGCGGCCGCCGGTGATCAGCTCGACGACCTGTTCCCGGCTGGACTCGGCGGCGACGACTTCGGCCGCTCGACGACCGAGGTAGAGCGCGCAGATCCGGTCGGCGACCTGGAACACGTCGATCATGTTGTGGGAGATCAGCACCACACCGAGGCCGTTGTCGGCGAGACGGCGCACCAGGTCGAGCACCTGACGGGTCTGGGCCACGCCGAGGGCCGCCGTCGGTTCGTCGAGCACGACGATCCGGGAGTTCCACAGCACTGCCTTGGCGATGGCGACGGTCTGGCGCTGCCCACCGGAGAGGCTGGAGATGTTCTGCCGCACGCTCTTCACCGTGCGGACCGACAGGCTGGCCAGGGTCTGGCGGGCGAGGGTCTCCATGGTGGCCTCGTCGAGGACCCCGCGAGCGGTCTTCTCCCGGCCGAGGAACATGTTCTGCACGATGTCGAGGTTGTCGCACAGTGCCAGGTCCTGATATACGAACTCGATCCCGAGTTCGGCGGCGTCCTTGGGACCGTGGATCGTGACCGGTCGGCCCTCGAAGCGCACCTCACCGCTGTCGATGGCGTAGATCCCGGCCATGCACTTCACGAGGACGGTCTTGCCGGCACCGTTGTCCCCCACGAGGGCGGTGACCTGGCCGGGGTACACCTCGAAGTCCACGTCGTGCAGTACGTGGACGGGCCCGAAGCTCTTGTTGATCCCGCGCATCTCCAGCAACGGGGCGACGTCGGCCGCTGTCACGCTTCCCTCCTCGTTCGTGGCCCTCACCGGGCCGGCCCCATTCTGGGGCCGGCCCGGTGACGGCGGGGGCATCACTTGATGCCGGCCGCCTCGCACTCCTTGGCCAGGTCCTTGCAGACCTCGTCCTTGGTCACGAACCCGTCGGCGATGACGTCCTTGACGTTCTCCTTGTAGATCGCGACCGGGGCCGCGAGCACCGAGGGGACGTCGGCGTTGGCCTTGGTGTCCTTCACCGTGCCGTTGGTGGCCGGCTTCTCACCCTTGGCCAGGGCCACCGCCGCCTTGGCCGCGGCGTCGGCCTCGGTCTTGATCGCCTTGTAGACGGTCATGCACTGGTCACCCTTGAGGATGTTGCGCAGACCGTCGACGGTGGCGTCCTGACCGGTGACGGGCACCTGCAGGTTGTTCTTCTTCAGCACGGCGATGGCCGCGCCGCCGAGGCCGTCGTTGGCCGCGAGCACGCCGTCGAGCTTGCCGCCGGCCTTGGCCAGCATCTGCTCGAAGATCTGCCCACCCTTTTGGTTGTCCCAGTCCGGCACCGACTGGTCGTCGACCTCGGTCCACTCCTTGGCGTCGAACTTCGGGTTGATCTTCGAGTCGTAGCCCTGCTTGAACAGCGTGGCGTTGTTGTCGGTGGGCGAGCCGTTGAGGACGGCGATCTTCGGGTTCGTCACCTTCTTGTCGGTGATGCACTTGATCAGCCCGGCGCCCTGCAGCTCGCCGACGGTGACGTTGTTGAACGACACGTAGACGTCGGCCCCGCCGCCGAGGGTGAGCCGGTCGTAGTCGATCGTCTTGATGCCGGCGTCCTTGGCCTTCTTCAGGATCGTGGCCCCCGAGTCCGAGTCGAGGTTGACGATCATGAGGACCTTGACCTTCTGGGCGATCATCGAGTCGGCGATGGTCGCCATCTTCTGCTTGTCGCCCTCGGCGTTCTGGATCACGGCCTCGAACCCGGCGGCCTTGATGGCGGCGTCGAGGAACTTGCGGTCCGCCGTCTCCCAACGGGCCGACGACTTCGAGTCGGGCAGGATGACGCCGATCTTGCCGCCGGCGCCGCCGGCCGCGGTGGTGGTGGCGCCGGCCTTGGTGGTGGTGGCACCGCTGGAGCTGTCGTCGTCTCCGCAGGCGGCGGCGGTGAGGCCGAGGACGGTCACGAGCCCGATGGCCATGGGCGCGGTCTTGCGCATGAGCGTGGGTTCTCCTTGTCGTTGGGTCGTGGCTCGTGACTCCGACTCCCCACGCAGCATGATCCCCCCGAACGTGGATCGCCCCTGGTCAGCCTCAGTCCCCGAACCGAGATCGTTTTCTATACAAACGAACTCGGTCGTGTCCACGTTTGATGGCACAACCAACCAAATCACGGCCTCGGATCGCGCCCCCGGCGACCCGGACCACGCGCTGCGTGCGGTACGGCGCGTCCCGACCGGCTACGGCAGGCTGAACCCATGGACGATGCGGCCGACGTCACCACCGACGCGCACGGGTTCCCCACCGGATTCTTCGACCGCATGGACCCCGGTGACGACGCCGAGTTCTACGGCCCACCCCGACTCGTCACCCACATCGACGACGGGGCCATCGCCGCCGTCGCCCGCCTGTACGACGAGATGGGCCTGGCCCGCGGCCGGGTGCTCGACCTGATGTCGTCGTGGATCTCCCACTTCACGTCCCCGCCGGCGGAGCTCGTGGCGCTGGGCATGAACGCGGCGGAGCTCGCCGCCAACGCCATGGCCACGTCGTGGGTGCGCCACGACCTGAACACCGATCCGACGCTCCCGTTCGACGACGCGCGCTTCGACGCCGTCGTGTGCTGCGTGTCGGTCGACTACCTGGTCCGCCCGATCGAGGTCTTCCGCGAGGTCGCCCGGGTGCTCGTGCCCGGCGGTCCGTTCGTGTGCACGTTCTCCAACCGGTGCTTCCCGACCAAGGCGATCGCCGGGTGGCTGGCCAACGACGACCGGGGTCGGGTGGCCATCGTCGGCGAGTACTTCCGCCGCAGCGGCGGCTGGGTCGAGCTCACGGCGCAGCAGCGCCCGACCCCGGCCTGGGCCGACCCGCTCTACGCCGTCCACGCGCGAAAAGACCCGGGGCGCTGACGCCCCGGGTCTTTTGCGCAGGGCCGGGCGTACCGGCCCGGGATCAGCCGAGTTCGGTGCCGACGATCGACACGAAGCTGACGCACGCGCCGGGCGAGCCGCCCAGGTTGTGGGTCATGCCCATCGTCTTGCCCAACTCGGTGACCGAGCGGATCTGACGGGGCCCGGCCTCCTTGCGGAGCTGGGTCCAGCACTCGAACAGCATCCGCAGGCCGGAGGCGCCGATCGGGTGCCCGAACGACTTCAGACCGCCGTCGGGGTTGACCGGCAGCTCGCCGTCGAGGTCGTAGGTGCCGGCGAGCACTTCCTTCCAGCCCTGGCCCCGCTCGGCGAAGCCGAGGTCCTCCATGAGGACCAGCTCGGTCGGGGTGAAGCAGTCGTGCACCTCGGCCATCGCGAGCTGGTCACGGGGGGAAGTGATCCCGGCCTGCTGGTAGGCGTCCTCGGCCGAGCGGACGACCTCGGTGAACGAGGTGTAGTCGTAGCTCGGGTCGATCGGGCCGGCGGCGGGGCCGGCGACGAACGACAGCGCCTTCACGTAGAGCGGGTTCGCGCAGTACTTGTGGGCGTCCTCGGCCCGCACGATGATCGCCGCGGCCGAGCCGTCGGACACGCCCGAGCAGTCGAAGATCCCGAGCGGACCGGCCACCAGCGGCGAGCAGGCGATCGTCTCCTTGGGGACTTCCTTGCGGAACTGCGCCCGGGGGTTGAGCGCCCCGTTGCGGTGGTTCTTCCAGGCGATCCGGGTGAGGACCTCCTTCAACTCGTCGTCGGCGACGCCGTACTTGTGCGAGTACGCCGGGGCCAGCAGCGAGAACGACGCCGGGGCGGTGGTGGTGGCGGACGTGCCGTCGTTGGCCGGGGCGCTGACGACCAGGCCGGAGTACCCGGAGTCCTTCAGCTTCTCGACCCCGATGGCCATGACCACGTCGTAGGCGCCCGACGCCACGGCGTAGCAGGCGTTGCGGAACGCCTCCGAGCCGGTGGCGCAGAAGTTCTCGACGTGGGTGACCGGCTTGTAGTCGATCTTCAGCGGGCGGCTGAGCGTGAGGCCCGACAGGCCCGAGCCCATGGTGCCGAGCCAGAAGGCGTCGACGTCGGCGAGCTGGATGCCGGCCGAGCGCAGCGCCGCCTGCGACGACTCGATGAGCATGTCGTCGGTCGACCGGTCCCAGTGCTCACCGAAGTTGGTGCAGCCCATGCCGATGATCGCGACCTGGTCGCGGATGCCCTTGGATGCCATGTCAGTTGCTCCCCTGCGCGTTGCGGATCGGTCGTGCCTTCCAGAAGTAATCGTGGATGCCGTCCTGGGTGTACAGGCGGCGGAACGTCATCTCGACGCGGTCCCCGATGCGCACGGCACCGGGATCGACGTCGGTCAGCTCGCACTGCATGCGGCCGCCACCGTCGAAGTCGACCACGGCGGCGACGACGGGCGGGGACAGCGAGAACGCCAGCCGGTCGACCGTGAACGTGGCGATGGTGGCAGGCACGTCGGCCATGCACACCGGCTCCATCTGGTCGATCGCACCCGAGCCCATCGACACCCTCGACGGCGGGAGGTGGAGGAAGCCACCTTCGTCCCTCGACCCGTAGAACCCGTACTTCCACTTCGTCGACCGCAGCGAAGGCGGGCCGGCGGGACGCTCCGGCTCGGGCCGGCGCGGGGGTTCACGCTTGAGGAACCCACGCCAGGTGAGGAACTGGGCGTAGGGCAGGGTGTCCTTCGTCGCAGCGATCTGCGCCCGGACGCTCGGACCACGCGTGTACGACGCGATCGCCGCCGTGGTGCGCAGCAACCACACCGTCACGCTGTCGGCGAGGGTGACCATCGCGATCGTCTGGCCGGGCTGGGCCCGGTCGAGGACGTCGGCGAGCACGATGCCGAACTGGGCCGCGCCGGCGTTGCCGATCTCGCCGGCGAGATCGTCGGCGTAGGCCTCGGCCCGGGCCCCCACGGTCTTGGCCGACGCCTTCACGGCCCGGCCGTGCAGCCCGGTGAGCACGACGTGGTCGAGATCGCCCCCGCTGAGGCCGGCACCTTTGAGGGCATCGCCCACCGCCTGCTCGACCAGCGGTGCGTACGCGAACTCGCCGAAACGCTCCTCCCACTGCTTGGAGTAGGCCTCGCCCGGCACGCGCCAGCGGTCCGTGAACTCGCCGGTGGCCACTGCGCCGCCGATCGGCTCGGCGATCACCTGGTCGCCCTCGCCGAAGAGGATCGCCACGGCTCCGTCGCCGCCGTTGGACTCGTCCGCACCGCCGGGGAGGCCGGTGCGGATGTCGGACAGGATCGCCAGGCCGCCGGCCTGGTACGCCGCCCACGCCGCTCCGACCGCAGAGCCGACGGACCCACATGCGTCGAATGCCGCCACGCCCGAATCGAGACCGAGTGCGGCGTGGACAGCCGTCGCATTGGTCTTGTCGGCATAGGCCGGCGCCGTCGTCGAGAACCACAGCGTCGACGGCGAAGCGCCGTCCGGCGCCTGGCGCAGCGCGACGCGCCCGGCCTCGACGGCCATCGACGTGGTGTCCTCGTCGAACGAGGCCACGGATCGGGCGCCCTTGCCGCCGCCCGAGCCGAGCGACCCGGTGATCGCCTTGCGCTGCAATCGCCAATAGGGCAGATAGACCCCGTAGCTCACGATCCCCTTCATGCCCTCCCCTTCCTCGCGCCGCTCCGGCGCGCCGGACGCGTCGGCGCGGAGTCTACGGATGCCCGTTCGATCCGTCCCAACGGCACGGAGCTTCATCTGCGGTTCATCCGCAGGCGACCCGGGCGTCCCGACGACTCGGCACACTCTGACCACGAGGTCTCCCCCCTGCGGAGAGCGTCGGGCGGGCCTGCAACTCCCCCCCCTGCGGGGCCCGCCCGACCGCAGGTCAGCCGGCGTAGTACGGATTCGCGCCGGTGGAGTGATCCGTCGCGTCGATGACCCGCTCGATCGCGGGCACGGCCTGCTTGATCATCGTCTGCACGCCTTGGAGCATCGTCATCCGGCTCATGGCGCAGCCGTGGCAGCCTCCACCCATCGTCAGGTAGGCGTGACCCTCGCCGTCGTGACCGATGTAGGTGACGAACCCGCCGTGGGCGTCGAGCGCCGGGTTGACCTCAGCGGCGATGACCGCCTCGACCTCGGCCGACAACCCGTCTCCGGTGATGAGGTTGCCGAGGTGCACGGGCCTCGGCCGGTTCGGGTTGCGCAGCACGAAGCCGTCGAGCTCGTGGTCGAGGACGGCACCTTCGAGGTGCACGGTGTCCTTGGCCGGGATGATCACGCGCAAGCCGTCATGGCTGCGCACGACGTCGGTGAGCGCCGCTTTGGTGATCACCTGGAACGACATGTCGTAGGTGAACTCCGGGCCGGTGTCGGCGACGATCTCGATCCGGATCCCGAGACGATCGCCCTCGGGCTCGCTGTCGCGAAGCTCCATCAGCTTGCTGCGGGCCGGCTCGGTCACCGTGATCACGAGATCGGCCGGGCCGGTGCCGGTCAACTCCCCGGCCACCGTGGTCCCCAGCTCCGCACCCAGCTCGGGCGTCGTGTCCGGCATGCTCGACATGCGAAGCACGCTACCGTCGTCGGCGTCGCGCCGTCCGTTCGGAGGAAGCCATGACCGTCGACCAGCTCGCCGTGCTGCGCACCGAGGCCGACACCTTGGTCGCCGCCTGCCGGCTCGCCGGCCCCGACGCCGCAGTGCCGTCCTGTCCGGGCTGGGACCTCGCTGCGCTCGCCGGCCATGTCGGGTTCATACACCGATGGGCGGCACGCATCGTGACCACCGGCCAGCGGCCGGGCAAGGGCGAGCTCGGCGAGCGACCGGACCGTACCGACGCGATCGACTACCTGGCTGCGGGCATCGCACCGTTGATCGACGCACTCGGCGCCGCGGACCCGACCGCCCCGTGCTGGAACTTCTCACCGGCGCCGCAGCTGGCCGGTTTCTGGCTGCGTCGCCAGGTGCAGGAGACCGCCGTGCACCGCTGGGACGCCCAGACCGCCACGGCGACGCCGACGCCGATCGAGGCCGCCGTCGCGGCCGACGGCCTCGCCGAAGTGTTCGACGTCCAGATCCCGCAGGTGCTCGCGGTCCCGGATCGCCCGACGGTAGACCTCGGGGGCTCGATCCATCTCCACTGCACCGACACCGAGGGCGAGTGGACGTTCCGGATCGACGCGGGAACGCTCTCGGTCACCCTCGGGCACCACAAGGGCGACGTCGCGCTGCGCGGCCCGGCGTCCCAGCTGCTGCTCGCGCTGTGGCGCCGGGTGCCGGTGTCGGCCGAGGGCCTCGAGGTGTTCGGCGACCGAGCCGTACTCGATCGGCTGCTCGCCATGCCCTGGATCTGACCCGCCACCTCTACGGGCTCCTGCGGCCGTTCAGTACCGAGCCACCGCGCCGCCACCGTCGCACTCGATCCGTTGGCCCGTGACGTAGCCGGCCCCCTCGGAACACAGCCACAGCACCACCTTGGCCACGTCGAGCGGCTGGCACACCCGACCGAACGGGGACGTGTCGTCGAGCTCCCGGATGTTCCCGACCCCACGGGTCGCTCGTGCGAGACGAACCCCCATGTCCGTCTCGACGAGGCCGGGCGCGACCACGTTGACGTGGATGCCCAGGTCACGGACTTCCTTGGCCAGGGTGAAGGCCAGGGCCTCCATGGCCGCCTTGCCCATGTTGTACGGCGCGCCGTTCCCCATGTTGTGGCGGGTGGCGACCGAGGAGACCATCACGATGTCACCGCGCGGCCGGGTGCGCATGGACGGGATCACCAGCCGGGACAGGTGGTGCGGCCCGAACGCATGGGTACGTACCACCCGCTCCATCTCGGCCGGATCGGTGTCCGCGACCCCTCGACCCTTCGACGCGATGCCGGCGTTGCACACCAGGAGATCGACGTAGCCGAAGTCGGCGAGCACGGCGTCGACCATCGCCGCGTCCTCGACGGCATCCTCCACCGCCGCCCGGTACGCCTTGGCCCGTCCACCGGCTGCCTCGATCGCCGCGACCGTCGCCCCGGCCGCCTCGGCGTCCCGGTGGTAGTTGACGGCGACCACCGCCCCTTCGGCGGCGAGCAGCTCGCTGATACCTCGGCCGATCCCGCGACCGCCACCGCTGACGATCGCCACGCGCCCGTCGAGTTGTCCCATGACGTGTGTGCTCCCTCCCCGGCCCCCTCGGCCCGTGTGTGCGAAGGTTGCACCGTGCAAGAACGAAGCCGCAACGCCACGGCGCCCCGAGCGGACGCGCTCGGCGGCATCGCTGCCGTGGTGGTCGGCATCGTGGTGCTGAGCCTCGGTTCCACGATCGTGAAGTGGTCCGGCGCGACCGGGTCCGTGGTTGCGTTCTGGCGCCTCGTGGTGGGCGCCGGGATCTGGTTCGCCGTGCTCGGGTTCCGCCGGGTCCGGATCACGGCGGCGGATCTACGGCGCACGGTGCCCGTCGGCATGCTGTTCGGGTTCAACATCTCGCTGTTCTTCACCGGCGTGCGCCTGACGCGTGTCGCCAACGTCGAGTTCATCGGCACCCTGAGCCCGGTACTGGTGGTGCCGGCCGCTGCGTTGCTGCTCGGCGAACGGGTGCGCGGCCGGATCGTCGGGGCCGGGTTGGTCGCCCTCGCCGGGGTCGCCATCGTACTGCTCGGCTCGCCGAAGGTGGCCGGCGACGACAACGTCACCGGTGACCTGCTGGCCGCCGGGGCGGTACTCACCTGGTCCCTCTACCTGCTCGGCGCCAAGCGCATCCGCCAGACGATGGACACGAAGGTGTTCATGGCCGGCATGACCCTGGGTGCGATCGTGGGTGCCGCACCGGTGGCGATCGGCTCGGGCGACCTGGCCGGACTCGATGGCAGGGGCTGGCTGACCGTCGGGATCCTCGCCGTGCTCTCGGGCACGGTCGCGCACGGCTGCCTCACGTGGGCGCAGCGGCACCTCGCCGTGTCGACGATCGCCATGATGCAGTTGGCGCAGCCCGGTCTGGCGACGCTGTGGGCGTTCCTCGTGCTCGACGAGAGCATCGCGGCGGTCCAGGTGGCCGGCATGGCGCTCGTCGTCGTCGGGGTCGGCGCGATCGCCGTCGAGTCGAGCCGCCCACGGAGCCGGCCCGACGCCGCGCCACGCCGTGCTCCGGGTGCGCCGGGCGCGACGCCGGTCGTCGCGAAGCCGTGACCTCCCGCTAGCCTGCCGGTCCGACGTAGGGGAGCTCGCAGGAACGACGGGCTGAGAGGGCGGCCGCCGCCGCCGACCCGGGAACCTGATCTGGGTAATGCCAGCGGAGGGAGCACGTGGTCGGTCGAGCTGTCGTCGTCATCGGTGGGCACCCGCCCGACCGTCGCGTCCGTCCGCTGCTGCCGGCCGGCGCGTACGTGATCGCTGCGGACTCGGGGTGGGATCACGCCACGACGCTCGGCCTCGTGCCCGACCTGCTCGTCGGCGATCTCGATTCCATCTCCGCCGCCGGCCTCGCGGCCGCCGAAGCCGCCGGTACCCCGATCACGAGATACCCCACGGCCAAGGACGCTACCGACACCGAGTTGGCGCTGCTGGCTGCGGTCTCGCAGGGCGCCGGTCACCTCACCGTGGTCAGCGGCGGCGGGGACCGGCTCGACCACCTCCTCGGCACACTGTTCGCCCTGGCGCTTCCGGCGTTGCGGCACGTGACGGTCGATGCCTGGGTCGGGACCTGCCACGTCGCGCTCGTGCCGGCAGGACGCCGAGTCACCGTCGCCGCTCGCGCCGGCGAGGTGCTCACCCTGTTGCCCGTCGGCGGCCCGGCCTCGGGCATCACCACCGACGGGCTCGCGTACCCCCTGCGCGACGAGGAGCTCACGGCGGGCACCAGCCGCGGGCTGTCCAACGTCGTCGCGCGCACCCCGGTCACCGTCGCCGTCGGGACCGGCACCGTGTTCGTCCTACGTCCGGAGGCACTGCCATGAGACCCACCCACCTGATCGCCGGCCTGGCCGCCCTGGCGCTCGCCGGAGCAGCCTGCTCGTCGTCCTCGGAGTCGTCCGGCGCCGTCACCGTGCGCTTGCTCACCCACGACAGCTTCGCGACGTCGAAGGGCATCTTCGACGGCTTCACGAACGCCACCGGGATCACCGTCGAGGTCATCCAGGGCAACGACGCCGGCGCCACGCTCAACAAGGCCATCCTGACCAAGGGCAACCCGGAGGCCGACCTCCTCTGGGGGGTCGACAACACCCTGCTGTCCCGAGCCGTGAAGTCCGGGCTGTTCAGCCCGTACGTGTCGGCCGAACTGAAGAACCTCAAGCCCGAACTCACCGGCATCGCCCCCAACGGGATCGCCACCCCGGTGGACTATGGCGACGTGTGCGTGAACGTCGACAAGGCCAAGTTCCCCGGCGGTGCCCCCCGGACCCTCGACGACCTCGTCGCACCTGCGGCCAAGGGCAAGCTCGTGGTGCAGAACCCGGCGACGTCCTCGACGGGACTCGCGTTCTTGCTCGCGACGGTCGCCGCGAAGGGCGATGGCTGGAAGGACTACTGGAAGGCGTTGCGCGCCAACGATGTCAAGGTCGTCGACGGCTGGACCCAGGCCTACCAGACCGAGTTCTCCGGTTCGGCCGGCAAAGGTCCCCGGCCGCTCGTGGTCAGCTATGCGTCGAGCCCGCCGGCCGAGGTCGTGTTCGCCGAGGACCCCAAGCCGACCGTGGCGCCGACCGAAGCGATGACCGACGGCTGCTTCCGTCAGGTCGAGTTCGTCGGGATCCTGAAAGGCACCCGCAACGAGGCCGCCGCCCGAGCGGTGGTCGATTTCCTGGTGTCGAAGGAGTTCCAGGAGGACATGCCGCTCAACATGTTCGTGTTCCCGGCGCGGACCGACGCCGCCGTGCCGGAGGAGTTCACCAAGTGGGCGGCGACGGTCCCGGCGCCGCTCTCCCTGCCGCCCGGCCAGATCGACGCCAACCGAGAGCGCTGGATCGAGGAGTGGACGTCGATCGTCCTGCGATGACGCCGTGGGGTCGACGGATCGCGCCGGCTCTCGCCGTCGTGCCGGCCGGCTTCCTCGCGCTGCTGTTCGCCTGGCCGCTCGGCGAGGTGCTGGCCCGCGGGCTGTCGTGGTCGGCGCTCGCCGACGTGGTCGGCGACGCCGACGTGCGCCGCACCGCCTGGTTCACGCTGTGGCAAGCCGTCGTGTCGGCCGCCGCCACCCTGGCCGTGGGCCTGCCGGCTGCGCTGGTCCTGGCGCGAACCCGGTTCCCGGGCCGCGCGATCGTGCGGGCCATCCTGACGGTGCCGTTCGCGCTGCCGACCGTCGTGGTCGGGGCCGCGTTCCTCGCCGTGCTGCCCGAGTCCTGGTCCGGCACCCCCCGAGCGGTCGTCGTCGCCCACGTGCTGTTCAACCTGGCCGTGGTCGTCCGAACGGTCGGCGCGCTCGCCGAGCGCCTCGACCCGCGGCTCGAAGAGGCGGCGGCCGTGCTCGGGGCCCCGCGGTGGCGGGTGCTCGGCGAGGTGACGCTCCCGCTGCTGCGCCCGGCGATCGTGGCCGCCACGGGGATCGTGTTCCTGTTCTGCGCCACCAGTTTCGGGGTCGCGCTCCTGCTCGGCGGCCCCCGCAACCCGACCCTCGAGGTCGAGGTGTACCGGCGGACCACGCAGGTGCTCGACCTCGGCGGCGCGGCGACGATCGCCACCGTGCAACTGGCCGTGCTCGGCGTGCTCCTGCTGTGGTGGACGAGCGGCGAGGAACGGCGCAGCACGCAGACCCGGGCGATGGGCGCCGTCGTGCCGCCACAAACCCTGCGCAGCGGGCGGCGGCGGCTCGGCGCGGTCCTCGCCCTTGCCGTTCCCCTCGGTCTGGTGCTCGTCCCGACCGTGGCGCTCGTGCGCCGCTCGATGGGTTCGGGCGGCACGCCGGCGACGTGGTTGGCGGTGCTGCGGGGCGACACGGCGGCCGCCCGCTTCGTCGACGTCCCGGCGGCGCTTCGGACGTCGCTCGCCTACGCCGCTGCGGCGACCCTGATCGCCGTCGTCGTCGGCGGTCTGGCCGCCGCGGCGATCGCCTACGGCGGCCGGGCACGCCGAGTGCTCGACGTTGCGCTCCTGCTCCCGCTCGGCACGTCGGCGGCGACGGTCGGTCTGGGGCTGCTCCTGGCCTTCGACACCCCACCGCTCGACCTGCGCAGTTCCCCGGTGCTCGTGCCGCTCGCACACGCCCTGGTCGCGGTGCCCTTCGTCGTGCGCATCGTGCTGCCGGTGCTACGCGCCGTCGACCCCCGCCAGCGGGAGGCCGCCGCCGTGCTCGGTGCTCGACCGTGGCAGGTGTGGTGCGCCGTCGATGCTCCGGTCACCGCCCGGGCCCTCGCCGCCGGCGCCGGGTTCGCCGCTGCGATCTCGTTGGGCGAGTTCGGCGCCACGTCGTTCCTGAGTCGACGAGACTCGACCACGGTGCCGGTGGCCATCGGGCAGCTGCTCGGTCGGCCCGGCGCCGCCAACGCGACCGCGGCCTACGTGCTTGCGCTCGCGCTGGCGCTCGCCGTGGCCGCGATCATGGTGGCCGTGGATCGGTTCCGATCGAGCGACGGCACCTGGTGAGCGGCCTGCGCGCCCGAGGCCTCGAGGTCCGCTTCGGCAACCGGGTCATCCTCGCCGGCGCCGATCTCGACGTCGACCCCGGCGAGCGCGTAGGGGTGCTCGGACCCTCGGGGTCAGGGAAATCCACGCTGCTGCGAACCATCGCCGGCCTGCAACCGCTCGACGCCGGCACGATCCGCTGGGACTCGACGGAACTGACTGCGCTCCCGGCGCACCGGCGCGGCGTCGGGATGCTGTTCCAAGACCTCCAACTGTTCCCGCACCGCGACGTGGGAGCCAACGTCGGGTTCGGGTTGCGCATGCAGCGCCGGCCGGCCGCAGAGATCACCCGGCGGGTGGCCGACCTGCTCGAGCTGGTCGGCCTGCCCGGAACGCAACGGCGTGCCGTCGCAACGCTCTCGGGCGGCGAGGCCCAGCGTGTCGCGCTCGCCCGTGCGCTCGCCCCCGAGCCTCGGTTGCTGTTGCTCGACGAACCCTTCAGCGCGCTCGACCGGGACCTCCACGACCACCTCGTCGGCGAGGTCGGCGACCTGCTCGGCCGACTCGGCATCGCTGCGGTCCACGTCACCCACGACCCGGCCGAGGCCGAGCAGCTGTGCCACCGGGTGCTCGTCCTGCACGATGGCCGCCTGGTGCCCCGGTAGCGTCGCGTGGTGCGGGTCGGATTCCTCGGGTGGGGCCATATCGCCACGGTTCACTCGAAGCTGTTGCGCCGCAGTGGCATCGAGCACGAGCGGGCCGGCTGCTACGACCCCGATACCGAACGGGCGCGAGCCTTCGCCCGGGCGCGCGGACACCGGGTGGTCGACGCGTGTCGTGACTCGGGCGCCGTTCGCGGCGCCCGAGTCACGCTCGAACCGTGAGGTCGCTGAGCCGCAGGTTGACCGGGATCGCCGACATCACCGGGATCCCGGTGATCGGATCGTGGTCGCGATCGTTGGGGCTCAACCGTCCGGTGTTGGCACCCATCGTTCGCACCTCGGTGTCCCACTTCGGCACGTCGCCCCACGCATGGGCCATCGACACGACGCCCCGGCGTACGTCGGGGGCAGCCTCGACCACCGCGTAGATCTGGGCGTGACCCGAGTCGATCTCGATCACGTCGCCGTCCCGGAATCCGAGCTCGGCGCAGTCGTCGGGATTCAGGTACGCCGGGTTGGTCGGGTGGCGCTGCCGGAGCGTGGGGATCTCCAACCCGTTGGAGTTGTAGACGTCGCGAAGCCGACGGCTGACCAGGCGGTGGGTGAAGCGTTCGTCGGGACGGAACCCGGCGTGGTCGAGCACCGGCGCAGCGGCGACCGTGGCCAACTCGGCGAGCATGGTGACATCCCCGAGGCGCAGCCGATGCGTCCACCCGTCGTCCTTGGGCTGCACCCGGATCGAGGGATCCCGGAACATCGCCCCGCTGGGGTGGCGCTTCACCTCCTCGAGGGGGATACGACCCTTGCGGCACAGGAGCTGGTGAAGTTCGTCGGTGGTCGGGGCACGCTCCATGTCGAGCTCGACCCCGGCGAAGCGCAGCTGCAGCCCCATTCGCACGGCCAGACCCCAGAAGAACTCCCACTCCTCGATGACGTCGGACCCCTCCGGCGGTTCGCAGACCGCGGGATGCCACTGGGCGTAGGGGGCGGGATACCCCGTCGTGGCCGCGCCGTATCCCCAGATCGTCTCGTTGGGCAGGGTGATGCCGTCGCATTCGAGACCGAGCTTGGGGGCCACGACGTAGTCGGCGAGCTTGGCCGTGGCCGACCGCTTCATGTCGAGCGTGACGTTCAGGTCCAGCGCGTCCATGGCGGCGATCGCTTTGATCTGGTCCGGCCATGCAGCGACCGGGTTGCCGCCCAACGAGATCAGGGCCCGGACCCGTCCGGGACCGTCGAGCAGGATCTCGTCGGGGAGTGCCGCCGTCGGCAGCCCACCGGCGTTGTCGCCGAGGCCTCGCACCCGGAGCTGCTCGCCGTAGCCCCAGGCCGCGACCGGGGCGTCGGCCTGGGCCTTGGCCGGGCGAGCGGGCGCCAGCACGAACGGATTCGCGACCTCCTCGCCGGCGCGCAGCCAGCGGCCGCAGACCGTCTGGATGCAGGCGATCAAGTACTCCGTCAGGGTGCCGTGCGGCGCCATGTTCGGCCCGGTCCCGGCGGTCACCGACCCGCGCCGTCCGGAAGCGAACACCCGGGCCGCCCGCACGACCTCCGGTGCGGGCACCCCGGCCCGGCGGGCGACCTCGTCCGGCGTGAAGGGCTCGACCGCGGCGCGCAGCTCCTCCAGACCGACCGTCTCGGCGGCGACGAAGTCGGCGTCGTGCAGGCCCTCGGCGAGGATCACCCGGAGGATCCCGGCCAGCACCTCGGGGTCGTGACCCGGGACGGGCTGCAGGAACACGTCGGCGTTCGCAGCGGCCTCGGTCCGGCGCGGATCGATGACCACCAGCTTCATCCCCCGGGCCTTGGCCTCACGCAGGCGCTTGGCCGGGTTGTACTGCGGGATGCCGCCCCACATCGACACCGTCGGGTTCGCGCCGACCAGCATCCACGTGTCGGCCGAGTCGAACGGCTGCGGACCGGCCGACCAGGAACCGTGCAGGGCGCGGGCCACCCCCTTACCGGGCTGGTCGATCGAGCCCGAGGAGAACCGCATCGGCGAACCGATGGCCTGCATGAAGGCCTTGCACATCTCGTTGCCGGCCGGGTAGTGGAACGAGAACGTGCCGGTGTAGGCCGCGACCGAGCGGGGCCCGTGCTCGGCGATCAGATCGCGCAACCGGGCCGCGATCTCGTCCATCGCCTGCCCCGAGGGGATCGGGCGCTGCTCGCCGTCGGGGTCGCGCCGCAGGCTGTGCACCAGGCGCCCCGGACCGCGGTGCTGGTCGGGCAGCGCCCGACCTTTCGCGCACGTGTATCCCTCGTACATCGGGCTGTCGACGTCGCCGATCACCCGGACGGGCCGGCCGCCGGCGACTTCCACCTTCACGGAACAGAAGGCATGGCAGAACCGGCAGAACGCATGGCGCAACTCCCGTTCCGCCCAGGCATTGCGAACCTCGGTCATCGCGACCTCCCCGTGGCCGACCCAGAGGCTAGGGGCGCCGGCCGTTAGCGTCGAGACATGACGGTGGTTCCCGACGACCTCTACTCCGACGCCTTTCGCGCCGATCCGCATCCGGTCTGGCGGGAGCTGCGCCACGAGCACCCGGTGTTCCACGACACGATCAGCGGGGCGTTCGTCGTGTCCCGTCACGCCGACGTCGACGTCGGCTTCCGCGACCACGAGCGCCTGTCGAACCGCAGCTACCTGTTCACGACCGGGCGGGTGTTCGGCTCGACGATGCTCGACCTCGACGGGCCCGATCACGTCGCGCGCCGCTCGGTGGTCGCACCAGAGTTCGTCGGCAAACGGCTCGCCGCCTTCCTGCCCGTGCTCGAGCGGAACATCGCCGAGCTGATCGAGGGCATCGCCGGACGGGCCGAGTTCGATCTCGTCGACGGTTTCACCACCCGGCTGCCGATCAACGTGATCCTGGACATGCTCGCGTTCGACAAACGCGACCACGAACAGTTCCACCGCTGGTACTCCACGATGATGTCCGGCCTCGGCCGGACCAACCACCTGCGCGCCGCCGGTCAGGCTGCGCACGCCGAGGTGTGCGCGTTCGTCGAGCCGCTGCTCACCGAGCGGCGGGCCTGCCCGGGCACCGACCTGCTCACCCGCATCGCCTTCGCCGAGGCCGACGGGAACCGGCTCAGCGACGACGAGGTGAAGAGCTTCGTGTCGCTCATGCTGGTCGCCGGCGGCGAGACGACCGACAAGGCGATCGCCAACCTCTGGTGGAACCTCCTGCGCACACCCGACGCCCTCGACGCCGTCCTCGCCGACCCCGACTTGCTCGATGCCGCCTTCAGCGAGTCGATGCGCAAGGACGGGCCGGTCCAGTGGGAGGACCGCATCGCCACGGAGTCGTTCACCTGGCACGGCGTCGAGATCCCGGAAGGGTCCTGGGTGCGACTCGGGGTGGCCTCGGCCAACAACGACGAGACGATCTTCGGCCCGGACCCCCGGGCCTACCGGATGGACCGGCCGGAGTTGCACCTCGGCAAGGAGGTCCGCGTCGGCGGCCTCGTCGAGGGACGCAACTCCCATCTCGGGTTCGGCGTCGCCAAGCACTTCTGCCTCGGCTACGAACTCGCCCGGGCCGAGGCGGTGCTCGGCACGCGCCGACTCCTCGAGGCCGTCGGACGACCGAGCTTCGCCGGCGAGGAGCCGGCGCTGCAGTGGATGGGCGGGTTCCGCTCCCTCCCGTCGCTGCTCGTGCGCCGCGCCGGCTGAGCGGCCCGCGCGCCGAGTCGAGCGCGCCGGATCCCTCGGCGCGCATAGAGCCCTGACGTGACCAGGTGGGTCCTTGCGCTCGTTGCCGGCGTGCTCGCGTCGGTCGGCATGCCACCGGCGACCGCGACCGCCGCCCCGGATCCCGCTGGGATCCCGGCGCTCCCGGCCACCCTGCTCGACTCGCTCCCCGGATTCGAGCGGCCCCAGGACCGAGCCGTCGCCGATCTGACCGGGGTCTACGGCGCCGCGGCTCCGAGCGTCGTGGCGGGACACGTGCGGACGTGGGACCGCACCGCCGGGCCCGTCGGCCAGACGGTGCTCGCCGTCGCGACACGGCTGCGCGACGAGGCCCTGGCCCGGGAGTACGCGCGGGCGTTCATCGACGCAGCGCGGGCCAGCGGCGGAACGCTTCTCGCCGTGCCGGGCCTCCCCGGCGTGTCCCGGGTGTCGTGGGCCGGGGCCGGTGAGCGCCGCTTCGATGCCTTCGTCGTGCAGCGCGGTCCCGTCGCGGTGTCGATCTCGTTCACCCCGGCCGGGTTGTTCGACGAGCCCACGTTGTCCGCCCTCGCTCGTGACCAGGCCGAGCACCTTCGCCGGGTGGTCCCGGGAGCGGATCCCGTCGCGCCCGAACGGGTGACCGAGTCGGGCGAATCGACCCGGGCGCTCGGCACGGTGCTGCCCGTCGCCGTGCTGCTCGCCATGGTGGGGGCGCCGATCGGCGTGATGGTCGTGCGCGTCCGCCGAGCCCACTGAACGCCCGGAGCCTGGCAGGCTGACGCCGTGCCCCTTCCGGTCCGGCCGCCGCTCGCACCGATGCTGTGCCGCAGCGCGGACGCGTTGCCCGACGGACCCGGCTGGGCCTTCGAACCCAAGTGGGACGGCTTCCGCTGCATCGTGTTCCGTGACGGCGACGACGTCGTGCTCGGCAGCCGCAACGAGCGTCCGCTCACCCGGTACTTCCCCGAGCTGCTTGCGCCGATCCGCGCGCAGCTCCCCGAGCGGGTCGTCGTCGACGGCGAACTCGTGGTCCCGGTGGCGGGTGGCGGGCTCGACTTCGACGCGCTGCAACAGCGGATCCACCCGGCGGCGAGCCGGGTGGATCGCCTGGCCCGGGAGACGCCGGCGGTGTTCGTCGCCTTCGATCTCATCGCCCTCGGGGACGAGTCGCTCTTGGCCACCCCGCTCGCCGAACGACGCCGCCGACTCGACGCCGTGCTCGGCGGCACCGCCGACCCGATCCACCGCTCGCCGATCACCACCGACCACCGCCAGGCGGTGGACTGGTTCACCCGGTTCGAGGGCGCCGGTCTCGACGGCATCGTCGCCAAGCCGCTCGACAGCCCGTACACCCCCGACAAGCGCACGCTCGTGAAGGTCAAGCACCGGCGCACCGCCGACTGCGTGGTCGCCGGCTACCGGGTACACGCCGACGGGCGGGGTGTCGGCTCGCTGCTGCTCGGCCTCGCCGACGACAGCGGGCACTTCCACCACGTCGGGGTGGCGAGCGGGTTCTCCGCCGCTCGACGAACCGAGTTGCGCGCCGAGTTGCTGCCACTCGAGGCCGACGCGCTGCGCGACCATCCCTGGCGGGACTGGGCGGAGGGCGCAGCACACGACGCGACCCGACTCCCCGGCGGGACGAGTCGCTGGAACGCCGGGAAGGACCTGTCGTGGGTCCCGATCCGGCCCGAGCTGGTGGCCGAGGTCGGATTCAGTCAGCTCCAGGGCCGCCGGTTCCGCCATGCGGCGCACTTCGTCCGCTGGCGCCCGGACCGCATGGCGGCGAGCTGTCGGTACGACCAACTCGACGTGGCGACCCCGCTCGACCTGCGGAGCGTGCTCGAAACGAGATGATCCGTCCGGCCCATCAAGTCCGGAGCACCGCTGCCGATGGGTCCGCATGGGACTGCGTTTCGGGGTCGACCTGCCCGGGGTGGCGGCGAGTGTCGACGATCTGCTCCGGGCGCTGCGCGCCGCTGATCGGGTGCGCACCGATGAAGGCCCGACGTTGCTGCATCACCTGCTTTCGTGCGCCGAGGTCCTTGCGCACGCGTTCCCGGAGGACGAGACCCTGCAGGTCGCCGGCCTGGTCCACGACCTCGGCCTCGTGCTTCGGTCCGAGGACCTCGACGACCATGCCCGCAACGGGGCCTACTTCGTCGGCATCATCCTCGGGGCCAGGGTGGCCGAGATCGTTGCCGAGCACGACGACGCCGCCCGGTACCTGGCGACGGCCGACGCGGCCCGCGATGCCGTCGCGTCCCACCGGAGCGCCGTGCTCGGCCTCGGCATGGATCCCGACGAGGTCGACCGCTTCCGCGCGAGCCGGTGGTGGCGCGACGCCGTGATCCTTCGTCGGGCCGACGAGCTGTCCCTCGGCGGCAGCGGGCGGGTCCGGTCGGTCATGGACTGGCTCCCGGCGATCGAGCGGGTCTCGAAAGCGGCCGGCTACCTGGATTGACGGGCACTCCGCCCCGCGGTCTCGGGCCGCCGGACGCGCAACGAGGCGCCTCCGGCGGCCCGCACCAACCGGATGCGCCTCGTCCTGGCGGGCGCCGTCGAGCGCCCCCGAGCGCCGGGTCAGGCAGCGGCAGCGAACGCCTCGGGCCGGAACACCCGGAACGAACCCAGCTCGCCGAGCTCGAACACCGCCGGCACGCTGCCGTCGCAGACGTCGAGGATCACGTGGGTGTCGTTGACCAGCAGGACCACTGCGGTCACGTCCTCGTCGCCGACGGTCAACTCGATCACGTCACCTGCCTGCATGGTGGGCCTCCCCCAACTCGTCCGACGTTCTCATCGGCTGCTCCTGCACAACGTTGAGCAGATCCCGACTGTTCCCGGCGGAGCGTTCAGGTCGCTGTGCCAGTCGCCACGGCGCCGAGCCGCCGGGCCCGCGCGGCGAGGGCAGGCTGGCCGAGACGGCGAGCGGCATCGACCGCGGCATCGGTCGGACCCGTGAAACGCCAGTCGTCGACTGTTCCCACGGCCACGGTCGTGACGCACGTGGCCACACGACGGAACAGCAGAGCGAGGTCCCGACCGGCTTCGAGCGCGGCCGAGAGTTTTGCCGCCCCGCGCAGCCCCGGTACGTCCCACTGACCGACGGCCGAAGGGATCCCTTCGAGGTGCCCGTAGCGGGCGAGCACGGCCGCGGCGGACTTGGCGCCCCAGCCGGCGATGCCCGGGAACCCGTCGGCCGAGTCGCCGACCAGCGCCAGCCAATCGGGGATCGACACCGGCGCGACCCCGAACTTCGCGACGACGGCACCGTGGTCGATCACGGCCTGCTTGCGGACGTCGAACTGCACGACCCGCGCCCCTCGCACGCACTGACCGAGGTCCTTGTCCGGGGTGAGGATCCGGACCTCGGTCACCCGGGGGTCGGCCTCGGCGACGGCGGCGGCCGACGCCAACGCATCGTCGGCCTCGAACTCGACCATCGGCCACACCGTGATCCCGAGCGCGGTCAGCGACTCCTCGAGCACCGGGATCTGGGCGAGCAGCTCGGGCAGCATCCCCGCCGAGGTCTTGTACCCGGGCCACAGGTCGTTGCGGAACGACTCGATGACGTGGTCCGAGGCCACCCCGACGTGCGTGGCCCCTTGCTCGATCAGCGAGAGCACGAACCGCACCACTCCGGCGGCGCCGTCGTACGGACCGGCGTCCGCGTGGCGAGCCGCCTGCCCGAAGTGCTGGCGGAACAGCTCGTAGGTGCCGTCGACGAGGTGGACCTGCATGCGGGCAGCCTGACAGACGACGGTCCTCGGGCGAGGTCGACCGCGACCCCCGGCGCGCTCAGCCGACCTTGCTGTCCCAGTTGCGAGCGGCCTTGATCACCTCGTTGAACGGCTTGTTCGTGTCGAAGCTGGGCTCGCGTGGCAGCCCGAGCACCCGCTCGCCGATCCCGTTGCGCTGCATCTCGTTGGTGCCGGCGGCGATGGCGACGATCCGCCCGTTCAGGTAGTCGAGCGAGGGTTGCCGACCGCCCTCGTCATCGCTCGACCAGGTCAGTGCGGCGGGCCCGCCCACCTCGAGGGCCAACCGGGCTCGCATCGGCGTGTAGATGCCCGCCGCCAGCTTGCTGTAGGCCGCCGTGGCCGGATCCGGCGTGGTCGAGGTCCGCAGCCGCTCGGCGATCCGGCGACCGAGGTGGTATTGAGCGAAGTCGTTGATGTGCGCGCGGGCGATGGCCTGACGTGCAGCGGGATCCTCGGTGCGCCCCACCCGCTTGGCCAGCGCCACCAGATCGGGAGCCAAGCGGCGCGGCTCTCGCGGGATGCCGGCGGTCTCACCCGCACCACGCTCGTACACGAGCATCGTCTGCGTGACCGTCCAGCCGAGGTTCACCTCGCCGATGACGTCCTCGCCGGTCACCTCCACCTCGTCGAGGAACTCCTCGCAGAATCCGGTGCTGCCGTTGATCTGGACGATCGGGCGGATCGTCACACCCTTGGCGTCGGTGGGCACGGCGAACCACGTGAGGCCGCGGTGCTTGGGCGCATTCCAATCGGTGCGGGCGAGGCACATCGCCCAGTCGGCGAGATGCGCGCCGCTCGACCAGATCTTCGAACCGCTGATGATCCACCGATCGCCGTCGCGCACGGCCCGGGTCCGGATGCCGGCGAGGTCCGAACCGGCCTCGGGCTCGGAATAGAACTGGCACCAGAGTTCCTCGCCCGACAGGATCCGCGGGATGTGCCGCCGGAGGAACTCGGGCGCGCCGTGCGCAAGCAGCGACTTGCCGATCGGGCCCATCGTCACCCCGCCCGCTGCGCCGAAGTCGGGCAGGACGTAGCCGAGCGCCTCCTCCCGGAAGGCCCGCTCGTGGAGTGCGGTCAGGCCACGGCCGCCGTACTCGACCGGGTAGGAGATCCCGGCGTAACCGGCGTCGAACAGCTTGCGCTGCAGGACCCTGGCCTTGGCCACCGTGTCCGGGGTGGCGTCCTCGCGCTCGATGCGGCCGCCGTCGGCACCGCGCGGCCGGCGCTCGAGGTTGGCTTCGATCCAGGCGCGCGCCTCGAGGCGGAACGTCTCGACGTCGATGGTGGTGTCTCGGCTCATCGGTGCTCCCCGGTTCTCAGATTCCCGCCAACTGACACAGGCGCTCGCGGTGCCAGGCCGCGTCGCCGTACAGACCTGCATCCGTCGTCAGACGGCGCAGGAACAGATGCTGGTCGTGCTCCCACGTGTACCCGATGCCGCCGAACACCTGGAAGCAGTTCTGCGCCAGGTCGATCGCAGCATCGCTGACCAATGCCTTGGCGATGGAGGCGGCCTCCACCCCGTAGCCGTCCCCGGCGCCGAGCGAACGGGACGCCGCCAGCACCACCGCCTTGCCCATCTCGAGCGCGAGGCTCGTGTCGGCGAGCAGGTGCTTGACCGCCTGGAACGATCCGATCGGTCGGCCGAATGCGATCCGGTCCTTGGCGTACTGCACGGTCATCTCGAACTCGTGGTCCATCGCCCCGACCGACTCGGCCATCGTGAGCGTGGCGGCGAGGGCCAGCTGGTGCGCCAGCAGATCGCCGACCTCGCCGGGCGTGCCCACGACCGCCGAGGCCGGGACGGCGACTTCGTCGAAGCGCACCTCGGAGAACCGGCGGCTCAAGTCGAGCGACTCGAGCGGGGTGACGGTGACCCCGGGGGCGTCGGCCCGCACCACCACCTGCGCTGCCCCCGCCGAGGCGCGACAGGTGACGAGCAGCCACGACGACGCCTCGACGTCCTGCACCGCGGTCTTCGCGCCCGACAGCACCAGGCCACCCGACCCGTCGGCGCGGGCGTCGACCCCGCCCTCGAGGGCACGGTCCCCCACGCTCGCAACGGCCCACGACGCCGAGGCCACCCCGGCGACGAGATCCCCGAGGACCGTGCTGCGCAGTTCGTCGGATCCGGCGACGGCGATCGCGTATGCGGCCACGTTCGTGCCGACGAAGGCACCGGGCTGGAGGCGTGCCCCTCGCTCGAACGCGATCAGGGCCGCATCGACCACCCCGTTGTCGGACACGCTGCCGCCCCCGAGCGCCTCGGGCACGAGCATCGAGAACCAGCCGAGTTCGGCCGCCTGGGATCGGTACGCCGCCGTGAAGGCAGCATCCCGCTGGTCGGCGGAGCGCACCGTCGCGACCGGGCAGGAGCGTTCCATGAACTGCTTGGAGGCGTCGAGCAACGCGCGCTGCTCCTCGCTGACCGACGTGTCCACGGTTCCCCTCCCCGGCGGCGTCGCTCGACCCCGTCCCCCGGAGCGGCGGCGCCTGCCGCTCGCATTCTTGCCGCCGGGCCGGGCCCGGCGGCAAGACCGTCGAACGCTCAGCCGAGTTGGTGGTAGGCCGACTCGCGATGTTCGGCCTGGTCGAGGCCCATCGACTCGGTCTCTTCGCTCACCCGCACGCCGATCGTCTTCTTCAGCGCCACCATGATCCCGAGCGTGAGCACGAACGACCACACGATCGCTGCCAGGTTCGCCAGCACCTGCTCCAGGAGCAGGCCGGCCCCGCCGCCGTAGAACAGGCCGGCGTCGAAGGAACCCTCGAAGAAGTCCGGGTCGGAGAAGAACCCGATCAACACCGAGCCGACCAGTCCCCCGACGAAGTGGACGCCGACGACGTCGAGTGCGTCGTCGTAGCCGAAGCGGCTCTTGAGGCGCACGGCGTAGCAGCACACGACCCCGGCGACGGCGCCGATCGCCAGCGGCGCCGGGCCCGACACGTACCCCGCCGCCGGGGTGATCGCCACCAGGCCGGCCACGATGCCCGAGGCCGCCCCGAGGTTGGTCGGGTGTCCGTCGCGGAACCACTCGACCACGATCCAGGCGAGGCCCGCTGCGGCCGCGGCCAGGAACGTGTTCATGAACGCCTGCGCTGCGGTGCCGTTCGCGGCGAGCGCCGAGCCGGCGTTGAAGCCGAACCAACCGAACCACAGGATCCCCGTACCGATCATCACGAGCGGCATGGAGTGCGGCGGATGGACGTCGCCCCGACGCTTGCCCAGCACGAGCACGGCAGCGAGGGCCGCGATCCCGGCGTTCACGTGGATCGCCGTGCCCCCGGCGAAGTCGATCGAGCCGCGCTGCCCCAGCCATCCCCCGTAGACCCACTTGAACACCGGGACGTACACGAGCACCGACCACAGCGGGACGAACAGGGCCCAGGCCCGAAAGCGCATCCGATCGGCCACGGCGCCCGAGATCAGCGCCGGCGTGATGGCGGCGAACATCCCGAGGAAGGCCACCGTGGCGAGCTTGCTGCCGTCACCGACGGTGGTCAGGTCCCTCAGGAACGCGCTGTCGAAGCCGCCGATGAAGTCGTTCTCGAACGGCGACTGCGCCAGCGAGTAGCCGACCGCCCACCACACGAGCGGCACCACGAGCACGCAGTAGAAGTTCATCATCAACATGTTGAGGACGTTGCGCGACCGGTCCATGCCTCCGTAGAAGAAGGCAAGGCCTGGCGTCATGAACAGCACCAGCGCCGCCGATACCAGGATCCACGCCAGGTTTCCGCTTTCCATGGTGGTTTCCATCTCACCCTCTCCTTCCGGGCCGCCGCTTATCCTTGCGTCGTGCGGAGACGGCTGCAGGGATGGAGACCCCTCCAAATGCTTCCTCCGTGTTACTTCTGTGTTTCGGCCCCCACCCCGACCAGCGCCGCCGCCGTCACGCGAAACCATGGACGACACTGATCCCGGCGCGCTCTCCCTCGCCGACCTCGTGGCGTCCATTCCGGGCGCTGCGTACCAGACCCGGTACGGCAACGGCCCCGGCTGGCGCTACACCTACCTGAGCCCGGCCATCGAGGAGCTGTTCGGGATCACCGTCGCCGAAGCCCTCGAGCGGCGGGAGGCGCTCGCCGAATGCATCGTGGCCGAGGACCGGGCCGCCTATCGGGCAGCCGTGATGCACTCGGTGCGGACGCTCGAGCCGCTCGAGCACGAGTACCGAATCGAGAGCCGCACCGGGCAGCAGCGCTGGCTCCACGTGCGAGCCGTCGGCCGCCGGGACGCCGACGGGGATTTCACGTGGACCGGCATCATGACCGACATCTCCGTACGCAAGGCGGTGGAGGCCTCGTTGCGTGCGAGCGAGGAGCGGTTCCGGACCCTGTTCGAGACCGTCCCTCAGGGCATCGTCTACCAGGACCGGTCCGGCGCGATCACGGCGGCCAACCCGTCCGCGCAGCGGATCCTCGGCTTGACGCTCGACCAGATGCAGGGGCGGACGTCGATGGATCCGTCGTGGCGAGCGTTGCGCGAGGACGGCACGGACCTCCCCGGAGAGGAGCATCCGGCGATGATCACGCTGCGGACCGGGGAGCCGGTGCGCAGCGTGATGGGCGTCCACACGCCGGCGGGGAGCTACGTCTGGATCCTCGTCAACTCCGTCCCGCTGTTCCGTGACGGCGAACTCGAGCAGGTGTACGCCTCGTTCGAAGACATCACCGAGCGGGTGCGCCTCGCCCGGGAACTCGCCCGCCAAGCCACCACGGACTTCCTGACCGGTACCGCCAACCGCCGGAGCTTCATGGAGCGCACCGGCGCCGAGCTCGAGCGGATCCGCCGTCACCCGGAAGCACTCGCTGCGCTCGCGGTGATCGACATCGACCACTTCAAGCAGGTCAACGACGCCTACGGTCACGCGGCCGGCGACGAGGTCCTGAAGCACCTCGTGCGGGTCGTCGCGGCCACGGTGCGCCCGACCGATCTCTTGGGCCGCACGGGAGGTGAGGAGTTCGCGCTGCTCCTGCCCGACACCGGCCTCGACCAGGCGGCGCAACTCGCCGAGCGGATTCGTGCCACCGTCGCCGCCGAGCCGCTCACCACACCGGGAGGACCGATCCCGTTCACGATCAGCATCGGCCTCAGCGTGCTCGCCGGCGACGACGCCAGCATCGACGACGCGTTCGCCCGAGCCGACCTCGCGCTCTACGACGCGAAGAACGCCGGGCGGGACGCGGTGCGGCTGCGACCGGCGGATCGGGGCTGAGCAGGCGGCCCGCTACGGTCACGGCCCATGGGGACCGTCCAAACCGTTCGCGGCCCGATCGATGCCGGTGCGCTCGGTCGGGTTCTCATGCACGAGCACGTGTTCATCATCTCGCCCGAGATGCAGAACAACGTCCCGGAGGACTGGGGAGACGAAGAGGGGCGCCTCGCCGATGCCGCCCGGCGCCTCACCGAGCTGAAGGCGTCGGGCATCGACACGATCCTCGATCCGACGGCGCTCGGCCTCGGCCGTTACATCCCCCGCATCAAGACGCTGGCCGAGCGCATCGAGCTGAACATCGTGTGCGCCACCGGCCTCTACACCTTCGACGAGCTCCCCCACTACTGGGGCCGGCGCACCCCCGGAAGCGGGCCCGGCGGCAGTGATCCGATGGTGAACCTCTTCGTGCGGGACATCACCGACGGCATCGCCAACACCGGCATCAAGGCGGGCGTCATCAAGTGCGCGACCGACCGCGCCGGCATCACCCCGGGGGTCGAGCGGGTGCTGCGGGCCTGCGCGAAGACCCACCGTGCCACCGGTACGCCCATCACCACCCACACCCATGCGGCGAGCCGGCGGGGTCTCGAGCAGCAGGAGATCTTCCGGTCCGAGGGCGTCGACCTCTCTCGGGTCGTGATCGGCCACAGCGGCGACACCGACGACCTCGGCTACCTCGAGGAGCTCATCGACAACGGTTCGATACTCGGCATGGACCGCTTCGGCATCGACGGCTACCTGCCGACCGCCAAGCGGGTCGAGGTGATCGCGGAGCTGTGCCGGCGCGGCTACGCCGATCGCATGGTCCTCAGCCACGACGCATCGTGCTACCTCGACTGGATCCCCGGGGAGATCCCACCCTCCACGATGCCCCATTGGCACTACCTGCACATCAGCCACGACGTGCTGCCGATGCTGCGGGAGGCCGGCGTCACCGACACGCAGATCGACACGATGCTGATCGACACGCCGCGCCGGTTCCTCGAGGGTGGCGACCCGTACTGAGACCGGTCGGGCAGGTCAGGCGTCGACCACGTCGTAGGCGTAGCCCTGTTCGGCCAGGAACCGCTGCCGGTGCAGGGCGAAGGTCTGGTCGACGGTGTCGCGGGCGACCACCGTGTAGAACCGGGCCTGCCCTCCGTCGGCCTTCGGCCGCATGATCCGCCCGAGTCGTTGCGCTTCCTCCTGCCGGCTCCCGAAGGTCCCCGAGACCTGGATCGCCACGTTCGCCTCCGGAAGGTCGATCGAGAAGTTCGCCACCTTCGACACCACGAGCACACGGAGCTCCCCCCGACGGAAGGCGTCGAACCGCTGCTCGCGGGTGGCCTGGGCGGTCTGACCGGTGACGAGCGGTGCGTCGAGCGCGCGAGCGAGCACCCGCAGCTGCTCGACGTACTGCCCGATCACCAGGATCCGGTCCTCGGCGTGGTTGCGCACGAGGTCGGCGACCACCGGGAGCTTGGCCGCCGCCGTCGCGGCGATGCGGTACCGCTGGGCCTGTTCGGCCATCGCATACGCCATGCGCTGGTCCTCACCGAGCGAGACACGCACCTCCGTGCAGACGGCCGGAGCCACCCAACCCTGCGCCTCGAGTTCCTTCCACGGCACGTCGAAGCGCTTGGGTCCGATGAGGGAGAACACGTCGGCCTCCCGACCGTCCTCGCGCACCAGCGTTGCGGTTAGCCCCAGACGGCGGACCGACTGGATGCGCGCCGTGGCCCGGAACACCGGGGCCGGCAGCAGGTGCACCTCGTCGTAGACGATCAGCCCCCACTCCTGACGATCGAACAAGGCGAGGTGGGGATGGCGCTGCTCGAGCGGTGCGACGTCGGCGACACCCGCTGGGCTCCAGGTGAGCACCTGGTAGGTGGCGACGGTGACGGGCCGGATGTCCTTGCGATCGCCGGAGTACTCCCCGACGAGATCCGGGCTGAGGTTCGTCTTGTCGAGGATCTCGCGGATCCATTGCCGGGCCGACGTGATCGACGTGGCGATCACCAGGGTGTGCGTTCCCGCCGCTGCGAGCGCGGCCAGACCGATCACCGTCTTGCCCGACCCGCACGGCAACACGAGCACCCCGTTGCCCCCGGCCTCGGAGCCGTTCGCCCACCACGCCGACGCGGCGTCCGCCTGATAGCCCCGCAGTTCGCACCGCAGCGCAGCGCCGTCGAGGAGCGAACCTTCGCTGTACCCGGCCTCGTCGGCCACGGGCCAGCCCAGGCGGAGCAACGACTGCTTCAAGGGACCCCGGTCGCCCAGGCGCACCGCGTACCGGTTGCCGTCCAGACGCTCGCCGAGCAGCGCGGCGACCCCCTTGTCCCGGGCCACCTCGACGAGGAGCGCCGGCTCGGCCGTGGTGAGCGCCAGAGCGCCCGAGTCGAAATCGCGCACCAGCCGGAGTCGGCCGTAGCGACCCATCTGGTCGCGGATCTCGGCCAGGACCGAGGGGGGCACCGGGTACTTCGCGAGGCCAGTGAGCGCAAAGGCGACCTCGCCGGGCTCGAGCCCGGCGACGGCGGCGTTCCACAGCGACAGCGGGCTGATCCGGTACGTGTGCACGTGCTCGGGCGCCTTCTCCAGTTCGGCGAAACGCACCAGCGCCGCCCGGGCCTCGTCGGCGCGCGGGCTGGCCAGTTCGAGCAGCACGGTGTGATCGCTCTGCACGATCAACGGGTTGGTCGGATCGCTCATCGTCCTGCCCCCAGGATGGACTCGAACACAGCCCGGTCGGGCTGCAGGGTCCGGCTCGGCCCGAACGCCGTCGACGCAAGCCGAGCCGGCTGGCTCGGCGGCGGGGTCGGCGGCGGGATCGCCGGCTCGGCGTCGAGGTGCACTCCTTTGGCCCGCAGCGCCGCCTGCACCTTGGCCGACGACAGGTTGGACACCGCCACAGTGGCCGCCACCGGCACGAGCCGAGCGGCCTTCACGGCCACGGCGCGGGCCAGGGCCGCCGGGTCGGCAGCGACGACGACACAGGCTGCGTCGAGGGTGCGCAGGCCCCCGGTCGAGCGCACCGCATCGGTCACGAGCCGGGCGACAGCGGCCGGCACCGGACCCGAGGCGGCCAGGGTTCCGAGGATCGACTCGGCGGTCTCGCCGTCGGCGGCGGCCGCAGCGATCCGGGTGACGTCGAGCCGGTAGACACGCGCAGCGCCCTCGGACACCACGGTCGCAAGACGCTCGATACGGGCGACGAGGTCGGGTTCGACGTCGGGCGGCACGACGACCGTGTGATCGGCCTGGACGACGATCCGACCGCTCCCGCCCAACCGCACCGACGCCGGGTCCCGCAGGACGGCGCGCGCCGATTCGGTCAGCCCGACCGGCCCCGACAGCGGCACCAGTCCGATCGCTCGCAGTCCCTGGAGCAGTTCGGGCAGCTGGGCCGGGCGAGCAGCACTCACCGTGCGCGACCGGACCGCCCAGGCGACGAAGGACGCTTCGGGCACCCCGGTATCGGGTGCGAGCCCGGCGAGGTCCGCGACGACGGTCCGGCGCAGGAACGACACGTCCGGGCCCGGTTCGTCCTCGTCGAGCCACGACCCGACGACGGCAGCCCATCGGTCCTCGAACGCCAAGGCGTCGAAGGCCTCGGCGCGAGCCGACGGTACGAACTCCACGCGCACCGTCGCGCGGCGACCGGAGCCCTCGACACGCTCGACCCGCTCGAGGAGACCGAGGCGCCGGGCCACCGCACCGAGCACCTTGCCGTCGGTCTCCGGGATCCCGAGTTGTTTCGCTGCGCTCGTCACCGCTCGCACCCCGAGGCCGCCGGACTTGAGCCCCTCGGCCGGCCGCCGGCGCCAGAATCCGAGCAGCGCCTGGACCCGACCGGGAGCCGACGGCGGGCCCCCCGCTGCAGCCAGGGGGGCCACGGGATGGACGGGGGCCGCCGGCCACTCGCGGTGGAGGCGGCCGTGGCGAGCGACGACGGCGTCCAGGAACGGCACGCAGACCTGGGCGTCGGTGTCGACCCACGCCAGCCCGGCCTCGACGAGTTCGTGCACCGGGGTCGTCGGGCGGTTCCACGCCGTGCGGGCGAGGCGCCCGTGCAGGCCGCCGAGGTACCAGGAGCAGCCGAGTTCGGCGACCGGCAGGCCCCTCGGCTCGGCCGCCAGGCGCAGGTAGGCGGCCTGCGCATCGGCGGAACAGCGTTCGAGCGCCTCGGCCACGACGGCGGGATCCCCCAGGGCCCGCTCGAGACACTCGAGGCGCGTCCGGCGACTCGTGCGGTCCGCCGGCACGCGCAGCGATTCCGACACGAGGTCCATGGCGGAACTGGTCAGTGCGCCAGCAGCGACGAGGTGACGCAACCCGGTCCCGACGGGGCGAACGAACGGCTCGACACCGGGACGGAGCGCAAGACCCTCGGGACCCTCGGCGGCGAGCAAGGACTCGACGAGTTCATCGGTCGCTGCGGCCAGCACCTCGGGAGCGAGCGCTTCGGCCTCCCGGGCCAGACGTTCCGGATCGACGGCCCCTCGGTACCAGGCGAGCACCTGAGCGAGCGCCTCGGCGACCGGGGAACAACTTGCGAGGGACACGGCGATCCCCACCGGTGACGAGACGATGTGCGCCAAGCTCTCCAGGGGCTCCACCCGACCGGCTCGAGCGTGGGCCAGCGGGCCCTGCCCGGCGAGGGCCGCCGCCACCAGCGGCACCCGGACCCCGAGCGCACCCAGGCCGGCCGGATCCAGCGCCGTCAGCGCTTCGAGCCGATCGGCATGGACGTGATCGACCGGCGGCACGGCACAAAAGCCTACGGCCCGGCTCCTCGACTCATCGAGGAGCGGTCCGCCGCGCCAGCGCCTCGACGCGGGCGATGCGCGTCCGCATCGGTGGGTGTGCACCGAACAGGCGCTCGGCGAGACCTCGCTCGGCGTGCGTCGGTTGGCTCGGGAGGCTGCGTCGCATGGCGGCGGCGAGCTCCGGCCCGAACCCGAGTTGCACCGCCCGCTCGTCGGCGCGCAGCTCCGCCGACCGCCCGACGATCCCGCCGACCGCCTGGAACGCCAACACCGGGGCGAGGAATGCCCACGACACGGCCCGCAGCAGCAGTCCGACGGCGTCACCGAGGACGGCGAGCGGACCCGCACCCGCCCGCCGGGTCGCGGCCGCCGCGAGTCGGCCGACGAGGAACCCGATCGAAGCGATGGCATGCACGGGAAGCGCCAGCCAGTAACCGGTCAGCAGCGCGACGCCGTAGAGGCCGAGGTGGTGACCGACCTCGTGGGCGAGCACGCCCCGCAGTTCGTCCTCGGGAAGGCTGCGCAACGCCCCCGTCGTCACCACGACGAGGTGCCCCGACGAAGCGAACGCGTTCATCTCGTCGGAGTCCGCCACGGCGAGCACGAACCGGTCGGGGCGCAGGCGGCTGTGGAGGCAGACGTCGATCCAGCAGGACTCCAGGAGCGCAGCCTCCTGCTCCGTCGGCGCCCGGGCCCCGAGCAGGCGGCGCACGACGAGTTGCTGGAGCGGCCGGACGAACAGCAGCAACCCAGCCGCGCCGTACGCGGCGGGGAACGTCCAGAACGGCACCTCGATCACGAACTCGGCCGCCCACCAGAACAGGGCGAGGGCGAACAGCCAGATCGGTACGAACGCAGCGGCGGCGATCAGGGCGGCGGCGGATGGCCGGTCGAGCCGTCGCGCTCCAGCCCCGGTCGTCACCGAGTCATTCTGACCGATGCGGCGCGGGTCCCGACCCCGTCACGCCGTCCAGCGGCTCTGGCCGAAGCGGTAGCCGACCGACCGCACGGTCTGGATCAGGTTGGCCTGCTCGTCGCCGAGCTTCGCGCGCAGGCGCCGGATGTGGACGTCGACGGTCCGGGCACCGCCGTAGTACTCGTAGCCCCACACCCGAGACAGCAGGATCTCCCGGGTGAACACCTTGCCCGGGTGCTGGGCGAGGAACTTCAACAACTCGTACTCCATGTACGTGAGGTCGAGCGACTGTCCGGCGATCGATGCCTGGTACGTCTCCAGGTTGAGCACCAGCGGTCCGTACTCCACGAGCTCCGGGCGGGTACCCATTCCGCTTCGCCAGAGCAGGTGGCGCAGGCGTGCCTCGAGCTCGTGGGGGTGGAACGGGCTGAGGCAGAAGTCGTCGAACAGGTCGTTGCGCAGGTCGAGGTCGCCGATCTGCGCGCCCGACACCAAGACGAGCAGCGGGGCCGTCGGCGTGTCACGCTTGCGGAGGGTGCGACAGAACGCCCAAGCCCCTTCCGGATCGCGATCGACGCCGACCACCGCCCCGGTCCAGCCGACCGCGGGCTCTACCTTGATCGCGTCGTCACCCGAGCCGATCGCCTGCCAGGGGTAACCGGCGAGGTCGAGCGTCCGAACCAGCTCCGGAGCCGGGTTGTCGGGGTAGAGCACGAACGGTTCCACGACGGTCAGACCATGCGCAGGTAGCGGTCGAGTTCGAACGGGCTGACATGGGTCTTGTAGGCGCGCCACTCGGTGCGCTTGTTCCGCAGGTACCACTCGAAGATGTGCTCGCCGAGCGCCTCGGCGACGAGTTCGGAGCGCTCCATGGCGCTGAGCGCGTCCGACAGGGACTGCGGCAGCGGCTCCATCCCCTCCGCCGCCCGCTCCTCGTCGGTGAGGGCGAAGATGTTGGTAGAGGCTTCCGGCGGGAGGTCGTAGCCCTCCTCGACCCCCTTGATGCCGGCTGCGAGCAGCACGGCGAAGGCGAGATAGGGGTTGCACGTCGGGTCGGGTGCCCGGTACTCGATCCGCGTGGACGCCGACTTGTTCTTCGCGATCGGCACCCGGATCAGCGCCGACCGGTTGTTCCGGGCCCACGACACGTAGCACGGGGCCTCGAAGCCGGGGATGAGGCGCTTGTAGGAGTTGACCGTCGGGCACGTGATGGCCGTGAGCTCGGGGGCGTGGCGCAGAAGACCGGCGATGAACCCCTTCGCCGTCTTCGACAACTTGTAGGGATCGCCGGGGTCGTGGAAGGCGTTGACCTCCCCCTCGAACAAGCTCAGGTGCGTGTGCATGCCCGAGCCCTGCACCCCGACGAGCGGCTTGGGCATGAACGAGGCGAACAGGCCCTGCTGGGCGGCCGCTTCGCGCACGGCGAGGCGGAACGTCATGACCGAGTCGGCCATGGTGAGCGCATCGGTGTGGCGGAGGTCGATCTCCTGCTGACCCGGCGAGTCCTCGTGGAACGAGTACTCCACGGGAATGCCCATCGTCTCGAGGGTGTGGATCGTACGTTTGCGCAGGTTGCCGGTGATGTCGCCGGTGGTGAGGTCGAAGTAGCTGGCCCGGTCGAGCGGGATCGGCCCGCCATCCGGGCCTTCGGTGAAGTAGAAGAACTCGATCTCGGGAGCCACATAGAAGGTGAAACCCCGCTCGCGGGCCCGGTCCAGGTTGCGGCGCAAGACCTGCCGGGGATCGCCCTCGAACGGCGAGCCGTCGAGGTTCGCGATGTCGCAGAAGATCCGGGCCTCGGGCGCCGCGGGATCGGCCCACGGCAAGAGCTCGAAGGTGTTCGCGTCCGGCAACGCGAGGACGTCGCTCTCCTGGATCCGGGAGAACCCGTCGACGGACGACCCGTCGAAGGTCATCCCCTCCTCCAGGGCGTTCTCGAGTTCCGCCGGGCTGATGGCGAAGCTCTTCAACTGCCCGAGCACGTCGGTGAACCACAGGCGGATCAGCCGCACCTTGCGCTCCTCGACGGACCGAAGCACGTAGTCAAGTTGGCGCTCCATCCCGCCATCATGCCCCTGTCGTCCGGACCCTGTCGTGCGACGTCGGAGTGCCGGGTCTCGTTGGGCGCCCAGTTCACGGGCCGTTTACAGTCGGGCAACGAACGAGAAACGGCTACCGGCGATCGTCGGGCCGCTCAACGTCGCCCCCCACAGAGGACCCCAGGAGGATCCGTGCCGCGAACCCCCGCTGAAGTGCTCGAGATGGCCAAGGCATCGGGTGTCGAGTTCGTCGACTACCGCTTCTGCGACCTGCCCGGCATCATGCAGCACGTCACCATCCCGGTCAGCGCCCTGGCGGAATCCACGTTCACCGATGGGCACGGCTTCGACGGCTCGTCGATCCGTGGCTTCCAGCAGATCCAGGAGTCGGACATGATCCTGCTCCCCGATCCCGACACGGCGTACGTCGATCCGTTCTTCAAGCGCAAGACGCTGGTGCTGCACTGCTTCGTGGCCGACCCGATCACGATGGAGTCCTACACCCGTGACCCGCGCTACGTGGCCAAGAAGGCCGAGGCGTACCTGAAGACGACCGGTATCGCCGACACGGCGTACTTCGGACCCGAGCCGGAGTTCTTCATCTTCGACGACGTGCGTTTCGAGTACCAGGGCAACCGGGCCATGCACATGGTCGACTCCATCGAGGGCACCTGGAACACCGGGCGCGCCGAGGAGGGTGGCAACCTCGGGTACAAGCCGCGGACCAAGGAGGGGTACTTCCCCGTCCCGCCGTCGGATCACTACCAGGACCTTCGGTCGGAGATGGCCGCCGTGCTCATGGATCTCGGGATCGAGGTCGAGCTCCACCACCACGAGGTGGCCTCGGGCGGTCAGAACGAGATCGGCACGAAGTTCAACACGCTGCTCGCCGGCGCCGACCAGCTCATGACCTTCAAGTACGTGCTGAAGAACGTCGCCCGGCAGGCGGGCAAGGCCCTCACCTTCATGCCGAAGCCGATCTTCGGCGACAACGGCTCGGGCATGCACTGCCACCAGTCGCTCTGGAAGGACGGCAACCCGCTGTTCTACGACGAGACCGGGTACGCCGGCCTGTCAGACATCGCCCGTTGGTACATCGGCGGCCTGCTCCACCACGCCCCGGCGATCCTTGCCTTCGCCGCTCCGACGACGAACTCCTACAAGCGGCTCGTCCCCGGTTACGAAGCGCCGGTCAACCTGGTGTACTCCCAGCGGAACCGCTCGGCGTCGTGCCGCATCCCCTTGGCGCAGCGCTCACCGAAGGCCAAGCGCGTCGAATTCCGCTGCCCCGACGCATCGTCGAACCCGTACCTCGCGTTCGCCGCCATGATGATGGCGGGCCTCGACGGGGTCCGGAACAAGATCGAGCCGCCGGCGCCGGTCGACAAGGACCTGTACGACCTGCCGCCGGAGGAGCTGGCCAAGATCCCGCAGGTGCCCTCGTCGCTCGACGAGTCGCTCGCTGCGCTGGAGTCCGATCACGCCTTCCTCACCGCGGGCGGCGTGTTCACCGACGACCTGATCGAGACCCACATCAACTACAAGCGCGAGCGGGAGATCGACGCCGTGCGTCTTCGCCCGCACCCGTACGAGTTCTTCCTCTACTTCGACATCTGATCGATCCGGCTCCCGGCTCCCGGTCGAACGTCGGGGCCGCCCCCGACGCGCGTCCCGGCTCAGGACCGGGCGGTGTGGCCGACGATGGCGTCGATCAGCAACGGCCACAACGGCCGCGGCAGGTCGTGGCCCATGTCGCCGAGCACCAGCAGGCTCGCGCCGGGGACGACCTCGGCGGTGTGGCGACCGCCGCTGGGCAGGATCAGCGGATCGGCGGCGCCATGGATGACGAGCGTCGGGACCTCGAGGCGGCGCAGCGCGCCGTCACGTGACCCCGAGGCCCGGATCGCCGCCGTCTGGCGCACGATGCCGTCGGGGACGTACGCCCGGTCGTAGGCGGCGCTCGCCGCCGCCCGGGCGTCGGCCTCATCGAAGTAGCGGGGACTGCCGATCGCTCGGGACACCTCGACGGCAGCGGCGATGGCGCCGTCGCGGTCGGCCGGACGGGGCCCGAGCAGCTTGGCCCGCACCTCGGGCACCGACTCGTAGAACGCCGGCTCGCCGGTCGTCGACATGATGGAGGTGAGCGAGCGAACCCGGTGCGGGTGCTCGACGGCGACCGTCTGGGCGATCATGCCGCCGAGCGACGCCCCGACGATGTGGGCCCGCTCGACGCCGGCGGCGTCGAGGACCGCCACCGTGTCGGCCGCCATGTCCGACAACAGGTACGGAACCGGCGGCATCGGCCCACCACCCGCCCATGCCGCCATCACCGCCGCCAGGTCGACGGGCGCACCGGTGAGCCGGGTCGACAGCCCGCAGTCGCGGTTGTCGAAGCGGATCACGAACCGGCCGGCGTCGACGAGTTCCCGGCACCAGTCGTCGCGCCAGGCGATGGCCTGCGCGCCCAGCCCCATCACCAGCAGGACTGCCGGATCGCCGGGATCTCCGAGCGTCTCGAACCACAGCTCGATCGCACCGTTACGGGTCGTCGGCACAGCCGCCCCCTCAGTGCTCGACGACGGTGCCGCCGTCGACGTTCCAGGCCTGCCCGGTCACCCACGCGCCCTGGTCGGAGCACAGGTAGACGACGGTGGCGGCGATGTCGAGGCCCGAGCCGGCCCGCCCGAGCGGGATGAGGGTGGCCACGTACTGGTCCCACTGCTCGCCACGGCCGAGGTCGTCCATCCGCGACGTGTCGATGATCCCCGGGCAGATCGCGTTCACCCGCACCGCAGCCGGAGCCACCTCGCGGGCCATGGCCGCAGTGAGGGCATGGATCCCCGCCTTCGACGCCGCATACGCCGCGGTGCCCGGCCCCATCCGCTTGCCGGCGATCGAGGAGATGTTGACGATCGAACCGCCCCGGCCGGCGTCGACGAGCAGGCGCCCGAACACCTTCGACATCAGGAACGATCCGGTCAGATTGGTGTCGATCACATTGCGCCACAACGCCGGATCGAGATCGATCACCGGCTTGCGATCCTCGCCGCGCGCGGCACCGGCGTTGTTCACGACGATGTCGACCCGCCCGAAGGCGGCCAGCACGTCGGCCGCGAGCCGCTCGACGGAACCGAGGTCGCGCACGTCGGACACGACGGCCAGCACCTGCCGGCCGAGCGCGCGCACCTCGTCGGCGACCGACTCGATGTCCCGCCATCCGGCCGCCTGCTCCTCCGGTGGGTACTGCACCGCAGGACGCCCCGTACCGGTGAGCACGATGTCGCAGCCGGCCCGCGCGAGTTCCACTGCGATCGGGCGGCCGATCGAGCGCATCCGGCCGGCCCCGGTGACGACGGCGACTTTCCCCTCGAACCCGGTGAACGCGTACGCCATCACGACCCCCTCGGCTCGCGGCCCCCTCGGCCGGCTCGGCCCGGCGCCGAACCTAGCGAGCGCCCGTGCGGGCGAGCAGGTCCTCGACGGCGAGGGTGTTGAGGATCTCCTCGGCCCGCAGCCCGTGGCGGGCGGCGATCTCGCAGCCGTACACCTGCCACTCGAGCTGCCCGGTGGCGTGGGCATCGGCGTCGATGGTGAACATGCAGCCGTGCTGGCGGGCGACGGCCAGCAACTCGTCGGGCGGGTCGAGGCGTTCGGGCCGGCTGTTGATCTCCACCGCCGTCCCGAACGCCGCACACGCCGCGAAGACGTAGTCGGGATCGAACGACGACGGCGGCCGCTTCCCGCCGATCAGGCGACCGGTGCAGTGTCCGAGCACGTCGACGTGCGTACTGGCGACGGCCCGGACCATCCGTTCGGTCATCGCCTTCGACTCCATACGCAGCTTCGAGTGCACGCTCGCCACCACCACGTCGAGGCGGCCCAGCAGCTCGTCGTCGAGGTCGAGCGTGCCGTCGACGAGGATGTCGACCTCGATGCCGGTGAGGATCCGGAACGGTGCCAGTTCGGCGGCGAGGGCGTCGATCTCGTCGAGCTGGGCGAGCAACCGGTCCCGATCCAACCCGTGGGCGACGGTGAGCCGGGCCGAATGGTCGGTGATCGCCAGCCACTCGTGGCCGAGCGCCCGGGCCGCCTCGGCCATCTCCCGGACCGAGGCGCCACCGTCCGACCACGTCGAGTGGCAGTGCATCTCGCCTCGCAACGCTGCCCGCAAGGGTGCTGCGGCCGCCGATGCCACGAGCGCCGTCTCGGCCTCCAGCTCGGCCAGGTAGGCCGGCACCGCACCGGCCAGCGCCTCGCGGATCACCCGGGCCGACGAGGCGCCGATGCCGGGGAGGCCCGTGAGCGTTCCCGCCGCGTCACGCGCCCGCAATTCCTCGAGCGGGGTGGCCCGCACGACCTCGAGCGCCCGGTGCCACGCCTTCACCTTGAACCCGTCGCGCTGGGCCCGGTCGAGGCAGTGCACGATGCGGGCGAGCGCGTCGGCCGGGGTCACGCCCGACAGGCTACGGCCGTAGGCTCGCCGGTCATGGCCCTCACGGCGCAGCCCGCCACGATCACCCGCCCCGAGACCGACCGGGAGAGCCAGACCGGCGAGCCGTCGGTGGCCCACATCGTGAAGACCGAACCCGGTGAGAGCGCCCAGGCCAAGGTGCTCGAGGCCCGCATCTACGGCACGCCGATCGAGGCGCTGTGCGGGCACGTGTGGGTGCCGAGCCGGGACCCCAAGCAGCTCCCGTTGTGCCAGAAGTGCAAGGAGATCTACGAGGTCTACCGGGCCTTCAACGACCACCTCAACGAGTCGCCGAGCGACTGAGGCGGCTCGGGGCCGACATTTGGCGCTCCACACACCCTCTGCAAGTCTCTCGAGGTGATCGAACTGGAGGGCCTGACCAAGAGGTTCGGAGCCCGCACGGCGGTGGACGACCTCACCGTCGCCGTGCGACCGGGGGAGGTGACCGGTTTCCTCGGCCCGAACGGTGCCGGCAAGTCGACCACGATGCGGATGGTCCTCGGACTCGACCGGCCGACGGCCGGCCAGGCGCTCGTCGCCGGCCGACCGCTCGCAGAGCACCGGGCACCGCTCGCCACGATCGGCGCCCTGCTCGACGCCAAGGCGGTGCATCCCAAGCGCACGGCCCGCAACCACCTGCGAGCCCTGGCCGCCACGTGTGGGATCACCAACGCCCGAGTGGAGGAGGTACTGCGCAGCGTCGGGCTCGACGGTGTCGCCGGCAACCGGGCGGGCCGGTTCTCGCTCGGCATGGGCCAGCGTCTCGGCCTTGCGGTCGCCCTGCTCGGCGACCCGGCGATCGTCATGCTCGACGAGCCGATCAACGGCCTCGACCCCGAAGGCATCGTGTGGATGCGCAAGCTGTTGCGCCACTTGGCCGACGAGGGCCGCACGGTGTTCGTGTCCTCCCATCTCATCACCGAACTGGCGCTCATCGCCGACCGCTTCGTCGTCATCGGCCGGGGTCGCCTGCTCGCCGATCTCACCGGTGCCGAGCTGCAGGCCCGGGCCGTGCAGGACGTCGCCGTTCGTACGCCGGAACCGGAACGGCTCGCCCAGGTCCTGCGGAGCGCGGGGGCGACCATCGGCGACGACGGTTCTGGCCTGCTCGCCGTCACCGGCCTCGAGGCCGCCGACATCGGACGCGAGGCGCTGCGGGCCGGGATCGAACTGCACGAGCTCACCCCGCGACGCGAGAGCCTCGAGGACGTGTTCGTCGCGTTGACCCGGGACTCCGTCGAGTACTCGGCGAACGTCCCCGAGCCCGGCCCGGCGGCGGCATGATGGGCGGCGTCAGCTCACCCGGGGCCGGCCCGTCGGCGGCGAGCACTGCGCTCGCCGTAACGCAACTCCGGGTCGCGCGCGCCGAGTGGCGGAAGTTCCGGACCCTGCGATCGAACCTCGTCACCCTCGTCGCCGGCGCAGCGCTGTCGATCGCCGCCGGTGTCCTCATCGTCGGTGTCGCCGATCCCGCCGAGCTCTCCGAGGACGGGCAGGCCATCGGCGAGTCCGCCCTGAACGGCCTCGCCGGCGTGCTGCCGCTCGTGTTCGCCGTACTCGGCGTGCTGAGCGCCACCAACGAGTACGCGAGCGGGCTGGCCCGGGTCACCTTCGCTGCGGTGCCCCGACGCGGCCAGGTGGTGCGGGCCAAGGCAGCGGTGCTGACCGCGGTCGCCGCCGTCACCGTGGCGCTCAGCGGGATCGTCGCCTTTGCGCTCGGCGCCGTCCGCTACGACGACACCGCCCCGTACGGATCGCTCGCCGATGCGGGTGTCCTCACCACGATGGGCACCGCCGCGGTCCGCACGGCTGCGTTCGCGGCGCTCGGTCTCGGGATCGGGTTCCTGGTGCGCAGCGGTGCCGGCGCGATCGCGCTCCTGTTCGGATTCCTCCTCGCCGCCCCCGGCGTGATCGGCATGATCCCCACCGTCGGAGAGGCCGCCAGCGACTACCTGCCGATGGCCGCAGCCAACGCGATGACGAACCGGACCGGCCGGTCCGACCTCCCCCCTGCGGTCGGTGCTGCGGTGCTGCTGGCCTGGGTTTCCGCCGGCCTCGTCGCCGCCGTCGTGATCACCCGCCGCCGCGACGCCTGAGGCGGCGGCGACCGCAGGACCACTTCGCTACCGTCCTGGACGGGGTGCCGTCCTGACCAACCCCGGCGGGCCGGGTGGCTCCGGGTTCGACTTCATCGCCGCCGGCGGGGAACTCCGATCGCGACTCGGGCTCGAGCAGTTCGACCGGTCGATCCGGGCCACGTTCGCCGCCGTGCCGTCTCGGGCGCCGGGGCTGCGGGCCAAGGCGCTGGTGCTCGGCGCTGTCGCCGTGGCGACCGTGAGCACGACCGCCCTCGCCGTCTACGGGCTGGGAGCGATCGCCTACGACGGGTCGGCACCCTACGGTTCGCTGTTCGAGGTCGCCGTGCTCCGCAACGGGGCCGGCGCCATCTCGGCACTCCTCGGCATCACGATCCCTGTCGCCGGGGCGGTGGCCCGAGGCAGCGAACCGGTCAGGCCCGCCGGGGCCGGGGACGGATCCGCCATTCGAACCGGTCGTCGCCGTCGTCGAGTCGGGCCGTCACCTCGACCCGGGTGAACCGGTCGTGGACCTCGGCGATCCCCTCGACGAGGCCGTTCCAGGCGTCGAAGCACGCCGGCGACCACGGACCGGGCACATCACGCATCAGCCGCCACGTGTGCATCCGGACCGTCGCCGACCCGTCGCCGTGCACCTCGACGGCGACGTCGTCGTCCATCGCCGCGCCGAGCGCGCCCAGCACCCGGGCGATCCCGGGCGCCCCAGTGCCCGGCCAGCCGGCCGGCCCGTCGAGCAGGCGGATCACCGCCGCGCCGTAGCTCATCCCGACGAGCCGGCCGGTGGTACGCCCGAGGTGCGCGGCCTCGGCCGGCCCGAGCCGGGCCGCCATCTCCGGCAACAGGTTGGCCACGTAGTCCATGGCGTAGTTGCGGGCCGCCTTGGCCACGCGGTCGGCCGGCCAGGTCGACGCCGGCAGCACCGGCGCCGCCGCCGGGTCGAACAGCGGCGGCTCCTCACCGGGGTGGAACACGACGCGCTCGTCGGCACCGACCTCGCGGTCGAGCTCCTCGAAGTACCCCGACAGGCCCGGTTGGGCGTCCATCGTCTGACCGGTGCACACGAACCGCAGCCGGGGGTTGCCGAGCGAGACCCCGTTGTGGCCGTACCAGCCGTGCAGCACGGCCCGGCTCACCTCCGACGGCACCCCGCAGATGGCGACGCCGTCGTACATCCACCGGGGCGGCACGAACCGCACCCAGGCCTTGCGGTCGTGCTCGACGACGAGCTCCACCTGCACCCCGCCCACGGTGTTGGCCAGGTAGTGGTACGACGCCGCCTTCACCGCGTCGGGCCGGTCGGCGAGGCCGAGCTTGGCCAGGCCGGGCAGGAACTTCTGCAGGTGCTGGCGGCGGAACAGCCCGAAGATCACGTCGGCGGCGACGGGGCCGCCCCGGCGCGACACCATCGTGAGGATCGCTCCGGTGAGGAACCGGTGGTGCAGTTCGGCGACGGCCGCCCACCCGGCGGCCCGGTCGTGCAGGTCGGGCATCCGCGGGACCGTACCGGGCTCTGCCAGGCTTCCGGTCGTGCGCATCGGGATCACCGGCTTCAGCCTCGACGACACCCTCCACCCCGTGGCCCTCGCCCGCGCCGTCGAGGAGCGCGGCTTCGACTCGCTGTGGCTCCCCGAGCACAGCCACATCCCCACCAGCCGCGAGTCGCCGTGGCCGGGCAGCCTCACCGGTGAGCCGCTGCCGGACTACTACTGGCGGATGCAGGACCAGTTCGTGGCCCTGTCGATGGCGGCCGCCGTCACCGAGCGGATCCTGCTCGGCACCTCGGTCACCCTCATCGCCCAGCGCGACGCCATCTGGCTGGCCAAACAGGTCGCCTCGCTCGACCACCTCTCGGGCGGCCGGGTCCGTCTCGGGATCGGCTACGGCTGGAATCGTGAGGAAGCCGAGAGCCACGGCACCGTATGGGCCACCCGGCGCGCCGCCGTGGCCGAGAAGGTGGCGCTGATGCGAGCCCTGTGGACCGACGAGGTCGCCTCGTTCGAGGGCGAGCACGTCCGGCTCGCCCCGTCGCTCGCCCGCCCGAAGCCGGCGCAGGCCGGCGGGCCACCGGTCCTGCTCGGCGGCGGATGGGGCCCCAAGCTGTTCGACGCCATCGGCACCTGGGGTGACGGCTGGCTCCCGATCTCGGCGCGCGCGTCGCTCGGCGACCGGCTCATCCGCCTGCGCGACGTGTGGGCGGCCAAGGGGCGCGACCCGGACCGTCTCGACGTGACCGTGCTCGGCGCCACCGACGACCCGGCCGGGCTCGAACGCCTCGCCGGCGAAGGGGTGACCCGTTGCGTGCTCACCCTGTGGCCGGCACCCGCCGACGACCACCTGCGGCTGCTCGACGCCTGGGCGCCGCTCGCCGCCCGGTTCACCTGACCGAGGCGGCGGTGGCCGACCGGTTCAGTGCCGCAACGCCTTGTCGGCGCTGCTGAGGCGACGGGCGAGGGCGGTGACCAGGGCTCGGGCGATCGACGGTTGCTCCAGCAGCGTGTGGAACCGCCCGGGTTCGATCACCAGCAGGTCGACGTCGGTGGCCGCCGTCAGCGTCGCCTGACGCGGTTCGCGCAACAGCAGGGCGAGTTCACCGGCCACCTCGCCGGCACCGATCGTGCCCACCTCGTCGCCGCTGATGGTCACCGAGATCGACCCGGACACGACGACGAAGGCCTCGTGTCCCGGGCTGCCCTCGCGGGCCAGGACCGCTCCCGCCGGGAATTGCATCTCCGTGGTCGTCTCGGCGACGGCCTCGAGCCCGTGGCGATCGAGCCCGGCGAACAACGCCGTCGACTTCAAGCGCTCCAGCTTCTGGTCCCGCATGTCACCCTCCTGTCGCCGGCCTCGAGCGCCGGATCCGCAAGCACCGTACCGGCGATCCCGAGGCGCCCGGGCCGGACCGAGGTCCCGTGAGGATCCCGGGCCGTCCGGGACCCACCACTAGGGTCACCCCGATGACGCCTGCAGCGATCGATGCCCTCGCCGACCGACTCTTCGCCGCCATCGAGGCCGGCGACGTCGAGGCGGTCCGTGCGATCTACGCCGCCGACGTCACCGTCTGGCACAACTTCGACATGGTCGATCAGACCCGCGAGCAGAACCTCCGCACGCTCGGCTGGATGCACGCCCACGCCACGGGGTTGCGCTACACCGAGGTGCGACGCCTGCTCGTCGACGGCGGCTTCGTACAGCAGCACGTCCTGCGGGCCACGGCCCCCGACGGCACGGCGCTCGCCATCCCGGCGATGCTGCGGATCCACTGCGCCGACGGCTGCATCACCCGGGTCGAGGAGTACCTCGACCCGGCGCAAGCTGCGGCGATGCGGGCCTGACGCCGCAACCGGAACCCGACGACGGCCGCTACGGTCCGCGGCCGTGTCGATGCCCCGGTTGCTCGCCCTTCCCGAAGGCGCTCGCTGGCAGGACGTCGCCCGGGGCCTCACGGGCGACGAGCCCGTCGTCATCGGACCGGCCGAGCGGACGATGGTGCTCGGAGCCCTGCCCGGCGAGGTGGTGGTCGCCGTCGACGGGTCGGCTGCCTGCGGCCCGGCCGACGCGCTCGCCCGGGCCGCGGCCGGCGCGGGCCGGGTTCGACACGACGACGGGAGCGTGTTCCACGACCTCTGCTTCGACGACGGCCGGTCGCTGGTGGTCGGGGGCATCCTGCTCGACGCCGAGCGCGGTCTGCGACCGCCGATCGCGATCGGTCGTGATGCGGAGGCGGTACACCGGCTACGGACCGCGTTCGACGACGCCGGGGCGCGGGATCTCACCCGGATCCTGCGGTACGACGACGCAGCCGATCCGCAGTTCGCCCTCCGGGAGGTCGGCACCGACCTCCTGGCCGGTCCGTTCTGGACACCGACGTTCTGCGCCACGGTGATCCGGGCCGCCGAGGCCGTCGGGATCTTCGAACCGGCGCAGGACGACCCGGTGCCCGGCCACGAGGTGTCGCTCGCCGCGATCAGCCCTCGGCTGTACGCCCATCTCGAAGACGACCTGCTGGTGCGACTGCTGCCCCAGGTGCAGCGGTGGTGGCCGCTCGTCGAGTACCACGGCCTGCGCGACGCGTTCGTGATCAAGTACTCGACGTTCGGCCAGACCGAGCTGCGAGCCCACCATGACGTCGCGCAGCTGTCGGCGACGATCCGTCTGAACGACGGCTTCACCGGCGGCGCCCTCGTGTTCCCCCGCCACGGGTTCTCCACCGCAGCAAGCGCCGTCGGTGAACTCGTCACCTGGCCGTCGCTGGTCACCCATCCCCATGCGACCGAACCGATCACCGCCGGGGTGAAGTACGGGCTCACGATCTGGATGGAGCTGCCCCAGGGGTACCGGCGGGCCTGACACCCACCACCCGTTGGCGCCAGTGCTGCCGTAGGCTCGTCGCCGATGCAGCGCAGCATGGTCGCCATCGGCGTGACGTTGCTCGTCGGTGTCTCGTCGTCCTGCTCGTCGGGCGGCACGACGGCTGCAGCGCTCAGCCCCTCGGTGGTCGCGACCACCGAGGCCGCCACCACGGTCGCGCCCACCACCACGACGACCGTGGCTCCGACGACCACCACGGTCGCGCCCACCACCACGGTCGCGCCCACCACCACGGTCGCGCCCACCACCACGACGACCGTGGCTCCGACGACCACGACGGTCGCGCCCACCACGACGGTGGCCGCCCCGGTCGTGCTGGCCGCGCCCCCGCTGGTCACACCGGTGACGGCGCTTCGCCTCGGCGCCGCCGGGCCGGCGGTCGTGGCGCTCCAACAACGGCTCCTCGACCTGGGGTTCTGGCTCGACGACGTCGACGGGCGCTACGGCGGGGTCACCCGGCAGGCCGTCATGGCGTTCCAGAAACATCTCCGGCTGCCGGCGTCGGGAACCGTCGACGCCCGAACCGCGACCGCGCTCAACGAGGCGACCACCCGGGTCGCCGGTCTCGGGATCTCCACCGATGGCGACCTCGTCGAGGTCGACAAGGGCCGTCAAGTCCTCTACCTGCTCCGGGGCGGCACGACCGTCTGGGCGTTCAACGTCTCGACCGGGACCGAGAAGGAGTACACGGAACCGAACCAGAAGACCGGTGAGATGATCACCGACGTCGCCCACACCCCGGTCGGGGTCTTCAAGATCTACCGGGAGTACACCGACGGCTGGGAGTTCGGTCAGCTCGGCGAGCTCTACCGCCCGAAGTACTTCAAGGGCGGGGTCGCCATCCACGGCCACGGCAACGTCCCGAACGTCCCCGCCTCGCACGGGTGCGTGCGCATCAGCCTGGAGGCGATGGACTGGATGTGGGCGAACGACGTGCTGCCCCGCGGGATGCGCGTCTGGGTGCACGACTAGCCGGGTTCAGTTGGCCGGTCGCACCCGGAGGCGATGGTCCTGGGCCGTGCGGCACCGGCCGGTCTCGAGGTCGAACTGCCAGCCGTGCAGCGTGCAGGTGAGCACCCCACCGGCCACCTCCCCGAAGCGGCTCAGGTCCGCCCGGCGGTGCGGGCAGTACCGCTCCACCAGCCAGCCGTCGAGTTCGATCTCTTCGTCGATCGCGACGGCCGGCAGGCCGATCCTGATCCGAGCCTCGGCCTCGGCACGAGCCATGCGCTGCGGCGAGAGCGACTTGAAGAAGTGGTAGAGGAACTCGTTGTAGGAACCCTCCCGCCAGGCCCGGAACCGGCACGACAGGAACAGCGAGTTGGACCAGTCGACGGCCCGTACCGCGACGACCGACTCGACGAGGCCCCGGTCGATCTCGAACCGGAAGCGGTACGGCTCACCCTGGTGGGTGCGGACCTCGCCGGCCGGGAAGTCGACCAGGACATCGGTGTCACCGCAGCGCAGCAGGCACGCTCCCCCGACACCGGCGCGCAGGCACGGGGCCGAGGCGAGCAACGGCTCCCACCATGCGGCCAGGCGCCGGACCAGATCGGGCTGCGGTGCCGGCCACGAGGCGCGGTGGGCCCGCAGCCACGGGGTCCAGTCGGCCTGGTACTCGGCGAGGTACGCCGCCTTGTCGTCGAAGGGTCGTCGGACGGTCGCCTCGTCCTCGGGCTGCTCGATGGTGGATCCCGTCGCGGTCGAGGTGATCGCCGTACCGGGGACGACGAGTCGTCCGGTGTGGAGGCCGGCCCGCTCCAGACGACGGAGGAACTCGGTCTGGTCCGGGAAGATCGAGACCTCCTCCCCCGTGATCCAGTTGGCGCCGAACAGCTCGGGGTCGAGGAAGGCCGGTGGCCCGGCGCTGGGCGCGACGACCTGAGCGCCGACGGCGCGCACGTACGACATCGCCCGGGA
>JBILVB010000234.1:0-4742 GCA_044370695.1 Acidimicrobiales bacterium | reverse complement strand
CCTGACCACGGTCATCCTGGCGTTCATGCTCGCCGGGCTCGCGCTCTCGGTCGGGGCGATCATCGTGGCCAAGGTGACGGCCAAGGCCAACGCCATCCCCGTCGACTGACCGACGCCGGGGAGGTGATCCTGCAGACCGTGCTGGTGACGCCGGCGCTGCTGGCGATCGTGCTCGTGGTCCTGCAGGCCGCCCTGTGGTTCCACGCCGGGCAGCTCGCCGGGCACGCAGCCGCCGATGCCGTCGACGCGGCCGCCGCCCACGGCGCCCGTGCCGCGGACGGGGTGGGTGCCGCCGAAGCCTTCGTGGCCGACGCCGGCGGCCGGCTCGCCGATGCACCCGTCGTCGTCGTGTCGGCCACGGCCGTGACCGCCACGGTCACGGTACGCGTCCCCCGGCTCGTGCCCGGTTGGCCGGCGACGGTCGTCCAACGGACTACGGGACCCCTCGAACGCGTGGTCCCCGAGGCCGGCCGATGACCGCCCGGACCGACCGAGCGATGGGCGCGGTCGTCGACGCGACCGTCGACACGACCGTCGACACGGTGAACCGACGGGATGTGGGGGCCGTACCGGTGCTCGAGCTCGTGCTGCTCACGCCGGTGGTGTTCGCCGTGCTGGGGTTCGTCGTGCTGTGCGGGCGCGTCGCCGAGGCGTCCGGCTCGGTGCAGGACGCGGCGCGCGCAGCAGCCCGCGCCGCGTCGCTGCGGGCCGACCCGGTCACCGCGCGCGCCGACGCCGCCGACGCCGCCGCCCGACGGCTGGCGCGCCGGGTCTGCCCCCACCCGGAGGTCGTCGTGGACGCCGATCTCCGCCCGGGTGGACGGGTCGAGGCTGCCGTGACCTGCACGGTGCCCCTGCGGGGCCTCGGCCTGCCGGGCGCGCCGGGATCGTTCGCCGTGTCGGCGCGGTCGGTCGAGATCGTCGACCGGTTCCGGGCAGGTCGGCCGTGAGCTGCCGGGACGACCGGGGCAGCGTCTCGGCGGCCGTGGTGCTGCTCACCGGGACGATGCTGACCGGCGCGGCGCTCGTGCTCGACGGCGGCCGGATCCTCGCGACCCGCCGGGAGGCGGCCGGTCTTGCGATGGCCGCCGCTCGGGCCGGCGCGCAGGAGGCGGACCTGCGGGCGGGTCCGAACCCGCTGGTCGATCCCGGCCGCGCCGAACGAGCCGCTCGAACACTGCTGTCCGGCACGGGCGCCCGGGTGGCCGTCGTCGTCGCCGGTGACCGGGTGACGGTGACGGTCGCCCTCACCACCCGCCGGGTCTTCCCCGGCCCCGGCGGACCGACCGAGGTCCGGGCGGCGCGCACCGCCCGGCTGATCCCGAGCGAGGAGACGACACCATGACCACCACGGGCGACGACCCCTCGTTCGTTCGGGCAGTGAGCGCGCTGGTCGCACTCGTCGCCGTCGTGATCGGTGTCCCGGTCGCGCTGACCGTCGTCGTCGGCTGGCCGCTGCCGACGGTGCGGCCCGACCCCGGCGCCGTCCTCGAGGCGCTGCGCCACGGCGGGGTCGCCCGCTGGACCTTCGTGAAGGTGGTGGCCTGCCTGGTGTGGGTGGCCTGGCTGCCCACGACCGTGGCCGTGATGCGGGAGGTCGCCGCCCGCAATCGCCGCCTGCCGGGTGGCGGTGCACTCCAGCGTGCCGTCGCGTCGCTGGTCGCCGCCGCAGGCATGGTCGGCGGTGCAGTGACGAGCCTGCGGCCGGCCGCCGCGCTCCCCCTCGCCGAGACCCTCGACCCGGTGCGGTTCACCACGACCACCACCGTCCCGACGACCGACGACGCGGCGAGCCCCGTCGTCATCGGTGCGGCCGAGTCACCGGCGACGGTTCCCTACACGGTCCGCCCGCGCGACACCTTGTGGGGCATCGCTGCGCGCGTCCTCGGCGACGGGTCCCGCTGGGAAGACCTCGCCCGGCTGAACGAGGGGCGCAACGTCGCCCCCGGGGTCGTGTTCGGACCGGACGTCGAACGATTGCGACCCGGGTGGGTGCTCGCCGTGCCAGCACCCACGGTCGAGGTGGCGCCGGGCGACACCCTCTGGGCGATCGCCGAGCGGGCCTACGGCGACGGCACCGCCTGGCCCCGGCTGTGGGAGGCCAACCAAGGCCGCCGGTTCGGTGCCCGGGTCTTCACCGACCCGAACCTGATCCACCCCGGGTGGCACCTCGTCGTCCCACCCGCCGGCCCGGGACCGGACGAGCCCGAACCACCTGCGGCCCAAGCGGCTCCCGACACCCCGCCACCGGCCCCGGCAGCCGTCCCGACGGCGCCCGCACCCTCGACCACCGTCGCGCGCGCCCGGCCCTGTCCCGCGGGGCCCGATCCGGACGTCGTCGCAGCGACGGGCACCGCACCGACCACGGCACCGACCGCTGCGACGACCGCCGGGGCGACCACCGGGGCGGCACCGGCGGGCACGCTGCCCCGCCCGACGTCCCCGCTCGAACCCCCGACGGGCAGCCCGCTGCTGGCCGCCGTCGCGCCGGCGGGCCTCGGTGGCCTGCTCGTCGCGGGCGGCGCAGCCTCCCTCGTCGCGCTGCGCCGCCGCCGGCAGGCTCGCCGGGCACCCGCCGGCCACCGCCTGCCTCGGCCCGACCCCGACCTGCACGCGCTTCGGGCCGCCATCGCCGAGACCGGCGCCGTCGAGCGCCTCGCGCGCCTCGAGGTGGCCCTGCGCAGCCTCGCCGCCCGGGTCGGCCGGACGAGCGCCGCGCGCGCGACGGTCGTGCTCGTCCACGACACCGGCGACATCGAGGTCCTCCTCGACGGGGCTCCGGGTGACCTGCCGACGGGCTGGCGCGTCGGGACGGGTGCCGACCGGCTCGTGCTGCCGGCGGGCACCACGCTGCGCGAGCTCGCGAGCGAACTCGACGGCGTCGCACCCCCGTGCCCGGCCCTCGCCCATCTCGGTCGCGCCGACACCGGCGAGGTGTTCGTCGATCTCGAAGCGGTCGGCACCCTCGCCGTCGACGGCCCCGGCGCACCCGGGGTCGTGCGGGCCGTGCTGGCCGGGCTCGCCGTGACCCCGCTGGCCGCCGCGCTCGACATCGTCGTGTACGGGATCGAACCGTGGGGTCTCGAGACCGGCCGGGTCGAGGCCGTCGCTGCGGACGCGCTCGATGCCCGCTGTTCGGCTCGGTCGGGCCCGTTGCTGGCCGCCCTCTACGCCAGCGGCGCGCCGTCGACGTTCGCGCTGCGCGCCCGCCACGGTGAGGAGGCCTGGGCGCCGATCGTCGCCGTGGCCACGAACGACGTCCCGACCGGTCCGGGGATTGCGGCGCTCTGCGTCGGCGGCCCCGCCCCGTGGCGGCTCGCGCCCGTGCCCGGAGGCCGGTGGCGGCTGACCCCCGTCGGCATCGACCTCACCCCGGTCGCCCTGACGCACGACGGTCTCGCCGACGTGGCGGCCGTACTGCGCGACGCCGACCGCCCGGCCGAACCGGTGGGCGCCCTGCCCGTTCCGGACCCGGACCGGCGCCTGCCCGAACCGGTGACGGCGATCGACGGGACCCCCGCCGGGTCCGGTCCGGTGCTGCGCGTCCTCGGTGGCGTCGAGCTCCTCGACGCCGACGGCGAGGTGGTCGAGGTCGAACGGGCAAAGGCGCTCGAACTGCTCGTCTGGCTCGCCCTGCACCGGCACCGGCCGCACCGCCGTGAGGCGCGCGCCGCGCTGTGGTCGGTGGAGGTGGCCGACGGGACCTTCCACAACGTGGTCTCCGAGGCCCGCCGGGCACTGGCCCGGGCCGTGCCGCCACCGCCCGGTCGAGAGTGGTTGCCGGCGCGACCCGAGCCCACCTTCGCGCTCGATCCCGCCGTCACCACCGATCTCGACCGGTTCCGGGCCCTGTCCCGCGTCGGGGACGCCGCCGGCGCCGTGGACCTCGTGCGCGGCCGACCCTTCGCCGGGGTGACGTGGAGTTGGCTCGACGCCGAGGCGCACCAACTCGACGTCACGCTCGAGGTGGTCGACGTGATCGCCGGTCTCGCCGCATCCCACCTCGCAGCAGGAAGGATCGAGGACGCCTTCGTGACGAGCGCACGCGGCCTCGCGCTGCTGCCCGGTCACGAGCGGCTCGTCGAGCTGCGGCTTCGCGCCCACGCGGCGGCCGGCAACCGGGTCGGGCTGCGGCGGGAGCTCGAGGCCTACGAGCGGGTGGTGACGACCGACGGCTGCGACCCGTCACCGTCGCTCGTCGCACTGTCCGCCACGCTCGCCCGGGCCGTCGCCGGCCCGGGCGCGTGAGGGCGACCGGCTCAGCGGCGGTCGGCGAACCAGGCGAAGGGATCGTCGATCCCCATCCAGCGGAACAGGTTCAGGTAGAAGTGCCGGATCTTCGTCTCGTTGTAGCTCGCGAAGATCACCTCCTGGCCTTCCTGGGCCTTGAGTCCGGTCTGGACGTGCGGGAGGTTCAGCGAATCCTGCTGGAACACCTTGAGCGTCGGACCGAGTTCGGGGGCGAGGGTCCAGTCGTCGTCGACGCCGAGGTGCCGCACGGCGGCGGGCCGCGGCCGGTTGGCAGGGTCGGGTGCCGGTGGGAACCGCATCACTTCGAAGATGCAGGAATTCGGATCGTCCCCGTTGGGGCGGAACCGGTAGAAGAGGTCGTTGAAGCATCCCCACGGCGACCAGTTCGGGAACACCGAGTAGTAGATGGCGTCGATCATCTCGGCGTCGCTGACCGAATCGACGTCGAGCGCGTCACCGTGCTGGGACCGCAGCAGATCCCGCTTGCGGTC
>JBILVB010000233.1:0-4747 GCA_044370695.1 Acidimicrobiales bacterium | reverse complement strand
GCCCGTCGGGTGGTGCTCGCCTTCGACGCCGACGCCGCCGGCCAGGGGGCGGCCGAACGGTTCTACCAGTGGGAACGCACCCACGACGTGGAGGTTGGGGTCGTCCGACTGCCCGACGGTCTCGACCCGGCCGACCTCGCCCGGCGTGACCCGGCTGCCCTGGCGCGGGCCGTCGACCAGGCCGAGCCGTTCCTCGGGTTCCGGCTCCACCGCGTGTTGCGCGCCGGCCGGGGCAATGCCCCCGAGCAGCGGGCGCGCACGGCGGCCGAAGCCCTCGGGGTGGTGGCCGAACACCCCGACGTGAACGTGCGCACCCTCTACGCCGGGGAGATCGCCGCGGCCACCGGCTTGCCGGTGGCCGACATCGTGGCCGCAGCGAAGCGCAGCGCAGCGTCCGTGCGCGCAACGACCGTCGCCGTGGCCCCGGCACCGGCCGCCACCCGGGAGTCCGGCGAAGTGGCCTGCTTGTGGCTGCTCCTGCACCGCTGGGACGACATCGCGCCCTGGCTCTCGCAGGACCTGTTCGCCGACGAGACCTGCCGGAGGGCGTTCCAGGCCTTGGCGAACGGCGAGGGTGACTTCACCCGCTCGGTCGCCCTCGCCGATCCCGACGTGGCCGAGCTGCTCGAGCGCCTGGCCGTCGTCCACTTCGATCTCGACCCCGACCTCGAGGCGTGCAATCTGATCGCCGCCGCCGTGCGTCGCTCGCTGGCGCGCGTCGCTGCGCAGCGAGACCCGAACCTCGCCGGCGACGTGGCCGAGGCGAAGCTGCTCCTCGACGACCTCGAGCGGCCGGACCGACGATCCATCAGCGCAGAGCGGCTGCTACGTTGGCTCGAGCGCGACGAGCAGCGATGACGGAGCCCCCCGACGAGCCCCCGCCGCCGCACGACGGCATCGCAGTAGCCACCTGGGCCGCGCTCGTCGTCGCAGGGCGTCGCAACGGGGCGGTGCACGCCGACGACGTTTCGGTGGCACTCGGTGAGCTCGAACCCACCGCAGACGTGATCGCCGCGGTGCAGTCCGCGCTCGCTGCGCTCGGCATCGGCATCGACGAATCGGTGGAGCCGCTCGCCGACGACGCCACACCGCCCCAGGGCACCCCGATCCGGCCCGATCTGCTCGGCGACCACGCCGGTGGGCGGCTCGACCGGGTGCGCCGCCGCCGCGTCACCCCCGTACGGCTCTCCTCGGACCGGGGCGACGCGTCCACGTCCGACACGGTGCGCATGTACCTCAAGGAGATCGGCCGGGTCAGCCTTCTGAACGGCGACGAGGAGCGCGACCTCGCGATGCGCATCGAGCGCGGTCTGCAGGCCGCCGAGCGGCTCGGGGCCGGAGGTTCGGATCCGGTCGAGGTGCGGCGGCTCTCGCGGCTGGTCACCGAGGGGGAGGACGCCAAAGAAGAGCTCATGGAGGCCAACCTCCGGCTCGTGGTGTCGATCGCGAAGCGGTACGTCGGACGTGGGCTGCAGCTGCTCGACCTCATCCAGGAGGGCAACCTCGGCTTGATGCGGGCCGTCGACAAGTTCGACTACACCAAGGGCTTCAAGTTCTCCACCTACGCCACGTGGTGGATCCGCCAGGCCATCACCCGTGCGATCGCCGACCAGGCGCGCACGATTCGCATCCCGGTCCACATGGTCGAGTCGATGAACCGGGTGTTGCGGATCCAGCGGCAACTGGCGCAGGACCTCGAGCGCGAGCCGACCGTCGAGGAGCTCGCCGAGCGGGTGGCGCTCACCCCGGAACGGGTCCGGGAGATCCTGCGGATCGCCCAGGATCCGCTGTCGCTCGACTCGCCCGTCGGCGAGGAGGACGATTCGAACCTCGGCGACTTCATCGAGGACGCCGGAGCCGACGCTCCCGCCGAGGTGGCGACCCGCAAGATGCTCGTCGAGGCGCTCGACGCCGCGCTCGACGAACTGACCGAACGTGAGCAGGAGGTGGTGCGGCTGCGGTTCGGTCTCGTCGACGGCAAGGCCCGCACGCTCGAAGAGGTCGGCCGGGAGTTCGGCGTCACCCGGGAGCGGATCCGCCAGATCGAGGCCAAGACCCTGGCCAAGCTCCGGCACCCCCAGCGCAGCCAGCGCCTGAAGGAGTTCCTGGACGCCGAATGACGGCAGCGGTGCGCTAGGGTCTCGCCCGCCTTCCGGGATAGCTCAGTTGGCAGAGCAGCTGACTGTTAATCAGCGGGTCGCAGGTTCGAGCCCTGCTCCCGGAGCAGCCGCATCAGGCACGAGGTACGGATCCACGGGTCGGTCGCCCACGAGCGGCCGGCCCGAGGCCCCGGTCGTGACGGGCCACGGGCCGGCGACGTCACCTGCCCCGGAGCAGGGCGTCGACGGCCCGGCCGGCCTCCGGCGACCGGAACAAGGCGTCATGGCCCTGTCCGGGTACCTCGAGGAACCTCCGGCCCCGGCAGTCCGTACAGGCCTCCAGCGATTCCCGGAAGCGGGGCCAGGAGCGCATCTGGATCGGGGAGTCCTCCAGACCCTGCACGAACAGGATGTCGGCGCGGTGGCCAGCGGTGAACGACAGCAGCGACCGGGCGCGGTAGGCCGCGGGGTCGGTCGTCGACGTGCCGTATCGGTCGGCGAGACGTGCGCAGGTCGGGCTGGTCTTCAGGCGGCCCGACTCCTCGAGTCCGCACCGGAACACCAGGTCGAGGGGCCCCGGCGCGCTGGCGATCACCCCGTCGACGGTGTGCAGGGTGTTGAGCCGTGTCGCCAGGTAGCCGCCCTGGGAGTGACCGGCCAGGAACACCTTGTCGATCGTGATCCCCAACGCTGCTGCGGCGTGGCGTTGCACCCACAGCAGCGCCGCCTGCGCGTGCGCCAGGTTGTCGCCCATCAGCAGGCCTTCCTCGGGATAGGCGACGCTGACCACGAGCAGGTCGTCTCGGTCGAAGATCGCGCCGAACGCGTCGAGCGTGTCGTGCGCCGCCGCCAACACGGCACGGTCGTAACCCACCGTGCCGTGGAAGAGCACCACGGCGTCCGCCCGCACGGCGGCGGGCCGTTCGATGACCACCTCGACGCGCACCCCGTCGAGCTCCACGGTGCGGGTGCTCCGGCCGGTGGCGGCCGGCGCGCCGGCCTCGGCTCGGCCGGTGGTCGAACAAGCGGCGGCGACCAGCGCGACCGACAGCCACGCCGCCCGGTGCCAGCTCACCGGGCGCACGGTCGCGTTGGAGCGGACGGGTCGGGGTCGATGGGTGGACGTTATGTCCGGGTGCCCGACGGTCGTGCTCCAGGACTCGGGTCGGGCGCGGGGCCTACGATGCGACGGCGAGGGGCGGTAGCTCAGTGGTCAGAGCACCCGGCTCATAACCGGAGGCGCGTGGGTTCGATCCCCACCCGCCCTACGACGAAGGAACATCGGGTTCCCGGTCGAGCACGTCGGAGGCGACGTGCTGGCGAGGGCGGTGGAGCCCGGGGAGACGGCCGGTCAGGCCAGCGCGGCCTGCAGCGCCCGGACCGTCGTGACGACGTGCGTCGCGGCGCCGTCGTCGAGCACGGACCAGATCCCGGCCATCAGTTCGTCGGTGAGGCGATCGGCGGCGGCCAACCGAGCGCGGTCGGCATCGGTGACGGCCACCTCGGCGTCCCAGCCGAAGCCCTTGACCATGTCGGGCCGGCGGATCTGGTGAGCGACGCGCGGCGAGATGCCCGAGGCGACGATCGCCACGAGGTGCACGCTGCCCCGCAGTTCCCGGAGGGTGGCGACGAGTTGCATCGTGCGCGCCGGCAGGTCGTCGGGTCGCGGTTCGGCGTTCAGGCCGGCGAACAGCGAGAGTGCGGCCGGATGGGCGGCCGCGAGCACGGCCTCGGCGGCGTCGCAGAACGCGCCCAGCCCTTCGACGCCGGCGAACTTCGCCCGTCCGAGGTCGTGTGCGCACGCCAGGTACGCCCGCCCGGCGTCGCGGGGGGCGATCTTCTCCCGTGCCGTGCCCCACAGCTTCCCGACCAGTTCCGGGTTGAAATACCCGAACGCGCTGGCGACGACCGCCGCCTCGGCGTCACCGAGCACGCCGCCACGGCCGATGAAGTACCACCGGAACCCGTCGAGGCCCAGCGCCTTGCCCCGCTCGAGCGTGGGCGGGATGAAGTAGAAGGCCGACCCGAGTGCCCCGATCATGGGGTCGGCGGTGGTCACGAGTGCGTCAGTGGTCACGCGCCGGACCCTACCGTGCGAGCTGCGCCGGCCGTCGCGCTCCCGGGCCCACGCCCAGCGTCCGCCCAGCTCGGGCGCCTATCGTCGAACCGTGCGAGCTCGGCGGACGGGTGCAGCGCTGGCGATGGCCGTCATCGCCGGGGCGGTCGGTGCCGTCGCGCCGGGCGCGCTGGCCGCGCCGGGCGGTCCCCATCTGGAACCGGTCGCGCCGTTCCGTGCGCTCGACACCCGGGTCGGCGGGCCCCGCGTCGGGGTGCTGGCGCCGCGCCGGGTCCCCTTGACGCCGCCGGACGGTGCGGTCGCCGTGGCGCTCAACCTCACGGTGGTGCACCCCGACGGCGCAGCGTTCGTCGCCGTCCACCCGTGCGATCAGGCGCCGGGCGGCACGTCGACGGCGAACGTCCGGGCCGGTGACATCGTGGCCAACGCCGTGCCGATGGCGCCGCTCGGCCCGGCGGGCGTGTGCGTCACCTCGATCAGCCCCACCGACATCGTCGTTGACGTCACCGGCTGGTGGCGGACCGGTGACGGCCCGACCCTGGCGGCGCGCAGCCCGTCCCGGGTGCTCGAC
>JBILVB010000088.1:0-16305 GCA_044370695.1 Acidimicrobiales bacterium | reverse complement strand
GACCGTCGGCGTGTGATTGCAGCGTTCGTCGTCACGCTCATCGCTGTGCCGTTCCTGCTTCGCGAAGCAGACGCAGGGTCGAGCGCGCCCGCCGTGGCGAGCGCCGGTCCGAGCGGTGATCTGGCCGCGCCGTTGCGAGGGGTGTCCTCGAGCGTGGCGCCGGCCTTCCTCACGACCGACGTCACGACGATCGCACCGTCCCAGGAGAACACGGTCGCGGTCCCGAGCCCGGAACAGGGTGACCTCGCCCGAGCGGCGTACGGGCCGATCCGGGTCACCTTGGCGAGCACGAACCGGATCGGCTGCGAGACCACCTGGGTCCGCACGGGGGCGTTGCTCAAGGTCAGCAACGTCAACAACGGTCACGCCGTCAACTGCGTGACGGTCGCCCGTATCTCGGATCCGACCGTGCAGGGTCTGGTCATCCGTCTCGACGCCACGGGGTTCTCGCAACTTGCGGATCTCGTCGAATCACCCGTGACCGTCCGGGTCACCTGCGAGAAGTCCGGCGCGACGCCCGCCACCGGCTGCCAGTGACGTTGACGCGCCGTCAGGCGCAGGAGTTGCTCGAACGCCACGGGCTCTCGCCGCGGCGGGCGCTGGGCCAGAACTTCGTGGTCGACCCGAACACCGTTCGCCGCATCGCCCGGCTCGCCGAGGTCGGCCCCGGCGACCGTGTGCTGGAGATCGGACCGGGCCTCGGCTCGTTGACGCGGGCCCTGGTCGAGACCGGTGCCGCCGTCACCGCCGTCGAGGCCGATGCCGGTCTCGTGGCGGTGCTGGCCGAGGAGTTGCCCGAGGTCGTCGTCGTCCACGCCGATGCGCTCGCCGTCGACTGGGCGGCCGTGCTCGGGGGGAGCGGGGGCTGGGTGCTCGTGGCGAACCTCCCGTACAACATCGCGACTCCGCTGATCGCCGACCTGCTCGACGGCGTGCCGGCGATCGAGCGGATGCTGGTGATGGTGCAGTCGGAGGTCGGTGAGCGCCTGGCCGCCCGGCCCGGGCAGCCGGCGTACGGCGCCGTGTCGGTCAAGGTCGCCTATTGGGCCCGCGCTGCGATCGTCGGCAAGGTGCCGGCCACGGTGTTCCTACCGCGCCCGAAGGTGGAGTCCGCGCTCGTGTCCATCGTCCGCCGCCCGGGCCCGGCAACCGACGCGCCACGGGCCGTGTTGTTCGAACTGATTCGCGCCGGGTTCGGTCAGCGGCGCAAGATGTTGCGGAACTCGTTGGGGGAGCGAGCCGACAGCGACGACCTGATCGCCGCAGGGATTCGGCCGGAGGCGAGGGCCGAAGAGCTCGGTGTCGAGGATTGGGGCCGCCTCGCCACGGTCGTCGCCGTGCGCCGGAGCCAGACTGGCGGGCCGTGACCGTCACCGTCCTTGCCCCGGCGAAGCTCACCGTTTCGTTCAAGCTGCTGGGGGTACGAGCCGACGGTTACCACCTGGTCGACGGCGAATTGGTGTCGCTGGACCACGCCGACGTGTTGACGATCGACGCCGACGGCGACGGCCTCGTGGTCACCGGACCGGCGTCGGCGGGCGTACCCGCCGACGGCTCGAACCTGGTCGCCAAGGCGCTCGCGCTCACGGGGCGGACCGCTCGCATCACCGTCGACAAGCGCATCCGGCCCGAAGGTGGACTCGGTGGTGGTTCCTCGGACGCCGCCGCCGTGTTGCGATGGGCGGGGTGCACCGACCCCGCGGTCGCGGCCCGGCTCGGCGCCGACGTCGCGTTCTGTCTCGTCGGCGGACGGGCCCGAGTTCGGGGCGTCGGCGAGATCGTCGAACCGCTCCCGTTCGTCGAACGCACCTACACGCTGGTGAGCCCGCCGTTCGGCGTGTCGACCATCGCGGCGTATCGGGCCTGGGACGCACTCGGCGGACCCGTGGTCGACGGCCCCAACGACCTCGAGCCCGCCGCCTTCGCCGTCGAGCCACGACTGGTGGGATGGCGAGACCGGATCCGTGAGGCCAGCGGCACGTCACCGGTGCTGGCCGGCAGCGGATCGACGTTCTTCGTCCCCGGAACGCACGACGGACTCGTCGCCGCACTGCCCGAAGCGACGGTCGTCGTCACCCGGACCGTCCCGGCGCCGTGACGCGAAGACGACCGCCCGGCCCGGCGGGCACGGACGGTCGTCGGAGAACCACGGGGGGTTCGGCTACTTGTTGCGGCGCTGGAACCGCGTGCGCTTCAGCATCTTCTTGTGCTTCTTCTTGCGCATGCGCTTGCGGCGCTTCTTGATCAGCGAACCCATAGGGCTCGTCACCCTACCGGCCGCTACCGGCCCGCGCCCAACCGCCCCGCGTGCCGTCCGTGCGGTGGCTAGCGTCAGGCGGGCCCAGTCGGGGGTCGTCCAATGGCAGGACTGCGGACTTTGGATCCGCCTATGGAGGTTCGAGTCCTCCCCCCCGAGCGTTCACCAGGACAGTTCGATCTCGATCTCGTTGTCCTCGCCGATCTCGATCTCGATCTCCATCGTCACCTCGTCGGGGACGCGCACCGTGTAGCGCAGACCCTCGCGGGAGAAGCTCACCTTGTTCTGGCGCGACAACTGATCGGCCAGGGCCCGGAGCCGTTCGGCCGCCTCCTCCCGTCGCAGCACCGCCCGCTCGCTCACCGAGACCAACTCGTCACCCATGCCCGTCCTCCAGCCCTCGTGTCGGCATGGCGAGCCTGTCAGCCTGCGGCGACGAGTGCGAGCACGGCGGCGCCGTACCGTTCGACCTTCACGGGCCCGACGCCGCTCACGGATCGCAGCGCGACCAGCGACGCGGGCCGGGTGGCGGCGATCGCCTCGAGGGTGGCGTCGTTGAACACCACGTAGGCCGGGACGCCGGCATCGCGGGCGGCGTCGCGCCGCCAGTCCTTCAAGCGGCCGAGCAGGCCGGTGTCCACCGCCGCGCCCGGGACCCGACGTACCCGCACCCCCGTCGCGGCGACCGGCCGCGGCGCGCCGAGCCCGAGGATCACGTCGGCCAGGGGCGAGACGGTGCGCCGCGCGGTGCGCTCGCCGAAGGTGCGCTGCTCGGCCCAGGTGAGGTGGAGTTCCTCGGCCGCACGGGTGACGGCCACGTAGACGAGCCGGACCTCCTCGGCCCGCTCCCCGGGCGTGGTGGCGCTGCTGTGGGGGACGAAGCCCTTCTCCATGCCGGCCAGCACGACGACGGGCCATTCGAGCCCCTTGGCGGCGTGGAACGTGACGAGATCGACCGCGTCGGCCTCGCCGTCGAGTGCGACGCCCTGGAGCACGGTCGTGAGCCACTGCCGGAATCCGCCGAGGGTGGCGCCCGGGTCGAGTCGGGCGTGTTCGTGGCCGAGCCGGAGCAACTGCTCGAGGTTGGCCCGGCGTTCGCCAGGCATGGCCGCGTCGGTGTCGGACACGGCGTCGGCGAGCTCGCCGAGCCACGCCGCGAGCGACGGCGTTCGCCGCGCCAGCCACGCCTTCACCTCGGCTTGCTCGACGAGACCGCCCCCGCCTCGCACGCGGTAGGGGATCCCGGCGCGGCGCAGCGCCGCCTCGAGCACGGCGAGCTGAGCGTTGGTGCGGGTGAGCACCGCCATGGCCCCCCAGGGGCGCCCGTCACGGGCGGCGGAGGCGAGGTGCCGGGCGACGGCCGTGGCCTCGGCCAGCTCGTCGTCGTGGGCCGACATCGTGGGCCGCGGCCCGTCCGGCCGGTGGGCGACCGGGCGGGGCGAGGGATCCGGCAACTCGGCCAGCACGGCGGCGCCGGCGGCCAGGATCTGCGGACTGGAGCGGTAGTTGTGCCCGAGGCGCAGCACGGTGGCGCCGGGATGGTGCGTGGCGAACTCCCGGAGGAAGGAGGCGTCGGCGCCGTTCCAGGCGTAGATCGCCTGGTCGGGATCGCCGACGACGCACAGGTCCGATCGGTCGCCGCGCCAGGCCTCGAGCAGGCGGTGCTGGAGTGCGTTCACGTCCTGGTACTCGTCGACGAACAGGTGCGCGAAGCGCTGCCGCTGCGCGGTGGCGAAGCCGTCGTCACGGGTGAAGGCGTTGGCGCACAACGACAGCAGGTCGTCGAAATCGACGAGCCGTAACTCGCGCTTGCGTTCCTCGTAACGCCGGTACAGCCCGGCGACGTGCTCCGCCGGCAGCGGTGGGACCCGCCCGGCGGCCTCGGTCGCCTCGACGTACCCCGACGGGCGCACGAGCCGGGCCCGAGCCCACTCGATCTCGGCCGCGACATCGGCCGCAGTGACCGGCGCGCTGCGACCGCGCCGGGACTGCGGGCCGAGCAGCGGCCCGAGCAGACGACCCTTGCGCTCGAGCAGTTCGGGCGGCTCGAGCCCCTGCTCGACCCAGTAGCGCCGCAAGCTCGCGTAGGCGATCGCGTGGAAGGTGCCGGCCGTGACCTGCTCGCGCACGCCGAGGCGGGTCAGGCGGTGCGCGAGTTCGGATGCCGCGCGGCGGGAGAACGTGAGGGCGAGCACGCGGCGGGCCTCGGCCGACCCGGTGGCCACCCGGTAGGCGATGCGGCCGGTGAGCACCCGCGTCTTGCCCGATCCCGCACCGGCGAGGATGCACAGCGGCATCGCCGGCGACGTGACGGCCTCGCGCTGGGAGTCGTCGAGGCCCGCGACGAGCGAACGGACCGGATCCTCCGACGCGGGCATGGCCGCAGCCTAGAGCGAACAGACGTTCCGCGCCGATCGGGATGCGTCGTGTCGCCCCCCGGTCGCGCTGCTACAACCGGGCGCATGATCGACCACCGTCCGCTCTCGGCCGTCGTGCTCGCCGCCGGCGAGGGCACCCGGATGCGTTCGCAGCGGCCCAAGCCGCTGCACAACGTGTGCGGTCGTCCCCTGGTCATGCACGTCCTGCACGCCCTCGTCGGCCTCCCCGTCGAGCGGACCGTGGTCGTCATCGGTCACGGTGGCGAGCGGGTGGCCAAGCGGGTGGCCGAGGACAGCCCGCCGCAGCTGTGCGTGAGCTTCGTCGAGCAGCGCGTGCAACGCGGTACGGGCGATGCCGTGCTCGTGGGCCTCAGCGCGTTCCCCGACGACGACCTCGACGACACCTCGACGGTCGTGGTGCTCCCCGGTGACACGCCGCTGCTGCGCCCCGAGACCATCGCAGCCCTCGTCGAGACGCACCAGGAGACCGGAGCGGCGGCCACGGTGCTGTCGGCCCGGGTCGCGGACCCGACCGGCTACGGGCGCATCGTGCGCGACCGCCACGGCCGGGTCACGCGCATCGTCGAACACCGCGACGCCACCGCCGACGAGCGGGCGTCCGACGAGATCAACACCGGGATCTACTGCTTCCGGCGCGACCTGCTCGGCCCGTCGTTGCGGCGCCTTTCGCCCGACAACAGCCAGGGCGAGTACTACCTGACCGACGTCGTCGCCGTGCTCGCCCGAACCGGTCACCGGGTGTCGGCCATGGTCGCGCCCGATCCCGAGGAGGCCCAGGGCGTCAACGATCGCTACCAGCTCGCCACGGCCGAACGGGAGCTGCGCGCGCGCACGAACCGGCGCTGGATGCTCGCCGGGGTCACGATGTTCGACCCGCTGCAGACCTTCGTCGACGTCACCGTCGAACTCGGCCGGGACGTCACGTTGCTCCCCGGCTCGATCCTGCAGGGCGCCACCATCGTCGGGGACGGCTGCGAGATCGGCCCCGGGACGCGGCTCGTGGACTGCACGGTCGGCCCCGACTGCCACCTCGAGCACGTCGTCGCCCGGCGCGCGACCGTCGGGGCGGGGTGCGCGGTGGGGCCGTACGCCGTGCTCGGACCGGGGGTGGAGCTCCCCCCGGGCATGGTGACCGGTCCCTTCTACACTGCGACCGGCTAGCGGAGTCACCGTCCCCCCAGGAGGCGCGCCATGGAGTTGGTCACCAGGAAGCGGTTGGCGCTGTACTCCGGTCGCACCCATCCGGAGCTGGCCCAGGAGATCGGCACGCACCTCGGTGTCGAGCTGGGCGACGCGAACCTGGTCGACTTCGCGAACACCGAGATCCGGGCCCGCTATGCCGAGTCCATCCGTGGCGCCGACGTGTTCGTCATCCAGACCCACGCCTGTACCGACAGCCGGTCGGTGAACGACTCGATCATGGAGCAGCTGATCATGATCGACGCCGCCTACCGCGCCTCGGCCAAGCGCATCACGGCGGTGTGCCCGTTCTACGGCTACGCCCGCCAGGACCGAAAGGCCGCGGGTCGCGAGCCGATCACCGCCCGCCTCGTCGCGGACCTGTTCAGCGCAGCGGGCGCGAAGCGGATGATCTCGGTGGATCTGCACTCCGGACAGATCCAGGGCTTCTTCGACGGCCCGGTCGACCACCTCACCGCCATGCCCGTGCTCGAGGCCTACCTGCGGGCCAACGCGCCCGAGGGCCTCGTGATCGTGGCTCCCGACGCCGGCCGGGTGAAGGTGGCCGAGCGGTTCGCCCAACATCTCGGCGACATGGGTGCCGACCTCGCCTTCATCAACAAGCGCCGGCCCAAGGGCATGGACAACGTGGCGGTCGCCAAGGAGGTGATCGGGGAGGTCGAGGGGCGGATGTGCGTCATCACCGACGACATGATCGACACCGGCGGCACGATCGTCTCGGCCGCCGAGATCCTGCTCGAGCGCGGCGCGACCGAGGTGTGGGCCATGGCCACCCACGGCGTGCTGTCCGGCCCGGCGGTCGACCGGCTGAAGAACTCCGCGCTCGCCCGGGTGGTGATCACGAACACGATCCCGCTGCCGGCCGAGAAGCAGTTCGACAAGATGGAGGTGCTCTCGGTGGCGCCGATCATCGCCGACGCCCTCAACGCCGTGTTCGACGACACGAGCGTCAGCGAGATCTTCGGCGGCGAGAACCAGTCCTGACGCCTCGCCCGGCCGGTCGCCGGCGCGGTAGGCTCTCGGGCCGTTCGTTTTCCGCCCTGTCGGATCCGCCCTGTTGGAGTGCACGCCATGCCGGACATCACCCTCGTCGCCGAGACCGGTCGCACCACCGGATCCCGCCCCTCCAACCGACTGCGCCGCGAGGACCGCATCCCGGCGATCGTCTACGGCAACGGCGTGGCGCCCACCCCGATCGTCGTCGAGCGGCGTGACCTGCGCCTGGCGCTGTCGACCCCGGCGGGCATGAACGCCGTGATCTCGTTGTCCGTCGACGGCCGTACCCACCCGGTGGTCGTGAAGGAGATGCAGCGCCACAAGGTGCGCCGCACGGTCACCCACGTGGATTTCTTCGTGGTGAACCTCAGCGAGCGGATCACCGTGGAGGTGCCCGTCGTGCTCACCGGCGAGGCGAAGGCGGTCACGTCCGCCGGATACCTCGTCGACCCGCAGATCAACACCGTCACGGTGTCCTGCACCCCGCAGAACATCCCGAACGAGCTCACGATCGACGTCACCGACATGAAGGTCGGCGACACGGTCACCGTGGCCGACCTCGCCCTGCCGGCCGGGGTGACGAGCCCGCTCGATCCGGCGATCGTCGTGGTGGCCACGCTGGCCACCCGGGCGGCCATCGCCCAGCAGGGTGAGGAGTCCGGGGCCGGCGCCGAGTCCTGATCGTGTGCGCCTGGCTGGTGCTGGGCCTGGGCAACCCGGGTGCCGAGTACGAGCACACGCGCCACAACGTGGGTGCCGACACCGTGCGTGAACTGGCCCGCCGGGCCGGTGAGGGGCTACGCCCGGCCCGCCGCGATCGCTCGCTGGTCGCCGAGGTCCGCGTCGCCGGTTCGGCGGTGGTGCTCGCGTTCCCGCAGACCTACATGAACGACTCGGGCGAAGCCGCCCGCCTCCTGGCTCGTCACCACGGCATCGACGACCTCGGGCGGGTGATCGTCGTGCACGACGAACTCGACCTCGAACCCGGCGTCGTGCGGGTGAAGGCCGGCGGGGGTCTGGCCGGACACAACGGGCTGCGGTCGCTCAAGCAGCACCTCCACGGCGACGCGTTCCTCCGGGTACGCATCGGGGTGGGCAAGCCGCGTTCGGCGGCGCAGGGCGCGGATCACGTACTCAAGCGGTTGCCGTCGGCGGCGCGCGCCGTGCTGGACGTGAGCGTGCAGGTCGCGGCCGACGCCGTCGAGCAGATCGTGGCCGAGGGCGTGGAGGCGGCGATGACGGCGGTCAATCGCCGGGAGCCACCAGCACCACCACGGTGAGTTCCGACCGTTGCGGGCGCACCTGCGCCCGAGCCCGGAGCCCCGAGAGCCGGTTGTGGGCCTGCACGGCCAGGGCGACCGCTATTGCAGCCGCCGACAGGCACAGGATCCGTCCGACGACGCTCGACGGGTCGGCGGCGAGCCCGGTGAGCCACAGGCCGGCGACGAGGACCGCCGGACGGGACCGACGCCAGCTCGCGGCGACGCCTGCCGCTGCGAGCGCCACGGCCACCGGCGAGACGACATCGGGAAGGTGTGCGCTCGTCGAGCGAACACCGAATGTGCCCGCCACGGCGTCGAACACCGCCAGGCCGATCAGTGCAGTGGCCACGCGCCAGTGCGGCGAGGCCGCCTTCTGCGCGGTCCGAGCCCCGATCGTGACGGCGGCGAGCGCGAGCGTCACGGTGACCAGGTTCGCGACGGCCCCGGGGTTGCGCAGGTCGAACGCCGTTGCGCCCGACAGCCCGCCGCCGACGGCGAGCACGTGGGCGGCCACGATTGCGAGCACCGTGACGCTCAGGACGCGCCGGATCCAACCGTCGTCGACCTGAAAGCGCACCCGGGATCCCGCCATGGCAGGCACGAGGGTAGAGGTCGTTCGACCTGGTGTCGGGGGGTCGTTCGGACCGTTCGCCCAGCGTGCGGGACCCACCGCGCACGGCGTCAGCGAAGGCGACTCGCTAGGTTGACCGCTCCCGCATGCGCGCTCCGTCCAACCCCCCGGTGTCCGGTCCCCCGTTGTCGGCGCTCGCGCCGTTGTTGCGCGACGAGCCCGCGCTCGCCCGCGTGCTCGGGCGCACCACCGCAACGCTCGTCGTCCCCGAAGCGGCGCGGGCCGTGGTGCTGGCCGGGCTCACGGCGCTGACCGGCCGCCGACCCCTCGTGGTGTGCACGGCGACGGGAACGGCGGCCGAGCGTCTCGCCGACGACCTCGTACAGTTCCTCCCCACCGACGACGTCGAGCTGTTCCCGGCGTGGGAGACCCTTCCGTTCGAGCGGGTGAGCCCGTCGGTGGAGACGATGGGTCGCCGGCTCCGGGTGCGCCACCGGCTGTCGTCGCCCGACGTGGCCCCGCCGGCGATCGTGGTCACCTCGATCCGGGCACTCCTGCAACGGCTCGGTCCGTACGGACCCGAGCTCGGGCCGGTCGTCGTGCGCCGGGGCGAGCAGCACGACCCGCAGGCGCTGCTCGAGCGGCTGGTCCATCTCGGCTACCGCCGGGAGGAGCTCGTCGAGCATCGGGGCGAGATCGCGCTGCGCGGCTCGATCCTCGACGTGTTCCCGTCGACCGCGGAAACCCCCGTGCGCGTCGACTGCTGGGGCGACGAGGTGGACCGGCTGACGACGTTCTCGGTGTCCGACCAGCGTTCGACGTCCGACCTCGACGAGGTCGTGATCCACGCGGCGCGCGAGCTGATCCCCACCGACGACCTGCGCGCCCGGGCGGCCCGGCTCGTGGGCGCCGAGCCGTGGGGTCGGGAGCAGTGGGAGCGACTCGCCGAAGGCACGCGCTTCGACGGCATGGAGTCCTGGCTGCCCTGGCTGGTGGAGAGCGAGCGGCTGCTCACCGACGAGCTGCCGGTGTCGGCCCAGGTCCTGCTCGTCGATCCCCGGCGGCTGCGGGACCGGGCCGGCGAGCTGCTCGCGGAGGAGGCCGACCTGGCCCGCTCGTTGGCGACGACCTGGGGCGCCGACACCTCGACGTTCCCCCGCTTGCACCTCGACGCCGATCGTCTGCTCGGCGGGGTCGCCGCCTCGGCGTGGTCGGTGCTCGGTGTGCCCGACTCGCCGGAGACCCCGGCGGTCACGGCGGTGGGCTGGGCTCCGGCCGCCGGCGACGGTCGAGCGCTCGTCGGTCGGCTGGCCGGGTTGGTGCGCGACGGCTACCGGGTGGTCGTGGCCGCCGACGGGGCGGGCAGCGCGCCTCGTGTGGCCGCCCTGTTGCGGGACAACGGGATCGAGTTTCCCGTGGTCGATCCCGGCGGGGTCGACGCCGCCCGGCTGGACCGCCCGGGCGGCCGGATCGTCGTGGCCCCCCTACACACCGGTGTGGTGCTCGAGGCGGTCAAGATCGCACTGCTCACCGAGGCCGACCTCACCGGCCGGCGCCGCGCGCATCGCCGGCCCCGGCCGCGCCGGCGCGATGCGGTCGGCGCCTTCGAGGACCTGAAGGTGGGCGACTACGTCGTGCACCACCACCACGGCGTCGGCCGCTACGGAGGCATGGTCACCCGCACCATCGGGGGCGTCGAGCGGGACTACCTGCTGCTCGAGTACAAGGGCGGCGACAAGCTCTACGTCCCCTCGGACCAGATCGACGCGGTGCGCCAGTACGTCGGCGGGGAAGCGCCCACGCTGCACAAGCTCGGCGGGAGCGACTTCGAGCGGGCCAAGTCCAAGGTCCGCTCGGCGGTGCGCGAGATCGCCCAGGAACTCGTCGTGCTCTATCAGCGCCGGGTGACGAGCCCGGGCTACTCGTACGGACCGGACACGCCCTGGCAGGCCGAGATGGAAGCGGCGTTCCCCTACGTGGAGACCCCGGACCAGCTCAAGGCCATCGTCGAGGTGAAGGCCGACATGGAGTCCGAGCACCCGATGGACCGATTGCTGTGCGGCGACGTCGGGTTCGGCAAGACCGAGGTGGCGATCCGCGCCGCGTTCAAGGCCGTGCAGGAAGGCAAACAGGTCGCGGTGCTCGTGCCGACCACGCTGCTGGCGCAACAACACTTCCAGACGTTCTCGGAGCGATTCGCCGGCTATCCGATCCGGGTCGAGGTGCTGTCGCGGTTCCTCACCGACGCCCAGGCCCGGGCCGTCGTCGCCGGCGTCGCCGCCGGGGAGGTCGACGTCGTGGTCGGCACCCACCGGTTGTTGGCGCAGAACGTCCGCTTCAAGGACCTGGGCCTGCTCGTCGTCGACGAGGAGCAACGCTTCGGGGTCACCCACAAGGAGGCCATCAAGCAGCTGAAGGCCAACGTCGACGTGCTGACGATGACGGCGACGCCGATCCCTCGCACGCTCGAGATGTCGTTGACCGGCATCCGCGACCTGACCCTGCTCAACACGCCCCCGGCCGACCGTCAGCCGATCCTGACCTACGTCGGGGAGGACGACGAGCGGGCCGTGAGCGAGGCGATCCGGCGGGAGCTGCTGCGCGAGGGGCAGGTGTTCTACGTCCACAACCGGGTCCTCGACATCGAGGACAAGGCCGCCCGCGTGCGCGAGCTGGTCCCCGAGGCGCGCGTCGCCGTCGCCCACGGCCAGATGGACGAGGGCACCCTCGAACAGGTGGTCGTCGACTTCTGGGAGCAGCGCTTCGACGTGCTCGTGTGCACGACGATCATCGAGACCGGGATCGACATGCCGTCGGTGAACACCCTCGTGGTGGACGGGGCACACCGGCTCGGCCTCGGCCAGCTCCACCAGCTGCGCGGCCGGGTCGGACGTTCGGGGGTGCGGGCGTACGCGTACCTCTTCTACCCCCGGGAGACAGCGCTCACCGAGGACGCCCACGAACGGCTCCGCACGATCGGCGAGGCGACCGAGCTCGGCTCGGGGTTCAAGATCGCCATGCGGGACCTGGAGATCCGCGGTGCGGGCAACCTGCTCGGCGAGTCGCAATCCGGCCACATCGCCGCCGTCGGCTACGACCTGTATTGCCAGATGGTCACCGAGGCCGTCGCCGAGCTGAAGGGCGAGACGGTGAGCGAACCGGCCGAGGTGAAGCTCGACCTGCCCGTCGATGCGCACCTGCCGTCGGACTACGTCCCCAAAGAGGAGCTCCGGCTGGAGGCCTACCGTCGCCTCGCGACGGTGAAGGACCACGCCGAACTCGACGACATCCGCGCCGAGTGGGAGGACCGGTACGGGCCGATCCCCGAACCGGCACTGCGACTCCTGGCCATCGGCCGCCTGCGCGCCGAGTGCTGGCGTACCGGGGTGCGCGAGGTGACGGCTACGTCGCGGGAGATCAAGCTGACCCCCGTGAAGCTGAAGGCGTCCGAGGAGATGCGGCTGCGGCGGCTCGATCGACGGGCCGTGTACCGGGCCGAGGCCGCAGCGCTGTTCGTCCCGCTCGCCCCGAAGGCCGATCCGGTGGATCACGTCCTGCGATTCCTGGGGGAGCTGATCCCGCCGACCGACGCCCCGCCGTCGTTCGCCGACCCCGCCCGGGTGGTCACGAGTCGCCGCTGAACCAGCGGCCGGCGGCGTCCGCGGCGGCGTGTACGGCGAGGCCGACCTCGGCGCGCTCGACGACGGTGACCAGCGGGTCGCGACCGACGTACGGGCCGACTACGCCGGCGGGCTCGACTGGCTCGGCGCCGACCCCGTCACCGTGCTCGGGCGGACCTGGGAGGGCCTCGGTCTGTTGCGACCGTGACGTTGCGGGTCAGGCCGGATCGGCGGCGAGGTGGGCGGAGGTCTGGCGCAGCTCGCGCTTGAGGATCTTGCCGCTCGGGTTCTTCGGCAGCGCGTCGACGACCGTCACGTACTTCGGGGCCTTGTATCCGGCGAGCCGCTCGCGGGCGAAGGCGATCACGGCCACCTCGGCGACGCCGGGAACCCGAACAGCACCTCTTCCACCTCGCGGCTGGCGACGTTCTCGCCGCCGGTCTTGATCATGTCCTTCTTGCGGTCGACGATCGTGAGGTAGCCGTCGGCGTCCATGACGCCGAGGTCGCCGGAGTGGAACCAGCCGTTGCGGAACGTCTCCGCGGTCTTGGCCTCGTCCTCCCAGTAGCCGAGCATGGCCTGCGGGCTGCGGTGGACGATCTCGCCGATCCGGCCCGGGGGAGCCTCGAGCACCTCGAGCACCTCGAGCATCGGGGCCGGGGCCCACCGCATGGACGAAGTGCTGCCCGCCCCGGGACCTATTGCCCCCTAACCGCCGGTGCTCGCTGGTCCATCGTTCGGACCGTTCGATCCAGGTGGTGAGGCAGCGTGGAAACAGGAGATGTCCAACCGCCCAGCGGTCCGCCGTCGGGCCCGCCGAGTGGTCCCATCGCAGGGCCGCCGAGTGGTCCCATCGCAGGCCCGCCGAGTGGTCCCATCGCAGGCCCGCCGAGCGGCATGCCCCCCGGGCAGCCGTGGAGCGGCGCGGGCGGGGTGGGCGCGAAGCGTCTCGTCAGCGGTCGTGTCGTGCTCGTTGGCGTGCTGGTCGTGGCCCTGCTCGGCCTCGGTGCCTACGCCCTCACCCGCTCCGGCGGGGACACCAAGCAGGTTGCGCTCGGCCCGGGTGAGGTCTTCCTCGAGCCGTCGTCCAAGGTCGGTCCTGACCCGTACGACGACGCCAGCGGCTCGACGACGACCCCGTCGTCGGTGCCGGCACTGACGACCACCGAGGCGGAGACCACCACGACCGCCAGTGCGACGACCACGACCGGTGCGACGACCACGACCGTGGCCAAGACGTCGAGCACCACGACGACCGCCGCCACCACGGGCACGGCCACCACGACGACCAAGGCGACCACGACCACCGCCGCCACCACGACGACCGCCGCCACCACGACCACCGAGCCGCCCACGACGGCGGCGGCGGCCATCACGGCGACGTCGGGGACGACGCCGGGTCTCTACGGCGGCACCCAGAACAACGCCACCTGCAATCAGGAGCAGATGATCTCGTTCCTCACCGACAACCCGGTGAAGTCGCGGGCCTGGACGCAGGCGCTCAACAGCGATCCGACCTTGCGGTGGTCGCAGGGTTCGCGCGTCGAGGTGTCGCAGATCGCGGCCTTCATCCGGGAGCTGACGCCGGTCGTGCTCCTCGGTGACACGCGGGTCACGAACCACGGGTTCGCCAACGGTCAGTTCACCTCTCGTCCCGCAGTGCTGCAACGAGGCACGGCCGTGCTCGTCGACCGGTTCGGGGTGCCCCGGGCGCGCTGCCTGTGCGGCAATCCACTGACGAGGCCGCTGCCGATCCCCAACCAGACCACCTACGTCGGCGACCGCTGGCCGACGTTCACCCCGACCACGATCGTGGTCGTGGCGCCTGCGCCCCAGCCGGTCGAGATCTTCATCCTCGTCGAGGTGACCACCGGCGCAACGTTCGGACGCCCGACCGGTACCGCGGGGACGGCCGATGGCGCCGCCCCGACGACCACTGCGGTCCCGAAGGCGACCACGACGACGACGGCTCCGGCGACGACGAAGGCGACCACGGCGACGACGGCTCCGGCGACGACGAAGGCGACCACGGCGACGACGGCTCCGGCGACGACGAAGGCGACCACGGCGACGACGGCTCCGGCGACGACGAAGGCGACCACGACCACGACCGCAGCCCCCACCACGGCACCGGCGCCGACGCTGCTTCCCTCGGTCAGCTACTGCGCCGCCATGAGGTACTGGATCGACCAGGGGGCCGGCGCCAACTTCGACGACCTCGGCGAAGCGCTGACCTTCGTGCAGCGGGCCTACCGCGAGCTGGCACGACTGGCGCCGCCCGAGATCAAGGCCGATATGGAGCTGATCTCGCGGTGGGCGGATCGCATGGATTCCGAGGAGGTCTTCGGGTCCAACGAACCCCCCGAACTGCTCGCCGCCATGGAGCGGGTCACCGCCTACAACGGGGGCGTCTGTGGGATCTTCGTCGACTGATCCCTGCCGGGCTGCTGCCGCAGCGGTCGCGTCGGTGCTGCTGCTGTTGCTGTTCGCGCCACCGGCGGGTGCCCAGCAGCCCGGGTCGAGCAGTTCCTCGACCTCGACCTCGACCACGATCGCCAAAGATCCGCTCGACCAACCGTTCCGCTCCCCGAACTACCTGCTCCACGCCACGGGTCACGGCACGATGAACGGTCCCGTCAAGGACGACTGGTGGTTCCTGTACCCCGGCAAGCCCAACGACAAGGGTTTCGTCGAACTCCCCGACGGCGAAGGGGGCACGTTCACGTATTCCATCGACCAGTCGTCGGGGCCTTACTCGACGGGGCGGCCCGTCTGCGGGGCGATGGCCGGCAAGCTCAAGCCCGGCGCCGCCATGGGGGAATGGGGCGGTCCCGTCACGTTCGTCTGCGTGAAGCAACCGGCGACCACGACCACGACGGGCAAAGGCTCCTCCACCAGCAGCAGTGCGGGCACGACCACCGCAACCGAGCCCGCCCCGGTGTGCAACGTGCACGGCCGGGTCGTCGATGCCCGCGGTGCCGGCGTGCCCGACATCCACGTGAGGGTGCAGGCCGGGAAGCTGGAGCTGGACGCCGCCACGGACGCGAGCGGCGAGTACTCCTTCGCCGAGATCGGGGACGACCCCGCCGGTGGCACGTTCGACTCCCGCCGCGACGCGATCGTCGTGACGCTGCTCACCGAGGACTGGGGGCACGATCCTCGCCGCTTCCGGGTACTCGACGACCCGACGCTGGGACGGTTGGAGACACCACCGTTCCGCATCGTGGACGTGCCGACGTGCGAGCAGAACTTCGACCTGCGTGCCCCGGATCCCCGCTGGATCGCCGTGGCGCCCTCGTTGGGTGACTGGCCCGCGATCGTGGAGATCTACCAGAACGTCCACCGGGCCTGGGCCTACGCCGACCAACTCGGCCTCACCCTCGACTACGGGTTGCCGTTGCCCGTGCGGGCCTGGTGCGTGGATGCGCGGCTCGGCTGCGACGACTTCACGCGCGCCGGCGGCAACGGGGCGTTCTTCGCCGGTTCCACGAGCAACGGGTCCTCCGTGACCGGCCAGCCGTACATCGCATTCGGCACCCGGGAGAGCCGCTTTGGCAATCCCGGAGCACCCGACAACCGCGAGTACCACGAGTTCGGGCACTTCGTGCTGGCTGCGATCCTCGGCAATGCGCTGCCGGCGGCGCGCGGCTCGGTGAATCATGCGGGTGTCTGGAATCCGACGACCACCGACTCGTGGGTCGAAGGGTTCGCCGAGTTCTACTCGCTCATGGTGGGCAAGTACGTCGAGGGCAAGGCCTACGACCGGCTGTATCGGGTCGACATGTCCGACGTGGCGAAACTCCACCCGCCGGTACCCAACCCCTACGGCTCCACGGTGTTGGACCTTGGCCAGGACTGGACGGTCTGGGAGTTCGAGGAACTCGCCCTTGCCAGCCTGCTGTGGCAACTCCAGTCGGCGACCGTGTCGAGCGCGCCGCAGGTGCGGGCGCCGCGACGACTCGACACGCTCGGCTACGCCGTCGTGCAGGACCCCTCGTAC
>JBILVB010000232.1:0-4773 GCA_044370695.1 Acidimicrobiales bacterium | reverse complement strand
AGCACCTCGACCAGCAGCCCGACGCACAACAGGATGACCCGTTCGGCCCGTTCCATCAGACCGCCCTTGGCGTCCAGGCCGAGCGACTCGGCCTTGGCCCGCTGGTAGGAGATCAGCTGCGACACGACGAGCACGGCGACCGGGAGCATGGCGAGGACGCCGTCGTCGGTGAGGTACCAGGCGACGCCGCCGAACAGCAGCGCGTCGGTGACCCGGTCGGCGACCGAGTCGAAGAACGCGCCGCGCGGGCTCGATGCGTTGGACGCCTTGGCGAGCGCCCCGTCGAGCAGGTCGGGCAGGCCGGCGAGGGCTACGAGGACCAGTCCGACGAGCAGGTGGCCGCGGGCGATCACCACGGCGGCGGCGACGGCGAACAGCAGCCCGATCGCCGTGAGGTGGTCCGGGGTGAGGCGGGTGCGCCGCAGCCGATCCCCCACGGGCTTGACCGCCCGTTCGATCGGGGCGCGGAACCGTCCGTCGAACATCGGTCCCACGCTACACCGGCCCTTCCCGTCCCATGGGGCCATGCGTACGATGCGCCCGTCGGGCTCCGCCCGCCGACGAAGGGGGGTTCGTCGTCATGGTCTCGTTCTCCACCGCCCGGTTGCGCAACGTTGCGCTGGTCGGCCACAGCGGCGCCGGGAAGACCACCCTGGCCGAAGCGCTGCTCAAGCGCGCCGGGGCGATCTCACGCGCCGGCCGTGTCGAGGACGGCACCACGGTGTGCGACACCGAGCCCGAGGAGCATCGCCGGCACCTGTCGCTGTCGCTCGCCCTCGCCCCGTTCGAATGGACGAGCGAGGAGACCGGCCCCTGCCGGGTCACCCTGGTCGACACCCCGGGTTGGGCCGATTTCGCCGCCGAGGTCGACGCGGCGCTGCGGGTCGTCGACTGCGCGGTGTTCGTCGTCAGCGCCGTCGACGGCGTGGGGGCAGGCACCGAGCGGATCTGGCGGCGCTGCGAGGAGCTGGGCCTGCCCCGGCTGGTGTTCGTCAACAAGCTCGACAAGGAACGTGCCGACTACGAGGGCACCCTCACCCAGCTCCGGGAGGCGTTCGGGCAGGGGATCGCCCCGCTCGAACTGCCCCTCGGGATCGAGTCGGCCTTCACCGGTGTCGCGGACCTGCTGTCGGACACGGCGTTCGTCTACGCGCCCGACGGTACGCACCGCAGCGAACCGATCCCCGACGCGCTGGCCGAGCTCGAACACCAGGTGCACGACGCCCTCGTCGAAGGCATCGTCGTCGCCGACGACGACCTGCTCGAGCGGTACCTGGGGGGCGAGGTGCCCTCCGTCCACGAGCTCGAGCACGCGCTCGCGCACGGCGTGGTCGCCGGGTCGGTGTTCCCCGTGGTGCTCGGCTCGGCCGTCACCGGGGTCGGCGTCGACCGTCTGGCCGACTTCCTGTGCGAGATCGCCCCGTCTCCGGCGGACCGGCCGCCGGTCGCGGTCACCGCCGGTCCGACCCAGGTCGAGGTCGCGCCGAACGCGTCCGGGCCGCCGCTCGCGTTCGTGTTCAAGACCGTGGCCGACCAGTTCGTCGGTCAGCTCTCCCTGTTCAAGGTGCTGTCCGGCACGATCCGGGCCGACGAGGTGCTCGTCAACCCCGCCTCGGGCACCGCCGAGCGCCTCCACGGCCTGTTCCGCCTGCGCGGCAAGGAACAACTCCCGGCCACCGAGCTCGTCGCAGGCGAACTGGCCGCGGTCGCGAAGCTGGCAGCCACCCGCACCGGCGACACCCTCGCCCCGAAGGGCACGCCGGTCACGGTGGCCCCGCTCACCACGCCACCGCCGGTGTACGGGGTGGCGATCCGGGCCCGCACCCAGGCCGACGACGACAAGCTCTCGAGCGCGCTGCACCGCCTGCAGGCCGAGGACCTCGCGCTGCACACCGCACGCATCGACGAGACCCACCAGACGGTGCTGCAGGGCACCGGTGACATCCATCTCGCCGTCGCGCTCGAGCGCCTGGCCCGCAAGTTCGGCGTCCACGTCGACGTCGAGGACCTGCGGGTGCCCTACCGGGAGACGATCCTCGGGCGGGCCGAGGCCGAGGGCAAGCACAAGAAGCAGAGCGGTGGGCACGGCCAGTACGGGGTGGCGTGGTTGCGGGTCGAGCCGCTCGAGCGGGGACGGGGGTTCGAGTTCGTCGACTCGATCGTCGGCGGGGCGATCCCCCGCCAGTTCATCCCGGCGGTCCAGCGCGGCGTCGAAGAGACGATGGCCGCCGGCGGCGTGCACGGGTTCCCGGTCGTCGACGTGCGCGTCGAGTGCTTCGACGGCAAGTACCACAGCGTCGACTCCTCGGAGATGGCCTTCAAGCTCGCCGCGGCCAACGGCTTGCGCGAGGCGCTCGGCCGGGCCGGGGTGGCCGTGCTCGAACCCGTGTCGTCGTTGCGCATCGTGGTGCCGTCGAGCCTGCAGGGCGACGTGATGGGGGACATCAACAGCCGCCGGGGGCGGGTGCAGGGCTCTGCGGCGGTCGGCGCCGGGGAGCAGGAGATCACCGCCCTGGTGCCCACCGCCGAGGCGTTGCGGTACGCCATCGACCTGCGTTCGATGACCGGCGGGCGGGGCCGGTTCACGATCACCCACGACCACTACGACGTGCTCCCCGCCCACCTGGTCGATCGGGCGGTGGCGTCGCTGAAGGCGTCGCGCGCATGACCGGGTCGTCACCGGCCGACCTCGCAGTTGCGTTCCGGTCCTTCGCCCGGCGCGTCCGCGAGGCTGCTGCGCTCGCCGACGACGACGCCGCCGTCGCGCCGCTGGTCGCCGAGGTGGCCACGCTCGTGGGCGCCACGGCGACCCGGCTCGGGCTGCGCCCGGCGCCCGGCACCGACTGGGCGACGGTGGCTGCCGCCGTCGCCGACCACGTCGCCCACGTCCGGGCGTCGGAGTGGGACGAGGCCGGGCTCGCCGCCCTGCGCCTGGAGTCCACCCGGATCGCCGCGGTCATCCGGCGGATCGAGGCCCTCGACGCCCGGTGAGCGCGCCCGGTGAGCGCGCCCGGTGAGCGCGCCCGGCGCCAGCGGATCAGCGGGTGGTCTCGGCCCAGTCCTCGGGGTTGTCCTCCACGACGTGGTCGACCTCGCGGCCGTCGACGGCGTCGATGAGCACGAAGCCCCGCCGGCGGGGTGGTTCCTCGGCCGAGTAGCACAGCACCCGCCAGGTCGGCCGGCTGCGCAGGCCCCGCCAGGCGAGTTGCGCCGACGCGTGCCCGATCGGCCAGCCGACGATCGCGCTGGCTCGCTCCAGCGCACCTTTTTCGTCGATACCGAGACGCCACCCCGCCGCGATCGAGAACGCGCCGACCGCGGCGAGCACGACGGCGGCGAACAGGAAGCCGTCGTTGACGAGCGGGGCGTCGTCGCCCGCCGCGAACCAGGCGGTGGCGCACAGCACGGCGATGGCGAGGTAGAGCACGCCCGGGACACGGCGCCGGCTGTTGTCGGGGAACCGGTACGGGCCGACGTGCCCCCGGGCGTCGAGGTCGGCGGGCAGCTCGTCGCGGACGTCGTCGCCGGCCGGGTCGCCGGCCGGGTCGCCGGGCCGGTTGCCCGTCGGGTCGCTCGTGTCGCTCATCGGCACGGAGCCTACGACCGGGTCGGCCACGCCGCCCGGAGCCGAGCGGCCGACGTGCCCAATGCCTCGGGGACGGTGCGGGTGTTCGCGATCGCGGTCATGAAGTTCGCGTCGCCGGTCCAGCGGGGCACGACGTGGACGTGGAGATGCTGGGCGATCGAACCGCCGGCGGGCCGTCCGAGGTTGATCCCGACGTTCACGCCCTCGGGCCGGTAGGCGTCCTTCAGCGCCCGCACGCCGTCGGTGACCGTCGACCACAGCTCGGCGGTCTCGGCGGCGTCGAGATCCTCGAGTTCGGACACCTCCCGGTACGGCAGCACCAAGGTGTGTGCGGTGGCGTACGGGAACGCGTTGAGGATGGCGAAGCACCGCTCGCCCCGGTGCACGACATGGGTCTCGGTGTCGGGCAGTCCCGACGCAAGGATCCGGGTGAACACCGAGCCGGCCGGACGCTCCCCGTCGGGAACCGGCGGGATCGACGCCACGTACTCGGCCCGCCACCCGTTCCAGAGCCGGTCGAGCGGGCTGACGAACTGCACCGCTCAGCCCAACCGGGCCACGGCGACGTCGGCGGCGAGGCGTTCGACGAACGCGTCGACCGGCACGCCGCGCTCTTCACGTTCGGCCCCGCGGGCGTTGACCCCGACGGTGCCGTCGCGCACGTCGGCCTCGCCGACCACGAGCACGTAGGGCAGCTTCTGCAGCTTGGCGGTGCGGACCCGCTTGCCGATCGAGTCGTCGGCGGCGACGAGCTCGACGCGGTACCCCTCGGCGGCCAGCCGGTCGACGAGGCGGCGGGCGTAGGGCTCGTGGTCGCTCGACACCGGCAGCACGGCGGCCTGCACCGGGGCGAGCCACGCCGGGAAGGCCCCGGCGTAGTGCTCGACGAGCACCCCGAAGAACCGCTCGACGGAACCGAACAGCGCCCGGTGCAACATGATCGGCCGGTGCCGCGCGTTGTCGGCGCCGACGTATTCGAGATCGAAGCGCTCGGGCAGGTTGAAGTCGCACTGGATCGTCGAGAGCTGCCAGGTGCGGCCGATCGCGTCGCGCACCTGGATGTCGATCTTCGGCCCGTAGAACGCGGCGTCGCCCTCCTTGACCGTGTAGTCGACGCCGTGGGACTCCAACGCCGAGCGCAGCGCCGCGGTCGCCCGGTCCCAGATCTCGTCGGAGCCGACGTACTT
>JBILVB010000006.1:0-48855 GCA_044370695.1 Acidimicrobiales bacterium | reverse complement strand
GCAGCTCCTCGTCGACGTGGCCCGCGAGCTGCGCGAGGTGATCTTGCCGCGCATCGACGACGCCACGGTCCGGGTGAGCGTCGAGATGCTCGAACAGGTCGTGCGGTCCTGCGCGGTGCGCGCCGCGCACGAGTTGGCGTGGATGGCCGAGGAGGAAGCGGCGATCCTGACGTTCGCCCGTCGCCTCCCGGCCTCCGCCGGTCTGGCCCGAGCGCTCGCAGCGCATGCGGAGCATGTCGCGGACCACGGTGAGGGTCTGCACCTCGACGACTGCGTGGCGCGGTATCGCTCGGCCTCGGTGGTGCTCTCCGAAGCGATCGAGGCGGCGTTCGCCTCGGCTGACCCGGGGCTCGTGGCCGAAGCCCGGGCGATCGTGCTCGCCCGCAACGCCCACGAGATCGAGGCGAGGCCCGGGTTCTACTTCCCGGGCCGGGCCTGAGGCCGGGCGAGGGTCACGGCCACGCGCTCCTGGCGCGCCCACTGGCCGTAGAGCGCACCGCGGGCAGCGAGCCGTTCGAGGTCGAGTCGCACGGCGTCCGAGACGGTGCCCGGTGCCGCCGACCGGTAGGGGGTACCGGGTAGGGGGAGGAACGTGTGCCCGTGCATGCGGGCACCGAGGGCGGTCAGCCGTTCGGCGAGCGCGAGCGAGGCGCGCGCATCGGCATCGGTCTCTCCCGGGAGCCCGAACAGCAGGTCGACGTCCGGGCGTAGACCGTGGGCGACGGCGGTGCGCACGGCACGCTCCACGGCCGCCACGTCATGGCCGCGCTTGGACGACGCGAGCACGGTCTCGCTTCCCGACTGGGCGCCGATCTGGACGGATCGGTTGTCACAGAAGCGACCGACGAGCCGCATCGCCTCGTCGGTCACGTGCTCGGGTCGCAACTCGGACGGGAAGGTCCCGAAATAGAGCTTGCCGTCCGGGCCCAGGGCGTGGCGCGCGGCAGCGAGCAGCGCCTCGACGGCCCCGAGGTCGCTTTCGGATCCGTCGGCGCCGTAGGACAGGGCCGTCGGGGTGAGGAACCGGACGTAGCGCATGCCCCGCGAGCGGAGGTGGGCCACGGCATCGGCGACGGACTCGACACTGCGATGGCGGAAGGAGGCCTTGAAGGCGTACGGCGTCTGACAGAACCGGCACGCGTAGATGCAGCCTCGGGTGATCTCGATCGGGTTGTACCGCCGCCGGCGGGCGGCGAACGGGGGGAACGCGTCGAGCGGATGACGCGCCGGCGTCGCCGTGCGCACCAGGAGGCCCGTCCCGTCGAGCCAGGCGAGTCCGGCCACCTCGGCGAGCGGGCGGCCGTCGACGAGTGCGCGGACGACGTCGGTGAGGATCTGCTCACCTTCGCCGGTGGCGGCGAGGTCGAACCCGAGTCCAAGCGTCGCCGCAGGTTCGGCCATCGTGTGGACGCCCCCTGCGAGATGGGTCACCCGGTGGTCCGGGTCGCTCACGGCCCGACGGACGGCGGACAGTTCGGCCGCGACGGTCCCGACGTCGGGGGAGTAGAACGACCAGCAGACGAGCACGCGGTCGCACGCAGCGAGCGCGCGTTCCACGGCTGCGGGGAGCTCGGTCTCGGCCTCGACGATCTCGGCAATCCAGCCGATCGGTGGCCCCGCGTGGTCGAGCGCCCCGAGCACGACGTTCAACCCGTAGGTGTTCGTGCGGCGCGCTCGCACCACGACGCCGACTGGGATCCGCACGACAACAGTCTGGCAAGACCTGCGGGGCCGGCGTTCGAGCAGGTTGCTCCCGCCGACCCGACCGATAGCGTCTCGGGCGTGGGACCCAGCGCTCTGGTGTTCGACTTCGACGGGACGATCGCCGACACCGAGTACGTCGAGTACGAGGCGGCTCGGTGCACGTTCGCCGACTACGGATGCGATCTCCCGGTCGAGGCCTGGGCACCGCTCGTGGGCACGGTGCAGTCCGTCGATCTGGTCGGACTGCTCGTGGCCAGCTGTCGCCGCCCGGTCGACGCCGGACGTGTCGTCGAACGCCATCGTCGCTACCGCCGTGACCTGCTGGATCTGCTCGAGCCACGGCCCGGCGTGTCGACCCTGCTCGACGCAGCGGCCGACCGGGGGATCCCGGTGGGGATCGCGTCCAACGCCGACGGCCCGTGGGTTGCGGACCGGTTGGCCTCGCTCGGGCTCCAGCACCGGTTCGGTGCGGTCGTGACCATCGACCAGGTGTTCGCGGGCAAGCCCGATCCGGAGCCCTACCGGACGGCATGCCACCGCCTGGGCGTTGCGCCGTGGGCCGCCGTCGCCTTCGAGGATTCCGAGGCCGGTTCACTCAGCGCCCACCGGGCGGGTTTGTGGACCGTGGCCTGCCCGACCGCGATGAGCCACGGGCACGCCTTCGACCACGTCGACCTGATCGTCGAGTCGCTCGAGGAGGTGTGCCTCGCCTCGTTGGCCGCAGCCGTGCCGTCAGGGTCGAGAGCTCGGGGCCTCCGCTTCGGTCACCAGCTCGGCGGTGAGGTGCTCCCGTAGCGGATCGGCCGGCCGGTCCGCCCGTTCCACCGCACACAGCGTGCGGCGCAGGAGCGCGCCGCCCGGAACCGGGTGGAGCGGATCGGGCCCTCGCTCGGCGACGTCGACCGGCAGCAGCGCCCAGCCGACGCCGAGGCGGACCAGTTGCACGAGCACTTCGGGATTGCCGCTCTCGGTGACGACCTGCGGAACGATGCCCGCAGCGGCGAGGGCGGCGTCGGTGAGACCCCGGGTGTTCGAGTCGCGGGGATACGACACCCACCGTGCCCCGCTGCCTTCGGCGAGCGACGTCACCGGAGTCGGCGAATACACGCAGAACGGCTCGGCGAGCAGCGCACAGGTGCGATAACCGTGCGGTTCGGCCCGCAGCCGATGGTTCGGGCTCACGACGACGGCGAGGTCGAGTTCACCCCGGTCGATGAGGTCCATCAGCCTGGCCGTGCTGTCGACGACCACCTCTACTTCGACCTCCGGGCGTCGCTCGCGCAGGGACCGGATCGCACCCGGGAGCCGGTAGAGCGCAGCCGCGTCGATCATCCCGACGCGAAGCCTGCCGCGATGGCCGTTGCGAATGGCATCGAGGTGGTCCCGTAGGTCGCCGGTCTGAGCGGTGACCCGGTTGGCGAAGGCGAGTACCTCCCGGGCCTGCTCGCGCAGGCGCCGCCGTCGACCGTCGGGTTCGAACAACGGGATGCCGAGACGACGCTCGAGTTCGGCGAGCGATTGCGACAGTGCCGACGGGGTCACGCCGACCCGCTCGGCCGCAACCGCCCAAGTCGGCGAGTTCGCAGCCTCGCGGAGGGCGACGAGTTGCCGGAGGGTGATGTCGAGGAGGCGATCGTTGATCATCAGCAGGTCTGATTATACGCCGATATCTGTGAAGAGATGCTACACTTTCCGCATGGCTCGTGTAGAGATCGCCCCGGCAACCGGCCGCCTCGGCCTCCTCACCCCCGGCATGGGGGCCGTTGCGTCGACGACCTTCGCCGGCATCGTGGCGGCTCGTCAGGGGCGAGCGGTTCCGGTCGGATCGCTCACGCAACTCGCCCACATCCGCCTCGGCGACCGCGCCGAAGGGCGCAATCCCTTGATCCGGGAGTTCGTGCCGATCGCGTCCCTCGACGACATCGTGTTCGGTGGCTGGGATCCGATCTCCCCCAATGCGCTCGAAGCCGCCCGAACGGCGGGGGTGTTGCAGGACAAGGACCTCAATCCGATCTCGGCCGAGCTCGAGGGGATCACCTCGATGCCGGCGGTGTTCGACCGCCGATGGGTCTCCAAGCTCGAGGGTCGCCGCGTGAAGACGGGAACGTCGAAGTGGGACCTCGCACAACAGCTCGTGGCCGACATCGAGCGGTTCCGGGTCGAGAACGGGTGTGATCGCCTGGTGATGGTGTGGTGCGGTTCCACCGAGGCGTACTCGGAGCCCACGGCGGTCCACGAGTCGATCGAAGCCTTCGAGGCGGGCATGAAGTCGGACGATCCCTCGATCGCCCCGAGCCAGCTCTATGCCTGGGCTGCGATCACCAGCGGGGTGCCCTTCGCCAACGGCGCTCCCAACCTCACCGTCGACTTCCCGGCGATGATCGAGTACGCGAAGCAGCGCAGGGTCCCCATCGCCGGGAAGGACTTCAAGACCGGCCAGACGCTCATGAAGACGATCCTGGCGCCCGGGTTCAAGGCCCGCATGCTCGGCCTCGAGGGCTGGTACTCGACGAACATCCTCGGCAACCGCGACGGCGAGGTGCTCGACGATCCGGAGAACTTCAAGTCGAAGGAGGTCTCCAAGCTCGGGGTGCTCGACACCATCCTGCAGCCCGAGGTGTACCCCGAGCTGTACGGCGACATCGACCACGTCGTGCGCATCAACTACTACCCGCCCCGTGGTGACAACAAGGAGGGCTGGGACAACATCGACATCTTCGGGTGGATGGGCTACCCGATGCAGATCAAGGTCAACTTCCTGTGCCGGGACTCGATCCTGGCGGCCCCGATCGTGCTCGACCTGGCGCTGTTCATGGATCTCGCCGGGCGCGCCGGGCAGGCCGGTGTGCAGGAGTGGCTCAGCTTCTACTTCAAGGCTCCGCAGCCCTCGACGGCGGCCGGGCCGGAACACGACATCTTCATCCAGCAGATCAAGCTGAAGAACACGTTGCGGGCGTGGATGGGCGAAGCGCCGGTCACCCACGCCGAAGAAGGCTGAGGGCTGCGATCGCAGCCACGGCCGACGATCAGCCTGCGTCCTCGAGCAGACCGGGGCATCGCTCGTCGAACCACGCAACGGCCCGCGCGAGGGACCGGCTGCTCTCCGCCTGCTGCTGGAGGAACGTCTCGTCGAGCGAGGACCCGTCGCGGGCGGCGGCCAGGCCGGCCAACGTCGACATGCCGCGCGCGGCGGTGGCGAAATCGGCCCTGATCTCCGCCGGGCCCGACGATCCGACCAGCGCGAACGACGCGCTCACGTCCCGCAGTCGCTGGATCGCCGCGTCGACTTCGCGGCCCGAGCCCAACGGGGGGGTCGACGCCTCGAGCACCCCGCCGCTTCTGCGGAGGTCTGCGAGGGCCGTGGCGCAATCGCCGGACGCCGCGGCGTTGACGGCGCTCAGGAAGAACCGGGCGGACGACGGGGTGGCGCTCTCGGAACGGCCGAACAGGACCCACCAAGCGCCGCCGACGAGCGCGAGCAGGAGCGCGGCGACCGCAGCGATCGCGGCCGGGGAGAAGCCGCCGGTCCACGTCGGCCGTTCCCGCTCGGCCGGCTCCGGGTCGAGTTCCGGCCCTGCCGCCGGCGCCGCGAACTCCTGCGCCAGGCTGGGGTGCCCGTGCAGTTCGCCGAGGCCGAGCATCTGCCCGTAGTGGAGGACCGGCTCGGGCGCCATCGGCCGGGTCACCGGCCGCACGGCCGGAGCCGCCTCGGGGTCGGGGTCCGGGGGGATGTAGGCGGGGATCTCGGGGACGCGCCGGTCGCGCCCGGACGGATCGACTCGCCCCGGTGCCGGGGGCGGCGTCGTCGCAACCGGAGGGGGCGGCGGTAGCGACATCGGCGCCGGCAACGGCCGTGGGGGCGGTGGCGGTGGCGGAAGGGTCGCAGGGGAGGCCGGACGGGCGTGGTTGTCCATCGTTGCCGTACTTCTCGGTCGGGCGCCCTGGCGATCAAGCCGACACGGCGTCAAGCTGCAGGATGGACGGTCAAGGATCGTTCTCGCCGTCCTCGGCCCGCATCGGCTCGGCCGTCACCCGTAGCATCGGCGCCGTGACCGGCTTCCCCGCCCGCCGCCCGCGCCGCCTGCGCACGACGGCGGCCATGCGCCGCCTCGTGGCCGAGACGCGGCTCGGCCTCGACGACCTCGTGGCCCCGTTGTTCGTTCGCGAGGGTGTCGACGAACCGCAGCCGATCGCCAGTCTCCCGGGGGTCGTGCAGCATTCCCGGGAGAGCCTTCGCAAGGAGGTACGTGCGCTCGCCGACCTCGGCGTCCCGGCGGTGATCCTGTTCGGCGTGCCGACCCGCAAGGACGCATCGGGCAGCGAAGCGTGGAATCCCGATGGCATCGTGCAGGTCGCACTGCGCGACGTGCGCGACGAGATCGGCGACCGCATGGTCGTGATGGCCGACTGCTGCCTCGACGAATACACGGACCACGGCCACTGCGGGATCGTGCGCGACGACGGCACGGTCGACAACGACGCGACGGTCGAGCTCTACGTGCGGGCGGCGCTGGCCCAGGCCGATGCCGGCGCGCACGTCGTCGCTCCTTCCGGGATGATGGACGGCCAGGTCGCCGCCATCCGGGCCGGCCTCGACGAAGCCGGACACGCCGACGCTGCGATCCTCGCCTACTCGGCCAAGTACGCCTCGGGCCTCTACGGGCCGTTCCGGGAGGCCGTCGACGTCCAGATCGCCGGCGGCGGGGACCGCAAGGGATACCAGCAGGACTGGCGCAACGCCCGCGAGGCGTTGGTCGAGGTGGTCGCCGACCTCGAGCAGGGCGCCGACATGGTGATGGTGAAGCCGGCGGTCACCTACCTCGACGTGATCGCAGCGGTTCGGGCCACCGTCGATGTCCCGGTGGCCGCCTATCACGTCTCGGGCGAGTACTCGATGATCAAGGCGGCGGGCGCGAACGGCTGGATCGACGCCGGCGTCGTGGCCCTCGAACAGTTGACGGCCGTCAAACGGGCGGGTGCGGACGTGATCCTCACCTACTTCGCCCGTGAACTCGCCGAGTCGGGGGTGCTGCGATGAGCCTGCCGGTGTGTGATCGAAACGCCTGTGCGGCCGCCGGCTGCCGACCGGGCCTGTGCCGGGGCGAGGCGTTCACCAACGACACGCTGTTCGCCCGGGCCCAGCGGGCGATCCCCGGGGGTGTGTCCTCGCCGGTGCGTGCGTTCCGGTCGGTCGGCGGTACGCCGTACTTCGTGTCCCGAGCCGACGGGGCACGGGTGTGGGACGTCGAGGGCGCCGAGTACGTCGATCTCGTGCAGAGCTACGGCGCCGTGATCCTCGGTCACGCCCATCCGGTGGTCACCGATGCGATCCAGCGGGCTGCGCTCGACGGTACGAGTTACGGGGCGCCGACCGCTCGTGAGGTCAAGCTCGCCGAGGAGATCGCGGCGCGCGTGCCGTCCGTCGAGTTGCTCCGTCTCGTCAACTCCGGGACGGAGGCGACGATGACGGCGCTGCGCCTGGCTCGGGGCTTCACCGGCCGGCCCAAGGTCCTCAAGTTCTCGGGGAACTACCACGGTCACGGCGACGCCCTGCTCGCCGAGGGCGGCTCGGGCGTCGCCACGCTGGGGCTGTCCGGTTCGGCGGGTGTCACCGATGCAGCCGTGAGCCAGACGCTGGTGGCCCCGTACAACGTGGTACCGACGCTGGCCGACGACGTCGCCTGCGTCATGGTCGAGCCGGTCGCCGCGAACATGGGCCTGGTTCCGCCGGCACCCGGCTTCCTCGAGGGCCTCCGGTCCGAGTGCGACCGAGTCGGGGCCCTGCTGGTGTTCGACGAGGTGATCACCGGCTTTCGGGTCGCCCGGGGCGGCTTCCAGGGCGTGTCGGCGGTCCGGCCCGACCTCACCTGCTTCGGCAAGGTGATCGGCGGTGGTCTGCCCATCGGTGCCTTCGGCGGCCGGGCCGACGTGATGGAGCACCTCGCGCCGCTCGGGCCCGTCTACCAAGCCGGCACGTTGTCGGGGAACCCGCTCGCGACCGCGGCCGGGCTCGCTGCGTTGGGCGAACTCGACGACTCGGTGTACGAGGTCCTTCGTGGTCGCGTCGCCCGCCTCGCGGCCGGCCTGCGAGAGGCGATCGGGGGTGCTGAACTCCCGATCGTCGTCCCGACGTTCGAGACGCTGTTCGGGTTGCACTTCTCGCCGACGCCGGCCGTCGATTACGACACCGCCCGGACGACCGACACCGCGCTCTACGCCTCGTTCTTCCACGCCATGCTGCGCCGGGGCGTGGCGCTTGCGCCCGGAGCGTACGAGGTGGGCTTCGTCGGCCTGGCTCACGACGATGCCCTGCTCGACCGGATCATCGACACCGCCGCAAGCGCCGCCCGCGAGGTTGCTGCGGCCCGCTAGCTCGATCGCCGCAGCGCTACGCGTTGGGAACCAGGCGGGCGATCGCAGCCGCCGCCTTGTAGGCCGCCTCGGCGGGCCCCGTCTCGTCGGGCCGCAGCAGGTTGGCCATGATCCGCAGCATCCACTCCATCAGCGAGCGGCTGTGCATCCCGACCCGGGTCAGCTCCCGCATGAGGGCGGGTCGCCCGATGAGCTTGGCGAACAGCCGGGCCACCTTGAAGTACTGCCCGTATTCGGCTTGCAGCAGTTGCTCGTAGGTCTGCAGCACGAGGGGGTCGTTGCCGACGAGCGCCTGGTGGAGGATGTCCGCGGCCAGCCGTCCGGATTCGTAGGCGTAGTCGATGCCGGCGCCGCTCAACGGGTTGACCGTGCCGGCGGCATCACCCACGACCAGGTAGGTGGGGCCCGCCTTGGGCCCGACCGAGCCACCCATGGGCAGCTTGCCCGCCGCCGGCCGGCACACCGGACGATCGGGGTCGAGGCCCCAGTAGGAGGGGGCGGCCGCGACGTAGTCGGCAAGGAGGTGGGAGGTGTTGACGCCCTTGAAGTCACGGAAGGTCGACAGGAGGCCGACACCTACGTTCACCGTGCCGTCCCCGACGGGGAAGATCCAGCCGTATCCCGGCATCGGGTTGCCGTTGCGGTCCGTGACGTCGAGGGTCGACTCGATCCAGGGTTCGGCGTGCCGGGGGCTCTCCCAGTACGAACGAATCGCCGTGCCGTAGGGCCATTCGCGCGTCCGGAACGTGCCGAGCGCGCGCCCGAATCGGCTGTTGGCGCCGTCCGCGACGACGACGAACCGGCCCCGGATCTCCTCCGTGGCCGTGGTTCCCTTGCGCTGCACGACCGCACCTCGTACGAACCCGCGGTCGAGTACCGGGGCGATCGCTTCGGTACCCGTGCGAAGCGTGGCGCCGGCGGCCACGGCATGGTCGGCGACGAGGTGGTCGAGCTCCCGACGGCGTACGACGCAGCCGTGCGACGGGTAATCCGGGTGGCTCGGCCAGCCGAGTTCGAGAACCCGGCCGTGAGCGATCGCCCGGAGTCCTTCGAATCGGTGGAACGGCGCCAGTGCGTCGGCGAGGCCCATGTCGTCGAGCTGCCGTAGCGCCCGCGGGGTAAGGGCGTCACCGCAGGTCTTGTCCCGCGGGAAGGTGTGGCGCTCCACGACGCAGACGTCGTGACCGGCCCTCGCCAACCAGTAGCCGGCCGCAGCGCCCGCCGGGCCTCCGCCGACGACCACGACGTCGTGGGTGGACGCGCTCACCGCCCCAAGCCTGCCCGAACACGACGGTGGGCCGGAAAACGACGATGGCGCCCGACCTGGGCCGGGCGCCATCCGATCGCGGGATCAGACCTTGGAGGTGTCGATCCCCACGGCTGCGAAGCCGCCGTCTTTCACCTTCACGTAGTTCTCGGCGGCCGGCGAGCACCACTTGTCCCACTCGGCGCCGCTCTGTTCCTTGCCGGCGAGCACGAAGCGCTCGTGACACACCACGGCCAGGATCTCGGCGTCGGTCAGGCCGGCCTTGTTCTGCCCGGGCATCACACCCCGCCCGAGGGGCTTACGCCCGACGGCAGGATCGCCGTAGGAGCCCTTCGACACGTAGGCCTCGCTGCCGTGCCAGACGAAGTTGAGCATGTCCTCGATGTTCGGGAAGGTCTTGTAGGCCGATCCGTTGACGAAGGGGTAGCCGACGCCGCCCTCTCCGCCACCGCCGTGGCACGACGCGCAGGAGTTGTACACCTTCGCTCCATCGGCGAGCGGCCCCGTCACCTTCGCCTCGGGGGTCTGCATGCTGCCGTAGTAGAGGAAGGCCCACAGGGGCAGGAGGCCGACGACGGGAGCGGCCCAGAACGGGATCTTGCGCCGGCGCTCGGCCGCCTTCACGTAGGCCGGGACGGGCTTCGGTGCAGGCTTCGCCGGCTTCGGCGCCGCCGCCGGCGCGGCGGCCTTCTTCGCCACCGCCGTACTGGGCGCAGCCGGTGCCGGCCCCGCCGAGCCGCCATCGGGCGCATCACCGCCCGGCAGGCCCATGGCCTGACGCCGCTCGCGCGACCGCTTCAGGAGATGCTCGGGGATCTCGGTCACGTACGTCCTTTCGCCTCGGCGCTCCGGCAGCACGCCGGCTCTCGACCAGGGGTCGCGGAGAACCTTAGAGCGCGCCCGCCGGCGCGGGTGAATCCCCCGGGATGCCTGCGATCGGCGCTCCCGGGTCCGGTGACCCTCGTCACGGCCGGCCCGGGAGGGTCTGACCTGGGCCGTTCGGAGCGCCGATCGTCGGGGTGCTAGACCCTCCGGCGGCCCGATCGAGCCCTCCGTGACCCACGACGCCACGTGGAGCACGCGGACTCGCCCGGCCCACGGACCCCACGACTACAGTCGTGAGCAGTTTCACGAGGAAGGTGGACCAGGCGAGATGTCTCTGCTCGACCTGCTGAAGGTGCCGCTCAACACCGAGCTCATCTTCTCGATCATCATCACCGTGGTGCTGACCGTGGCGATCGTGCCGATCGCCAAGCGGCGCCCGCCGGGCAAGCCGCTCTCGTGGGGCGAGGCGATGTTCGCCGCCGCCTACATCTTCATGGTGTTCTTCATGGCCTACGGCGTCGTTCCCCACCAGTGGCTGAACCACGCCGACAACAACCTGCGCTGGCGCAAGGACGCCGTGCTGTTCGGCCCGTGGGACATCCTCAAGCCGCAGGCGTTCGGCGGAAAGTTCCCCTTCACGATTTCCTACCAGGAAGTTCGCGACGTGATCGCCGTCGTGATTCACGTGATCTTCCTCGGCCTGCAGATCTGGATGTGGGCGTGGTGGCAGAAGCGGGGCAAGGCGAAGCCCTCCACCGAGATCGCGACGTCCACGTACGGTCGGCCCCTGGTCCGGAAGGGTTGAGCCGTGGCCAAGACCGACGCCAATCCCCCCATGCCGGAGTGGTCCGACCAGTACCAACTGGTGGAGGTCGACGCCGACTACCTGGCGAAGGCCGTCAAGCCCAAACAGTTCATCCACATCGATCAGTCCGAGTGCATCATGTGCGAGGGCTGCGTGGACATCTGTCCCTGGAAGTGCATCCACATGGTGACCCCCTCGGCGATCTCCGAGAGCGTCAACACCGAGCTGCCCGGACGTGATCCCAGCGACCATGTGATCTTCCTCATCGACGACGACGTGTGCACGCGGTGCGCGCTGTGCGTGGACCGCTGCCCGACCGGCGTGATCATCCTCGGCAAGGCCGGCGCCCCGGCCGCCGGGGGCGACAGCCACGTGCGGACCAACAACCACGGCTACGCCTACGGCATGCGGTTCTAGGACCAGGAGACGCGAGCGCACCATGGCAAAGACCATCGACGACAAGCCCCGCCTCACGGCCAAGGAGCGGGTGACCAAACTGACCGGGACGGTCCAGGGATCCCAAGCCTGGAACTCCATCTTCCGGCCCGGCTCGATCTTCCGGAAGGGCTACTCCGACAGCCCCCGGAACCGGTCGTACGTGATCATGAACTCGGTCCTTTACCACCTGCATCCGGTGAAGGTGAAGCGACATGCGGTCAAGGTCAGCTACACGCTGTGCCTGGGCGGGCTGTCGTTCTTCCTCTTCATCCTGCTGACGGTGACGGGGATCTTCCTCATGTTCTTCTACCGGCCGACCGCCACGCAGGCGTGGGCGGACATCCAGTCCCTGCAGACCTCGGTCACGTTCGGCTATCTGGTCCGGAACATGCACCGATGGGCTGCGCACCTCATGGTGCTGTCGGTGTTCCTCCACATGGCACGCGTCTTCTACCACGGCGCCTACAAGCCGCCCCGGGAGTTCAACTGGGTGATCGGCGTCATCCTGCTGACGCTGACGCTCCTGCTGTCGTTCACCGGCTACCTCCTGCCGTGGGACCAGCTGGCGCTGTGGGCCGTCGCCGTCGGAACGAACATGATGGGTTACACCCCGGTGTTCGGCGACCAGGTGCGATTCGTCCTCCTCGGAGGTAAGGAGATCGGCGCCGAGACGCTGTTGCGGTGGTACGTACTTCACGTCCTGATGCTCCCGTTCGTGATCGTCATCTTCATGGCGATCCATTTCTGGCGGGTGCGCAAGGACGGCGGCATCTCCGGGCCGTTGTGAGCGCGAGAGCGAAGGGAGACCAGGAGCGATGACCGAGATTCCCGAACACCTCCGCAAGCGCGCCGAGGCGGCGCGCCAAAAAGCCGAGGAGTCGAAAGCGGCCGACGCGGCGCCGGCTGCGGCCGAAGCGAGCGATCCGCGCATTCCTGCACACCTGCTCGAGCGCTCGAAGTCGGCCAAGGCCCGTGCCGAGGGTGCACCGGCGGCCGCCGCTGCCGGCGCCGTCGCCGTGGCCGAGCGTCCCGGGGCGTTGGCCACCGCAGCACCGGCGGCCGGGGTCCCGATCGGGGCCGGGCCCGACGGCCACACCCACCGGTTGTTGACCGTCGTGAAGTCCGGCTCGATCCAGGACGTCAAGGCCACGCCGGTCGACAAGGTGCACACCTGGCCGCACCTGCTCCTGCCGGAATTCGTGGCGGCCCTGCTCTGCACGGCGTTCACGTTCGTGTTCTCGATCTTCGTCAACGCCCCGCTGTTGCGTCTGGCGAACGTGAACGAGACCCCGAACCCGTCCAAGGCACCCTGGTACTTCCTCGGTCTCCAGGAACTGCTGACGATGTTCCACCCGATGGTGGCCGGTGTGACCATCCCCGGGATGGGCCTGTTCATCCTGATGCTCGCCCCGTACATGGACCGGAACCCCTCCAACAAGCCGGAGGATCGGAAGTTCGCCATCTCGCTGATGACGATCCACATGATGTTCTGGGCGGTGTTGGTGATGATCGGGTCGTTCTTCCGTGGGCCCGGCTTCAACTTCGTGTTCCCTTGGTCCGACGGCCTGTTCTTCGAGCTGTGAGGTGATGCTGCAGTGAATGCTTCCGCCGTGCTCGCCATCGCCATCGCGGTGGTCGTCGTGCTCGGCCTGCTGGGGTTCGTCACCAGCAGGCGACGCAGCGACGCCCGTCGCGGTGCCGGCGCCCTGTCGCGTGAGACCGTCCGGAAGGACGCCTCGAGAGGCGACGACGGCCCGCTCTCCGGGCGGGCATACGAGACGGCGGCCACGGCACCCGTGCCGGCCGCCTCGTCCACCGATCTGGTCCGCGCCTCGACGGCGACGGCCGTCTACGTCCCGCCGGACCCCGAGGTGGTCGGCGTCAGCCGCCGCCAGTTCTTCAACCGCACGATGACCACGCTGATGAGCGTCGGACTCGGCGGTTTCGGCCTGGCCGTCGTCGCCTTCCTCTGGCCCAAGGTGTCCGGTGGTTTCGGCGGGAAGGTCGCGGCCGGCAAGGTCGAGGACCTGAAGGCGGCGATCGCAGCCAACAAGAACTTCTTCTACCTCCCCGAGGCGCGTTCCTGGGTCACTGCATTCCCGAAGGAAGGCATCGCAAAGGCGGAGAAGGTGTATTCGGGAGCGGTGCTCACCGGCATGAAGGAAGGGTTCGTCGCCCTTTACCAGAAGTGCCCGCACCTCGGGTGCCGCGTGCCGGAGTGTGCCTCGTCGCAGTGGTTCGAATGCCCGTGCCACGGCTCGCAGTACAACCGTGTCGGTGAGAAGAAGGGTGGGCCGGCGCCCCGCGGGATGGACCGCTTCGGCATCACCGTGCAGGGCGGAACGGTCGTCGTCGACACCGGCGTCGTCGTCGCCGGGCCGCCGATCGGCGCGAATACGACCGGCCAAGAGGCCGAGGGACCCCACTGCATCGGCGCCGGTGGAGGTGGCCACTGATGCTCGCCGTCGGCACGACCAACGCAGCGATCGCCGGCGCGATCGGGATCCTGCTCGTCATCGGCTGGGTCTGGTACCTGTTCGTCAACAATCGAGAGTCCCGGCCCGAACTGGGCTCGGAGATCGAACTGGCGGCGAACCGGAAGCCGTTCTACGACGACGAGAAGCTCGAAGGGATGCGGGTCGAGCGGCTCCAGCTCCTCGGCGTCCTGCTCCTTGCCATCGTGGCCATCGGGCTACCCGCCTACTGGATCTTCGAGCCGGGCCGCCAGACCGGCGCGATCGCAGCCTGGGAGAAGCAGTACGTGTCGTGGGGGAGCAAGCTGTTCGCTTCGACGGCGGACGGCGGCTTCAACTGCGCCGGCTGCCACGGCGGGATGAAGGCGATCGGTGGCCAAGCGCCGGCGAGCGTCACCGACCCCAACACGGGCGAGCTCAAGTCGGTCAACTGGAGTGCCCCTGCGCTCAACACCGTCTTGTACAAGTTCTCCAAGGACGAAGTGCGCTTCATTCTCGTCTACGGCCGGCCGTTCTCACCGATGTCGCCGTGGGGCCTCGCCGGTGGCGGGCCGATGAACGACCAGCAGATCGACACGCTCATCTCCTACCTCGAGTCGATCCAGCTCCCGCAGGAGGGGTGCACGAAGGACAAGCCGCTGTGCCAGGGATCCGACGGGAAGCTGAACGCGAAGGACCAGCAGGAACTCGTGGGCAAGGCCCTGGAGGAAGCACGGACGGCGAATCCCGGGAAGTCCGACGGCGAGTTGCTCTTCAACCTCGCCGCGGGATCCGGTGCGTACAGCTGCGCTCGGTGCCACACCGGCGGGTGGTCCTACGGGACACCAGGTGTCTCGGCCGGCGGCGGGGCGATCGGCCCGAACCTCACCGGTGGCTCCGAGGTGCGCCAGTTCCCTGCGGTGAAGGACAACGAGGACTTCATCTGCCGGGGGTCGGAGTACGGCAAGAAGTACGGCCAGCAGGGCCAGGGCTCCGGGAAGATGCCAGGGTTCTGTGGCATCTACACCGACGCGCAGATCAGTGAAGTCGTGAAGTACATCCGGAGCCTGTGACCGCAATGCACACCCTTGCGAGCCTGCTCGCCTTCAGCTGGCAACCCGAGATCCGGGGGATCAGCACCGTCGTCATCGGCATCGTCGTACTGATGGGGAGCGTCTACCTCTTGCTCGGTACGAATCTGGGCTCCCGCCTCGGGTTCCTGGTGTCGCTGGCCGGTCTGTTCGGTTGGATGTTCCTGATGGGGATCATCTGGTGGGCGTACGGCATCGGCCTCAAGGGCGCGGACGCCTCGTGGAAGCCCGAGGAGATCATCGTCGAGTTCGACCAGGCGAAATACGCCGACGTCGTCGGCGGGATCTCCGTGTCGGGAACCACCGTCGACGCCCCGGGCTGGCGCAAGCTGGCCGAGGACGACCCCCGCCGCGGCCAGGCCGTGTCCTCCGCCGACGAGATCCTCATCAACAAGGCGAAGTACTACAAAGCAGGCGATTACGAGCCGGTGGCGGTGTTCGAGACCGGTGGCAAGCGGTGGCCGATGCTGTTCGGGCGTGAAGAGCTCGATTTCCTTGCGTTCAAGCGGGAAGCCCGGTACTCCCTCGTGCAGGTCCAGCCGCTGCTGAAGCAGGCGACCGAACCGGGCAAGGCGCCGCCGCGACCCGTGGCCGACTCGACTCAGCCGCCGCGCTTCGTGTTGATGATCCGTGATCTCGGCAACGAACGAGTGCCCGCAGCCCTGATCACGATCTTCTCCGGTCTGGTCTTCGGAGCCACCTGTGTGATGTTGCACCGCCGAGACCGGTTGGTCGCTGCGAACCGATCGGCCGGTCTCGCCGTCGCGAAGGCCTGAGGAGGCCCCGATGGGCCAGTACCTCCCGATCGTCGCTCTCCTGGTCCTGGCGGCGTTGTTCGCCGCCGTCTCGTTCGTGGCGTCGAGCCTGCTGAACCCGAAGCGTCCGACATCGGCGAAAGTGGCCCCGTACGAGTGCGGGATCATCCCGAGCAAGGAGCCGCCGGAACGATTCCCGGTGAGCTTCTACCTGGTGGCGATGTTGTTCATCATGTTCGACATCGAGATCATCTTCCTCTACCCCTATGCCGTGAGCCGTTCCGAGCTGGGGGCCTACGCCTTCTGGGAACTCGTCGTGTTCTCGGTGATCTTCTTCGCGGCGTTCGTCTACGTCGTCGCACGGGGTGCTCTCGAGTGGGGTCCGCTCCAGCGGGCCCGTCGACTCGGTACGGCGCTACCGGCGCGCACCTCGGCGACCACGATCCGGCGCGTCGGTGTGGAAGGTCGGCCCGAGCAGGAGGTGGCCGCCTGATGGGCCTCAAAGACGTCCTGACCGAGGGGCTCGGCGGCCTCGAACACAACGTCATCACCGGCCGGATCGAGGACCTGGTCAACTGGGCTCGGGCCCGCTCGTCCTGGCCGGCATCGTTCGGTCTGGCTTGCTGTGCCATCGAGATGATGGCGACCGGCGCGGCTCATTACGACCTGTCCCGGTTCGGCATGGAGGTCTTCCGAGCCTCTCCCCGCCAAGCGGACGTGATGATCGTCGCCGGGCGGGTGAGCCAGAAGATGGCACCCGTCCTGCGGCAGGTCTACGACCAGATGATGGAGCCCAAGTGGGTCATCTCGATGGGGGTGTGTGCCTCCACCGGCGGGATGTTCAACAACTACGCCATCGTCCAAGGTGTGGACCAGATCGTGCCGGTCGATGTCTACGCCCCCGGTTGCCCCCCCACCCCGGAGACCCTCATCCACGCCATCACCACCCTGCACCGGACGATCGAGTCGGGTGAGATCCTCCGCCGGCGGACGGCGACGGGCGCCGGCGCCCACGTGCACGTCGCTGAGCAGCCCTCGACGGGCAGCCCGGTAACACTCGCTGCCGCGAGGCGCTGAGCGCGATGGCCGACCAATCCGCCGCAGCCGTCGACGGCGCTGCGGACACGCCCGAGCCAGAGGTGCTCCACGGCTGTCCGGTCACGGAATCTCGGGGCCAACGGGTCGTGCACGTGCCCCGCGACCGGTACCTCGCCGTGATGAAACTCCTCCTCGCCGACGGTTACCACCTGTGTGCCGATCTCACGGCGACGGATTACCTGACCGCGATCGCTCCTCGTCCCTTGCCCGCAGGGTTGGACGCAGAGCGGTTCGAGGTCGTCCTCAACCTGCTCGACGTGCTGGGCGCCCGCCGCCTCCGGGTCCGGGTCCAGGTGCCGGCGTCGGACCCGTCCTTGCCCTCTGCGTTCGATCTCTGGCCCGGGACCGAGGCGATGGAGCGAGAGGTGTTCGACCTCTTCGGCATCACCTTCCGCAACCATCCCGACCCGTCGCGCATCCTCATGCCCGAGGACTGGGTGGGTCATCCGCTGCGCAAGGACTACGACATCGGGCGGATCCCGGTGCAATTCAAGGGCGCCCCCGAGGGACGGTGACGGAGATGACCTCGACGCTACGACCGCCGACCCGACTCACCGACGAGGGCGCGCAGGAGCTCAAACCTCGCCACGAGCAGACGGCGCGCGAACTGCTCCGCGAGGTCGGGGCGGTACTCCGGTTGTCCGAGGCCGAGGCGGCCAAGCTGGCCGAGGAGCAGGCCGTCGTCGACCCATCGGAAGACCAGACCATGATCATCAACATGGGGCCGCAGCACCCCAGCACCCATGGGGTGTTGCGGCTGATGCTCGAGCTCCAGGGCGAGACGGTCCTGCGCTGCAAGCCGATCATCGGGTACCTGCACACGGGGATGGAGAAGACCGGCGAGGCGCTGACGTATCTCCAGGGCGGCACGAACGTCACCCGGATGGACTACCTGAGCCCGCTCAACAACGAGCTGGTGTTCTCGCTCGCGGTGGAGAAGCTGCTCGGCATCGACGGCGACATCCCCGAGCGCGCGGTCTGGATGCGCATGCTCCTGTCGGAGCTCAACCGCATGTCGAGCCACCTGTTGTTCATGGCCACCAACGGCATGGACATGGGTGCGGTGTCGATGATGATCTACGGCTGGCGGGAGCGCGAGCAGGTGCTGCGGTTCTTCCAGAAGGTGACTGGCCTGCGGATGAACCACAACTTCATCCGACCCGGCGGACTCGCCGCGGACCTCCCGGCCGGCTGGCGTGACGATGTGCTCGAACTCCTCGAGGTCATCCCGCCGCGCCTCGAGGAATACGACATCCTCATGACCGAGCAGCCCATCTGGCGCGAGCGGCTCCAGGGCGTCGGCGTGATCACGGCCACCGAAGCGACGGCGCTCGGCGCGACCGGTCCGATCCTGCGCTCGACCGGCGTGGCCTGGGATCTGCGACGCGCACTGCCCTACCTGCGCTACGACGAGGTCGAGTTCGACGTGATCGTCGGCACCTACGGCGATGCGTTCGATCGCTACGCCATCCGGCTCAACGAGATCCGCGAATCGATGCGGATCGTGCGACAGATCCTCGACCGCATGCCGGCGGGCGATTACCGGATCCAGGACAAGAAGGTCACGCCTCCGCCCCGGGCCCGCATCGACGAGTCGATGGAAGCCTTGATCCACCACTTCAAGATCTTCACCGAGGGATTCAAGGTCCCCGAGGGCGAGGTCTACGTGGGCATCGAGAGCCCGCGTGGCGAGATCGGCTGCTACATCGTCTCCGACGGCACGGCGAACCCGTACCGGATCCACATCAGGGCCCCAAGCTTCGTGAACATCCAGTGCCTCCCCCACATGATGCGCGGCGGTCTCGTCGCCGACGCCGTCGCCGTGATCTCCTCGGTCGACCCGGTGCTCGGCGAGGTGGACCGCTGATGGCCCGCCTGAGCGACGTCAACGTCGCCACGGCCAAGGAGATCATCGGGCGGTTCCCTCGTCCGAAATCCGCGCTCATCCCGCTGCTCCACCTGGCGCAGGAGCAGGACGGTCACGTGACCGAATCCGCCATGGAGCACATCGCGGAACTCGTCGGCGTGACCTCGGCCGAGGTGTTCGGCACGGCGAGCTTCTACGAGATGTTCAAGTTCGAACCCGTCGGCAAGTACTGCGTCAACGTGTGCACGAACATCTCGTGCCAACTGCTCGGCGGCTGGGAACTGCTCGAGCACCTCGAGCACCGGCTCGGCATCCACGCCGGGCAGACCACGCCGGACGGGCTCGTGACGCTCGAGGACGTCGAGTGCATCGCTGCGTGCACCGAGGCACCGGCGCTGCAGGTGAACTACCGCTACCGCTACCGCGTGACCGAGGCCGACGCCGACCGGCTGGTCGACGACCTCCGCAGCGGGCGGCTCGACGCCGAGATCCCGCCGCACGGAGTCCTGGCAAGGGTGCGCCAGCGCACCACCGAGCGTTGGGCCGGCACCGGCACGGAGGCACAGGCACAGGTGGACGCGCGATGACCGATACCCCGCCGAGCTATCACGTCCCGGGCTTGGTTCCCACCGGACCGAAGCTGATCACGAACCGCTTCGACGTGCCGGACGGCTACACCTACGACGGCTACGTCCGCACCGGCGGCTACACCGCGCTGCGGACGGCACTCACCACCATGAGCCCCGAGGACCTGGTGAACCAGGTGAAGGCTGCCGAGATCCAGGGGCGGGGTGGCGCAGGATTCCCGGCCGGCACCAAGTGGACCTTCCTGCCGCCCAACGTCTTCCCGCGGTACCTCGTGATCAACGGCGACGAGTCCGAGCCGGGCACCTACAAGGACCGCCTGCTGATGGAGCTCGACCCCCATCAGCTGATCGAGGGCATCGTCCTCGCGTGCTACGCGATCAAGGCTGCGCAGGCGTTCCTCTACGTGCGCGGCGAGATGGCGCTGGCGCAGGAGCGTCTCGCGCAGGCGCTGAACGAGGCCTATGCGAACGGTTGGGTGGGCCGGAACATCGCCGGCACCGACTTCAGTGTCGATATCACCCTGACCTGGGGTGCCGGCGCGTACATCGTGGGCGAGGAGACGGCGCTCATCGAATCGCTCGAAGGCAACCGCGGCATGCCCCGGCTGAAGCCCCCGTTCTTCCCGGCGGTCAAGGGCGTGTACCTGCAGCCGACGATCGTCAACAACGTCGAGACGCTGTCGAACCTGCCGTGGATCGTGAACGAGGGCGGCGACGCCTTCAAAGCGATCGGGGCCCCGACCTCGACGGGCATGCGCATGTTCGCCGTGTCCGGCCACGTCAACCGGCCCGGTGTGTTCGAGGTCCCCAATGGTGTCACGACGTTCCGGATGCTGTTCGATGCGCCGGAGTACTGCGGCGGGGTGCGCGACGGGCGCAAGGTGAAGGCCTTCATCCCCGGGGGTGCCTCGGCGATGTGGTTCTTCGACGAGCATCTCGACCTGCCGCTCGACAAGCCCACCGTCGACCGGTCCGGATCGATGCTCGGTTCCGGTGCGATCGTCGTGATGGACGACCGCACGGACATGGTTCGGGCGGCGTGGCGGGTCGTGCGGTTCTTCGCCCGGGAGTCGTGCGGGAAGTGCACGCCTTGCCGGGAAGGGACCACCTGGCTCGAACGCATCATGAAGCGGATCGTGGACGGCCACGGCCGCCCCGAGGACCTCGACCTCCTGCTCGACGTGAGCGACAACATCAGCCCCGGGATCGCCTGGCCGCCTCGCCAGACCACGATCTGCCCGCTCGGGCCGTCCGCCGTGTCGCCGATCGCCTCGGCGATCCGGCGGTTCCGCCCCGAGTTCGAGCACTACATCGCCCACGGCCGTCCCGTCGACGGCGTCGACACCAAGAGCCCCGCCCATGTCTGACACTGCGCCGCCGAAGACGACGGTCTCGATCACCGTCGACGGGCGTGCTCACGAGGCGGCCCCCGGCCAACTCGTCATCGATGCCTGCGAGCACGCCGGTACCTACGTGCCGCGGTTCTGTTACCACCCGCGCATGACGCCGGTCGGCATGTGTCGCCAGTGCCTCGTCGAGGTCGAGGGACCCCGGGGCCCGATGATGGTCGTGTCGTGCATGACGCCGGTCGCCGAGGGGCAGGTCGTGCGGACCGACACCCCCGCGGTGAAGAAGGCCCAGGAAGGTGTCCTCGAGTTCCTCCTCGCGAACCACCCCCTCGACTGCCCGGTCTGCGACAAGGGGGGCGAGTGCCCCCTCCAGGACCAGGCCTTCTCCCATGGGCCGGGCGAGAGCCGGTACGTCGAGGAGAAGCGGCACTACGAAAAGCCGATCCCGATCAGCGATCTCGTCCTGCTCGACCGTGAGCGCTGCATCCTGTGCGACCGGTGCACCCGTTTCGCCAAGGAAGTCGCGGGTGATCCGCTCATCCACTTCACCCACCGGGGCAACACCACCCAGGTGATGACCTTCCCCGACGAGCCGTTCAGCTCGTACTTCTCGGGCAACACCGTCCAGATCTGTCCGGTCGGTGCGCTCACGGCCAAGCCCTACCGGTTCAAGGCCCGTCCGTGGGACCTCGACCAGACCGAGTCGACCTGCACCACGTGCTCGGTCGGGTGTCGGGTCGTCGTGCAGTCGAGTCGGAACGAGCTCCTGCGGTACCAGGGCGTCGACAGCGATCCCGTCAACTGGGGCTGGCTGTGCGACAAGGGGCGTTTCGCCTTCCAGGCGGTCAATTCTTCCGAGCGTGTGCGGATGCCGCTCGTGCGCTCGGGCGACGACCTGACCGAGACGACCTGGGCCGCAGCGCTCGACGCCGCCGCCGCTGCGTTGCGCACGTCCGGTGACGTCGCCGTGCCGATCGCGGTGCTCGGCGGGGCCCGGGGCACCAACGAGGATGCCTTCGCCTGGGTGAGGCTGGCGTCCGACGTGCTGGCCACGCCGCACCGTGACGCGCAACTCGGCGACGGTCTTCCGGCCGAGGTGGTACTCGGCCTGCCGCGTGCCACGATCGACGAGGCGGCCACCGCCACGACGATCCTGCTGCTCGGACCTGATCTGAAGGAGGAGTTGCCGGTCGTCTACCTGCGGCTGCGCGACGCGGCGGAGAAGCGCCGCAGCCGCATCCTCGAGATCTCCCCCATCGACACCGGTCTCACGCCGTACGCCTACCGGTCGGTCCGCTCAAGCCCCGGTGAACTGCCCGCCGCCGTGCGGGAGGTGCTGGCCGAGGAATCGGCGCAGCTGGCCAAGGGTCCGGTCGTCGTGGTGGTGGGCCGGCACAACCTGGCCGAGTCCGACTCGGCCACGGTGGCGGCCATCGCCGCCGTCCGCGCTGCGCTTCCCGATGCGACCTTCCTGCCGGCGCTGCGACGGGGCAACGTGCTCGGTGCCCTGCTCGCCGGCCTGACCCCTGCCGCCGGCGGGCTGGATGCCACGGCGATCCTCGAAGCGGCCGCGGCCGGCACGGTCGGATGCCTGGTGCTCCTCGGTGCCGATCCGGTCGCCGACCATCCGGATCGTGACCTCGCTCGTCGGGCGTTGGCCGGGGCCCGACGCATCGTGGCCGTCGACACGTTCGTCACCGATTCGTCCCGGCAGGCCGATGTGCTGCTGCCGGCGGCGGCCTTCGCCGAGAAGGCCGGAACGACCACGAACCTCGAAGGCCGGGTGTCGACCCTCGCCCAGAAGGTGACGCCGGTGGGCCAGTCCCGGCCCGATTGGGTGATCGCCGTCGAACTGGCGGCGCGACTCGGCGCCGACCTGGGGTTCGAGTCGGCCGACGACGTCACCGCCGCCCTCGCTGAGGCGGTCCCGGCGTTCGCCGGTATCACTCCGGCAACTCTGAAGGCCAGCCGCGACGGGCTGCTGGCTGCGACCGAAGCTGCCGACGTCGTGGCGCACGGCGCCCCGGCCGTGCCGACGCAGGGCGGCTACGAGTTCCGCCTGGTCGTGAGCCGCAAGCTCTACGACGGCGGCGTCGCCGTTACGAAGAGCCCCGACCTCGCCGGTATCGCCGCCGGTGCGAGCGTGCATCTCCACCCGCTCGATGCCGAACGGTTCCCCGCGACCGTCCGGGTGGCGAGCGCCCGCGGCGCCGTTGCGCTCCCGCTCGTGGCGGACGCCGGCGTGCCTCGCGGCATTGCGTGGATCCCGGCGAACCAACCGGACGTCTCGGCCGGGGACCTGATCGACCGCACCGCCGTGATCACCGACGTCCGAGTGGAGTCCTTGCCGTGAACCTCCTCGCCGCGGATCCGCTTCTCGTCGACGTCGACCTGGTCGCCGTCGCCGTGGTGCTCGTGAAGGTCGTAGTGGCCTTCGCGTTCTTGATGGTCTCGGTGCTGTTCATGGTGTGGTTCGAGCGCAAGGTGATCGCGCGGATGCAGAACCGCATCGGGCCCAACAAAGCGGGCCCCTTCGGCATCCTGCAGACGCTTGCCGACGGCATCAAGCTGTTCTTCAAGGAAGACCTCCTGCCCGAGCGCGCCGACCGGTTCGTGTTCAAGCTGGCCCCGTACCTGTCCCTGGTGCCGGCCTTCCTCGTGTTCTGCGTCATCCCGATCGGTGGCGACTTCGGTGGTGCCGACCGCGGCGTGGTGTCGCTGTTCGGTCAGGACACGCTCCTACAGTTGGCCGACCCCCCGGTCGGCATCCTGTTCGTCCTGGCCATGAGCTCGGTCGCCGTGTATGGCGTGATGCTCGCCGGGTGGTCGAGCGGCTCGAAGTATCCGCTGCTCGGTTCGGTGCGGGCCTCGGCGCAGATGGTCAGTTACGAGGCGGCGATGGGGCTGTCGGTCGCAACGATCGTGCTCGTGGCGGGGACGCTGTCCACCAACGGGATCGTCGATGCGCAGGGCGGGTTGCGGAACTGGAACCTGGTCGCGACGGGTTTCGTGCCGTTCGTGATCTTCCTGATCGCCTCCACCGCCGAGCTCAACCGGCCTCCGTTCGATCTCGTCGAGGCCGAGCAGGAACTCGTCGGCGGCTTCCACACCGAGTACAGCTCGATCCGGTTCGCCCTGTTCTTCCTGGCCGAGTTCATGAACACGGTCACCATGTCGGCGATCGTCGTCACGCTGTTCCTCGGTGGGCCGCAGCCACTGTTCGACATTCCCGGCTTCCCCAACGCGCTCGAGGGCGTCTTCTGGTTCTTCCTGAAGCTGTTCGTGTTCCTGTTCGCCCAGGTGTGGTTCCGGGCCACCCTGCCCCGACTCCGGTACGACCAGCTCATGGACCTGGGGTGGAAGCTGCTCATCCCGGTGTCGTTCGCCTGGCTGCTCGTGATCGCCACGTTCCGCCTCACCAACGACGAGGGGTGGAACTGGGCCGTGGTCGTCCCCATCGTCGTGGTGGTTCTCGCCGCCGCCGGCGGGCTGTTCGTGTCGGCAACCCGCGTCGCTGCACGGCGGCGTGAGCTGGAAGGAAGCGCCTACTGATGGGCTATCTCGGTGGGTTCGCGGTCACGTTGCGGCAATGGGGCCGCAAGCACAAGGTGACCACGGAGTACTCGGGCGGCTACGAGTCGAAGGCCGGAAAGGGCGACACGACCGATCAGAAGATCGCCAAGCCCGAGCGCCTCCACGGCCGGCACGTGCTCAACCGGTACGAGGACGGCATGGAGAAGTGCATCGGCTGCGAACTGTGCGCCGGTGTGTGTCCCGCCCGATGCATCTACGTCCGCGGCGCGGACAACCCGGTCGACGAGCCGGTGTCGCCCGGTGAGCGGTACGGCTACGTCTACGAGATCAACTTCCTTCGGTGCATCCACTGCGACCTGTGCGTCGAGGCCTGCCCGACCGAGGCGATCACGGAGTCGAAGCTGTTCGAGTTCTCCTTCACCAACCGGCGCGACGCGATCTACACGAAGGCCGAGTTGCTCGTCGGCGACGACGGCAAGCCGCGCCAACTGCCCTGGGAGGACTGGCGGCCGGGGGACGACGTAGCGACCTCGGGCTGGATGCGCGCCACCGCCCCTGGTGGATCGGCGGCGTTCACCGGCGTGATCGGATGGTCCGGCGAGCTCGGCTACGGCGTTCGTGCAGCCGAACCGGGTCAGGTCGTAGAGTCGGCGGCCGCTCCGGCCGTTCCTCCTGCCGGCCCTGCCGCTGGGCACCACTGATGCAAGCCGTCGTCTTCTTCATCTCCGCTGCGATCGTCATCGTCGGCGCCCTCGGCGTGGTGCTGCGGGCGAACCCCGTGCACGCTGCACTCTCGATGGTGATGTGCCTGTTCGGGGTCGCCGTGCTGTTCGTGTCGCTCGACGCCCACTTCCTCGCTGCGGTCCAGGTGATCGTCTATGCCGGGGCGATCGTGGTCCTGTTCCTGTTCGTGCTCATGCTCCTCGGCGTCGACAAGGCCGAGGACGTGCGCACCGAGCGGGTCAAGGTCCAGCGGCCGTTGGCCGCGGTCGTCGGCGCCGGGATGCTCGGTCTCGCACTGGTGGCGCTGTTCGCCGCTCGGGGCCGGAACATCACCGGGCGAGGTACGAGCGATCCCGGCAAGCAGGCACTCGTCGGCGAGGACAACATCCGGGCCCTGGCCCGCTCCGTGTTCTCCGACTACGTGCTCGCCTTCCAACTCACGTCGGTGCTCCTCGTCATCGCCGTGCTCGGCACGGTGCTCCTGGCCCGTCGACCGCCGAAGCAACTTCCCCTTCCCGACGATGCCGAGGCTGCGGCATGACCGCGTTCTCCCTTGCACCCACGCCCACCTGGTACCTGGTGTTGGCCGCCGTGCTGTTCACCATCGGCACCGTCGGCGTGCTCGTGCGGCGCAACCCGCTGATCATGTTCATGTGCGTCGAGTTGATGCTCAACGCGGTCAACGTCACCTTCGTGGCGCTCTCGAAGGCGCTCAACGACATCAACGGCCAGACCATCGTGTTCTTCGTGCTCGTCGTCGCGGCTGCCGAGGTGGTGGTCGGCCTCGGCATCGTGGTCGCCATCCTGCGCCGACGGCCGGGTACCACCGCCGACGACCTGGCCTACCTGCGAGGGTGAGGGAGCTGTGCTCGATCTCGTCTGGCTGATCCCGGCCCTACCGCTGGCAGGATTCCTGGTCCTGCTCGTGTTCGGTCGCCGTCTCGGCGAGCCGCTCGCCGGTTGGTTCGCCACCGCGATGGTGGCGGCCGCCTTCGCGGTCACGGCCGGGGTGTTCTTCGCGCTGCTCGGCGAGAGCGCCGACGAGCGGTCCCACGTCGTCACCCTGTTCGCTTGGGTGCCGTCGGGATCGCTGTCGGTCGACCTCGCCCTCCTGGCCGATCCGCTGTCCATCACGATGGCGCTGTTCGTCACCGGCATCGCTGCGCTGATCCACCTGTTCGCGATCGGCTACATGCACGGGGACCCGAAGTTCCCCAAGTTCTTCCTCTACCTCAACCTGTTCGTGTTCTCGATGTTGATGCTCGTGCTGGGCGACAACATGCTCGTCACGTTCCTCGGTTGGGAGGGCGTGGGCGCGTGCTCCTACTTCCTGATCTCGTTCTTCCACACCCGGGCGTCCGCGGCGACCGCCGGCAAGAAGGCCTTCGTCACCAACCGCATCGGCGACTGGGGCTTCATGCTCGCGATGTTCCTGTCGTTCCAGTACGTCGGCTCACTCGATTACGCGCGCCTGAACGAAGCGGCCGAGGGACTGTCGTCGACGACGGCGACGGCCATCGCCCTGCTGTTGTTCGTCGGCGCCTGCGGCAAGTCGGCCCAGCTGCCGCTCTACGTGTGGCTCCCGGACGCAATGGAAGGCCCGACCCCGGTCTCTGCGCTCATCCACGCCGCCACCATGGTCACCGCCGGCGTCTATCTGATGACCCGCTGCGGCCCGCTGCTGTCGGCGAGCGACGCAGGCACGGTGATCGCCATCGTCGGCGTGGCGACGGCACTGTTCGCCGCCACCATCGCCGTGGCCCAGAACGACATCAAGAAGGTGCTCGCCTACTCGACCGTGAGTCAGCTCGGCTACATGTTCCTCGCAGTCGGGTCCGGCGCCTACGTGGCCGCCATCTTCCACATGGTCACGCACGCTTTCTTCAAGGCGCTCATGTTCCTCGGCTCCGGCTCGGTGATCCACGGCATGCACGAGGAGCAGGACATGCGCCGCATGGGCGCCTTGCGGAAGTTCCTCCCCGTGACGGCGGCGACGTTCATCGTCGGCTGGCTGGCGATCGCCGGGGTGCCGCCGTTCTCCGGCTTCTGGTCGAAAGACGAGATCCTGCTCTACGCCTACGACAAGAGCCCTGTGCTGTGGGCGCTGGGCCTCGTCACCGCCCTGCTCACCGCCTACTACATGACGCGACAGGTGGTGCTCGTGTTCTTCGGCGAGGCGCGCTGGAACGAGAGCGCGGCGCACTCCGGCCACGACGCCCCCGCCGATCACGGCCACGGCGCCGCCGGCACTCCTCACGAGTCGCCCTGGGTGATGCTGCTGCCACTCGTGGTTCTCGCTGGGCTGGCTGCGGTCGGCGGTGTGCTGAACCTTCCGTTCAGCCACTCCACGGAGTTCCTCAAGTCCTGGCTCGAGCCGGTGGTCGGGGAGGCCGAGCGGACCCTGGCCAAGGGCACGAAGGACGTCAAGTGGATCCTGGCCGGTATCGCCACGGCGGCCGGCGTCGCCGGGGTCGCCGGCGGCTGGCTCGTGTACCAGCGCAAGAAGGCCAGGCCGATCGAGCCGGCGCTTCTCGCCGACGGGTGGCGCTACGACCGTGCGATCGCGGCGTTCATGGGTGGCCCCGGCCGCCAGGCGTTCGAGGCGGCGAGTTGGACGGACCGCACCATCGTCGACGGGGCGGTGAACGGCACGGGCCGCAGCGTCCGCTCCCTCGGCCAGGTGTTGCGCCGTAGCCAGACCGGCCTCGTGCGGGTCTACGCAGCTGCCGTCGGCCTCGGGGCCGTCGCCCTGCTGTTGTGGTTCGTGCTCGTTCGTGGGGTGATCGGGTGATGGCCGCCGAATTCCCGCTCCTCACCTCGCTGATCGTCGTACCGGCAGCCGGCTCGGCCCTCGTGGCCGTGCTGTCGAAGCGGCGCCCGGACACCGTTCGGGTGGTCGGACTGCTCGCCACGATCGTCACCGCCGCGCTGTCGGTCTACCTGCTCGTGCAGTTCAAGGCGGGCGCCGAGGGCTTCCAGTTCACCTCGAAGCACCTGTGGATCGAGGAGTGGGGGATCTCCTGGAACCTCGGGGTGGACGGGATCTCCCTGTTCCTGGTGGTGCTCACCGGACTGCTGTTCCCCTTGGCCGTCGTGGGGGTCGATCCCCACCACGACACCAAGCCGTACCTGGCCTGGTTGTTGCTGCTCGAAGCCGGGGTGATGGGGTCGTTCCTGGCCCTCGACCTGTTCCTGTTCTTCATCTTCTTCGAGATCGTGCTCGTCCCGATGTACTTCCTCATCGGCGGCTGGGGCTACGGCGAGCGGATCTACGCCGCGACGAAGTTCTTCCTCTACACGATGGCCGGCTCAGCCCTGATGCTCGTGGCGATAGTCGCCACGGTGTTCCTGCACCGGAACGCGACCGGGGTGCTCACGTTCGACGTGAACGAACTCGCCTCGACGCAGGCGATCGGTGTCTCGGCTGCTCGTTGGCTGTTCCTCGGGTTCGCAGTGGCCTTCGCCGTCAAGGTGCCGCTGTTCCCGCTGCACACCTGGCTTCCCGATGCGCACACGCAGGCACCCACGGCCGGCTCGGTCATCCTCGCCGGGGTGATGCTGAAGCTCGGTACGTACGGGTTCCTCCGATTCGGGCTGTACCTGTTCCCGGAGGCGAGCCGGTGGTTCCGGCCGCTGTTCCTCACCCTCGCCGTGATCGGGATCCTCTACGGCGCGGTCGTGGCCACGATGCAGAAAGACCTCAAACGGCTCGTGGCGTACTCGTCGGTCGCCCACCTCGGCTTCATCGTGCTGGGAACCTTCGCCTTCACCAGCCAGGGGATCTCGGGTGGCGTGCTCCAGATGATCAACCACGGCGTCTCGACGGGGGCGTTGTTCCTCCTCGTCGGCATGATCTACGAGCGTCGTCACACCCGCTTGATCTCGGAGCTCACCGGCCTCCAGAAGGTCGCTCCCGTGTTCGCCGGCGTCTTCACCGTCGTGATGCTCTCCTCGATCGGCGTCCCGGGCCTCAACGGGTTCGTCGGCGAGTTCTTGGTGCTCATCGGATCGTTCGTGACGGCCCGTTGGTGGTCGGTGGTGGCGGCGACCGGGGTGATCCTCGCCGCGCTCTACCTGCTGTGGGCCTACCAGCGGGTGTTCCACGGCGAGCCCGACGAGGCGAATCGCTCCTTCCGGGAGTTGAACTGGCGTGAGGGCCTCGTGCTGGCGCCGTTCCTCGCAGCGATCGTTTTCGTCGGCGTGTACCCCAAGCCGATGCTCGACCGGATCGAGCCGAGCGTGAAGCAGCTCGTCGCTCACGTCGAGGAGCACACCGGGTTCGTTTCGCCCGAGCCGGGCGCGAGCGGGGAGGCACGGCCGTGACGGTCCTCGCCCAGACCACCGCCGGTCAGCCGGCGCCCTTCGTCGGGCCGCCGATCGACTGGTACGGCATGAGCCCGATCATCGTGCTCCTGGCTGGCGCCCTCGTGCTGATGGTGGCGGCGGCGCTGACGCCGCGCTGGCCCCGAGGCCTCTACGCCCTCGGCACCGTCGTGACCGCGTCCGCCTCCGGGGTGCTGTTCGGCTTCCAGTGGCATCGGATCGACGACGAAGGTCCACTGGGCCTGATCGGCCGGGCGTTGAACCTCGATCACTTCGGTCTGTTCGTCGCCATCACCATCTGCATCGCGGCGGCGCTGGCCGCCCTGCTGCTCGACGACTACCTACGCCGTGAGCAACTCGACGGCATCGAGCTGTACGCACTGCTGCTGTGCAGCGCGCTCGGCGGCGTGGTCATGGCGATGGCCAACGACCTCATCGTGCTGTTCCTGGGGATCGAGATTCTCTCGATCGCGCTCTACGTGCTCGCCGCCGGCCACGCTCGCCGGCTCGACTCGCAGGAGTCGGCCCTCAAGTACTTCGTGCTGGGAGGCTTCGCGTCTGCCTTCCTGCTCTACGGCATCGCCCTGGTGTACGGCGCCACCGGGTCGACGAACCTGGCCGACGTCCGCTCCTTCCTGCGTGCGGTGACGATCCTCGACAACGGGCTCCTGCTCGCCGGGTTCGGCCTGCTGCTCGTCGGGTTGGGGTTCAAGATCGCTGCTGCGCCGTTCCACGTGTGGACGCCCGACGTGTACCAGGGGGCCCCGTCACCCGTGACGGGCTTCATGGCGTCCGCGGCGAAGGCGGCGGCCTTCGCCGGTCTGCTGCGGGTGTTCACCCAGGGTTTCGTCGATTACCAGAAGGATTGGAAGCCGGCCGTCTTCGTCATCGCCGTGGCGACCCTGGCGATCAGCTCGATCCTCGCTGCCGTCCAGACCAACGTGAAGCGGATGCTCGCCTACTCCTCGATCAACCACGCCGGGTTCATCCTGGTCGGTGTCGAGGCGGTGAGCGACCGTGGTACGGCGGGCTCGCTGCTGTATCTCCTGGCCTACGCCGTGCTCGTGCTGGGCACCTTCGCCGTGGTCGGCCTGGTGGGTCGCACGGGAGACGGCGACCATTCGCTGTCCCGATACCGGGGACTCGGCCGGGAACGTCCGGCGCTCGCCTTGGCCTTCACGGTGTTGCTGCTCGCACAGGCCGGGGTGCCGCTCACCTCGGGCTTCGTCGCCAAGTTCGGGGTGATCACGGCGGCCGTCGACGCCCGCAGCTACGCGATCGCGATCGTGGCGATGTTGGCTGCCGTGATCTCGGCCTACCTCTACCTGCGCATCATGGTCAGCATGTGGCTGGCCGATCCGGTTGCCGGCGACGAAGGCCGCGAACGGGTCCGGATCCCGCTCTCGGCCGGTCTCGTGGTCGTCCTGGCGGTGGGGTTCACGCTCGTGGTCGGCATCGCTCCGGGTTGGGCGATCGACTGGGCCCGCAACGCCGTACCGGTACTCGCCGCGAACTGATCTCGGCCGCGGACCGCTCGCCGAGCGTCGCTGCGGTCAGGCCCGCCCGATGATGCGGTCGACGACGATCTCGATGGCCACCCGATCCGGCCGGACCTTCGGCTCCCGATACCGGGCCCGGTAGCCGGCCACCGCAGCGGCGACCGCGGTGGGATGGTCGTCGAGGGTGACGAGCCGGGCGACCCCCTCGAGGGTCAGCCAGCGGCCGCCATCGACCTGGCAGACGGCCGCCCGGCTGCCTCGGGCAGCGTTGCGGGCCTTCACCGACGGGGCGAAGGTGATCACACGGGCGAGTCGGTTCGCCTCGTCGTAGCTGAACCCGACGGGAACCACGTGCGGCGATCCGTCGGCCCGCAGCGTCGTGAGGGACGCGAGGTGACGCTCGGTCAGGAACTGCCGTACGGCGTCCGGGAGGTGCCCCGGGTCGAAACGATCGGCCACCGTCTGCTCCTACTCGGTCGCGATCGCTCGAAGGACGTCGAGCTTCGCTGCCCGTCGTGCTGCGCCCCAGGCCGCCACCACGCCGAGCACGAAGGCGCCGACGAGGAAGACCCCGAGCTGGCCGTAGGGCACGACGAGTTCGGTGAATCCCTGCTTGCGCAGGACCCGCAGCAGGGCGATCCCGTAGGCGACACCGGCGAGCATCCCGACGAGCGCACCGAACACCGAGATCAGCACCGACTCCCACCGGACCATGGTGCGGCTCTGGCCCCGCACCATGCCGACCGCTCGGAGCAGGCCGAGCTCGCGCGTGCGCTCGGTGACCGAGAGCTTCATGGTGTTGGCGACACCGACCCCGGCGATCAGGATCGAGATCAGCAACAACCCGTAGATGAAGTACACGAACGGATCGATCTGATCCCGCACGGTCTTGCGGAAGCCGATCTGGTCCGTGAGTCTCGCCGAGCTGTACGGCGCGAGCGTGGTGGCCAACCGGTCCTGGAGTGCCTCGAGGTCTTCGCCCGATGCGGCCTTGACGTAGACCTGGAAATCGACCGGGTCGGCGAAGTACTTGTCGTAGGTCTCCAACGAGATGATCCGCGTCGCGCCCTGGGTGAAGGCCCGGAACTGGCCGGCATCGATGACGGCGCCGACCCGCAGCTCGACCCGGCCGGCGTCACGGAACACGACGGGCACGGTGCTCCCGATCTTCCAGCCGTTGGCGGTGGCCTCGGCCTTGTCGACGGCGATCTCGTCGACACCGACGTCGGCCATCCGGCCCTGGGCCATCGGGATCGCGACGAGCTGGTCGATCACCGACGGGTCGAGGCCGACGATGAACGGCGGCCCGTCGTCGCCCGCTGCGTCCTCGAAACGGACGCGGCCCAGGCGGAACCCGGTCACGGCCTGGACGCCCGGTGCGGAACGCAATTCGGCGGCGACGGCCGGGTCGAGACCACGTGGCCCTTCGGCCTGCACCACGAACTCGCCGCGCAACTGTCCGTCGATCGCCGTGTCGATGAGGGCATTGAACGACGAGGCGAACACGGCGATCAGGCCGACGAGGGCGAGCCCGACCGCGAGCGCGTACGAGGTCAGCGCGGTGCGGCGGGGCGAGCGCATGGCGTTCTGGCGCGCCAGGTGGCCCGAGATCCCTCGCCCGTCGAGCGGTTTGCCGGCGCTGCGGGCGAAGGGCCGAACCAGATGGGGGCCGATGAGGGGGAGCATCAGGATCATCACGAGCACGAAGCTGCCCATGACCCGGATCACCCCTGCGTCGCCGACCCCGTCGTAGCCCAACCCCCAGGCCAGCACGGCGATCGCCACGGCGAACACGCCGAGGCCGACGAGCAGCCGGGTCGCGGACAGGCGGCGTGCTTCGAACGCCGCCTCGCGCATGGCCTCGACCGGTGGCACCCGCGAGGCCCGAAGCGCCGGGTACACGGCGGCGACCACGGTGACGAGCATCCCGGCCCCCAACGCCAGCGCGACCGTCCGGGGGGCGATCACGAGGCTCTGGGCGGGGATCTGGATGCCGGCGACCCCGAGACCCTCCCGCACTCCCCAGGCCAGCAGGAGCCCGGCGCCGAGGCCGGCCACGCTCCCGACCGCTGCGAGGATCACCGACTCGACCAGCACGGCGGTGGTCACCTGGCGGCGCTCGGCCCCGACGGCTCGCAGCAGGGCCAACTCGCGGCGCCGCTGGGTGATGATGATCGAGAAGGTGTTGAAGATCACGAAACCGCCGATCACCAACGACAACAACGAGAACGCGGCCAGGAACTTCGTGAAGTTCTCGAGCTGGTCGCGGAACCGGCTGGCTTCCTTCGCGGCCATCTCGGCCCCGGTGAGCACGTCGAGCCGGGCATCGATACGGGTGTCGGCGTTGGTCGCCTGCACCACGGCTGCCTTGAGCGCCGCCGGGTCGACGCCGTCGCGCGCGACGAGGAACACCTCGTTGATCTTCCCCTCGGCGCCGAAGATCTCGTCGGCTTCCGGCAGCGTGAAGGCGGTGACGTGCGCGCCGGCCGGCGAGTCGGCCGTCCCGAAGCGCATCTCGCCGACGATCGTGTAGGTGCCGGTGCGGGCGCGCGACTGGACCCGCACCTGCTCCCCGATCCGGAAGCCGCCGAGTCGCATCGTGGTCCGACCGAGGACGACTTCGTCGTCGGCCGCCGGCGCTCGACCGGCGGTGATGGAGAACGGGTTGGCCCGGGCGTCGGCGATCCAGGCGATCCCGAACGCGAACGAGTTCGTCCCGCCCACGAGCTTGCCCCGGCCGTCGAGCGGCTGGGCGTAACCGCGCAGGTAGGGCGAGGCCGTGTCCACGCCGTCGACCGCTCGCGCCGTCTCGAGCACGACGCCGGGAAGGCGTCTCGGAGCGAATCCTTCGCTCTCGCCGCCACCGCTCCCGCCGAGCAGCGAACGGGGCTCGACGACAACGTCCACGTCCCGGTACACGCTTGCGAACAGGTCGTCGAAGGTCCGCTTCACCGTGTCGGACAGCACGTAGATGCCCGACAGGAAGCCGATGCCCAGCACGATGGCGACGATCGTGGACACGAGTCGCCGCTTGTGGGCCAAGACTTCGCGCAGCGCAAGTTTCAACATCGTCAGGAGGCTCCCACGGAGAGCGGCCGCGCCGCAGGTCGGGGCGACGGGACGCTCATTCGCTTCCGATCGCTTGGAGGATGTCGAGGCGGGCGGCGCGCCGGGCGGGTCGCCAGGAGGCGGCGACGCCGAACAGGGCACCGAGGACGAGCACGACGACGAGGCTGGTGGGGATCGCCAGTTCGCCGATGCCCTGGTCGCCGAGCGCTTTCACCACGGCCACGCCGAAGACGAGCCCGAGCACCACCCCGAGCACCGCACCGAGGATGCCGATGATGGCTCCCTCCCAGCGGACCATGCTGCGGGTCTGGGCCCTCGTCTGGCCGACGGCTCGCAGCAGGCCGAGTTCGCGCCGGCGTTCGTGGATCGACAGCGACAGGGTGTTCGCGATGCCCAGGCCAGCGATCAGGATCGCGAGGGCGAGCAGTGCGTTGAACAGCACGAGGATCTGGTTGATTCGCTGGGCTCGGCTGTCCTTGAACTCCTCGCGGTTCTGCAGCACGAGCGTCGGGGTCTGTCGCACGACAGCGTCGAGGCCGGGGCGTGCCTGTGCTTCGGTCGTGCCGTCGGCGAGGCGGACGAAGAGCAGGAAGTCGAGCGGATCGTTCGACGCCTGGTCGGCGTAGGCGAGGTCGACGAGGTAGTCGCCGGTGATGTCCGCCAGGTTCTTCGGCGCGTAGAAGGCTCGCACGGTCAGCGTCGTCGGGCCGGTCGCCGAGGTCACCTCGACCCGCGAGCCCAGCGTCCAGCCCTTCTCGGCGGCGGTGTCCGCCCGGACGGCGAGTCCGTCGGTACCGAGCGCGCTCAGGTCGCCGGTGATCGTCCCGAGCCGGACCACCTGCGGGAAGGTCGCGGCGTCGGTGGCGACGATCCGAACGACCCGCCCGTCGATCAGTGCTTGGGTCTGCCGGTACGGCGTCACGGTGGCGACGCCCGCGACGGCCCGGACCTCGTCGGCGACCGACGTCGGGAAGCCGGGACCGAAGGTCTTCTGGTCGATCGTGAAGTCGGCGGTGATGTCCCGGTCGACGAGCGCGCCGACCGACGCCGTGATCGACGCCGACAGCACGAGGAGGAAGCTGACGAGCATCGCGCCGACCGCGAGGGCCATCGCCGTGGACGCCGTGCGGCGAGGCGACCGCGAGGCGTTCTCGCGCGCCAGCGTGCCGGTGATGCCGCGCAGGCGCGCGATCGGCGCCCCGAGCGCTCGGGCCAGCGTGCGGGCGAACAGGGGGGCGAGCGTCGCCATCGCCACGATCGCCGCGAGTGCCGCTGCGCCGACGAGCGCTATCTCACCACCGGAGAGACCGCCACCGAGCGCGAAGCCGGCGACCACGACGAGCACGGCACCCACAGCGATTCGGGCCATCGTGGTCCGCGCCGGGGGCAGCGCGGCATCGCGCAACGCAGCGATCGGGGGCACGCGGCTCGCCTTGCGGGCCGGCAGGTACGCCGCGCCGACCGTCGACACGATGCCGACGACGAATCCGATCACCACCATCGTCGGGGTGAGCACGAGCCCGGTCGCCGGGAGGTCCGCGCCGAACGCTGCGAACAGCGCTTTGATCCCGAGCGCGAGCACCAACCCGAATCCCACCCCGGCCAGCGAGCCGAGGACGCCGATCGCGGTCGCCTCCAGGAGTACCGAGCGGCGCACCTGATCGGCGCTCGCGCCGAGTGCCCGCAGCAGCGCCAGCTCCCGAAGTCGTTGGGAGACGAGGATCGCAAAGGTGTTGACGATGACGAAGGTGGCCACGATCACCGAGATCGCGCCGAACACCAGCAGCAGGATGTCGATGAACGACAGGGCGTCGGCGAGTGCATCGGTGTTCTCCTTGGCCACCGCCGCTGCCGTCACGGCTTCGATGGGGCGGCCGGGCAGGGCCTGCTCGATCCGCGCCGCGAGCTGCTCGTCGGAGACGTCGCCGGCCGACACGACGATCACCTCGTCCCAGGCTCCGCCCGCGCGCGTGAGGCGTTGCGCCGTCGCCGGGGGGAACAACACGGAGTTGGCGCCGCCGGCGGAATCCTGCTCGCCGAAGGTGACGACCCCGGCGACCGTGTGGGACGAGCGTCCCGAACTCGACAGCACGGTGATGGCGCCGCCGAGCGCGAAGGGGCCGTCGGCGGCGAGCTTGCGATCGATCACCACCTCGTCGTCGCGCGCCGGGGCGGCACCGGCGACGAGGCGGTACGGGCTGGCCCGCTCGAGCGCGATCCACGTCTGGCCGAACGACGGTGCACCGCCGGAGCCGATCGGTCGGCCGGCCGGGTCGAGCACGGTGAGGCTGAACTGCACGAGCCCCGCAGCACCGGCGACGCCGGGCACCCGGCTCACCTCGTCGACGACGTCGCCCGGCACCCGGTCGCGCACGGTGCCGAAGTCGCTCTCGTAGAGCGGCGTGCCCCGCACCACGACGTCGGTGTTGCGGTACGCGGTCGAGAACAGGTCGTCGAAGCTCTTGGTGAGCGTCTCGCCGAACACCAACGATCCGACGATGAAACCGACGCCGGACGCGATCGTGGCGACGAGCAGCAGCACCCGGAGCTTGCGGGCCCACAGGTTGCGCAAGGCCAGGGTGAACACGCGCTACTCGCCGAAGCGCCTCATGCGGTCGAGCACCGACTGGGCGGTGGGCTCGTGCATCTCGTCGACGATTCGGCCGTCGCCCAGGAACAGCACCCGGTCCGAGTACGACGCAGCGAGATGATCGTGGGTGACCATGACGATCGTCTGGCCGAACTCGTCGACGGCACGGCGCATGAAGCTCAGGATCTCGGTGCCCGACCGGGAGTCGAGGTTGCCGGTCGGCTCGTCGGCGAAGATGATCGCCGGCCGAGAGGCGAGCGCTCGCGCCACGGCGACGCGTTGCTGCTGCCCGCCCGACAACTCGGCCGGTCGATGCGACAGCCGGTTGCGCAGGCCGACGGTGTCGATCACCCGGTCCACCCACTCCTGGTCACCCTTGGCGCCGGCCAGGGCCATCGGCAGGGTGATGTTCTCGAGCGCGGTGAGCGTTGGCACCAGGTTGAACGCCTGGAAGATGAAGCCGATCTTCGATCGGCGCAGCTGGGTGAGCTTCTTGTCGTTCAGCGTCGACAGGTCGACGTCGCCGATGAACACGCGGCCGCGGGTGAGCCGGTCGAGCCCGGCGACGCAGTGCATCAGCGTCGACTTGCCCGAACCGGACGGCCCCATGACCGCCGTGAACCGCCCGGCCATGAAGTCGACGCTGACACCGTCGAGGGCGCGGACCTCGTTCTCTCCGCTGCCGTAGATCTTGTAGGCGTCGACAGCTCCTGCGGCCACGAGCGATCCGGTGGGGGCGAGCGTGGACATACGACGGTCCTTTCGTCGACGGCAGGTCGGCGCCGGGGGGTCGGGCCTGCGTCTCCGAGGACGCCCCGAAAGCCTAGGGCGAGGTTCCGGCAACCGGGCCGTCGGGACGCCTACCAGTGGTCGTGGTGGACGACCTCGTCGACAGGGCGTCGCGCGACCGGGCCGAAGGGGCGGCCGGGCCATCCGAGCGGGATGGTCACCCCGATCGTGCGGTCCTCCGGGATGCCGAGGATCTCGCGGATGGCGGGCTCGGCTGTCGCGTGGATCGTCGTGAAGGCGGCCCCGAGACCGAGTGCGCGAGCAGCCACGACGAGGTTCTGCGACGCCGCGTGCACGGCCGAGTACATGAACTCGGGTCGCGGCCGCCCGGGTGGGTAGAGGTTCTGGCCGCACACGAAGATGAGCACCGGGATCGTCCCGAAGGTCGACGCCAGGTTGTGGGCGCCGGCGAGCGTACGGCGGTCGACCTCGGAGTCCGGCGTGGGCATCGACGCCACGACCTGTGCGAACGGCTCGATCGCAGCGCCGATGCGGCCGCGGATCTCGGGGTCGCGCACGACGACGAAGTCCCAGCACTGCGTGTTGTTGGGGCTCGAGGCTCGGGTGGCGGCCCAGAGCACCTTGTCGAGCAGTTCGTCGGGCACCGGCTCCTCGGTGAACCAGCGCATCGCCCGGGCCGTTCCCATCGCTTCGAACACGTCCATGACGGCATCATCGCGGTTCGTGACCACGCACCGCACCGTGCCCGCGCTGCGCCCCATCGCGCCGACCGGCCTGATCGTGGGTCGCTTCAACCCTCCGCACCTCGGCCACAGTCATCTCATCGAGCGAGCCGCAGCGCAGGTCGACCGGCTCGTGGTCTACGTGAACACCCGGGCCGGTGAGGCGGTGCCCGGCGCGCTGCGGGCCCGGTGGCTGGCCGACCTGCACCCCGACGTCACCGTCGTCCACGTGGCGCACGATCTCGACACCGACTTCGGTGACGAGACGCTGTGGCAGCGATGGATCGAGTTGTTCCGGGAGCGCTGGCCGCTCGAGCGGGGACCCGACGTGGTGTTCTCCTCCGAGGGGTACGGCTCGGAGATCGCCCGGCGGCTCGGCGCGGTCGGGGCGTCGGTCGATCCGGACCGGGTAGCGGTCCCGATCAGCGCGACGATGGTCCGGGAACGTCCCCTCGACCACCTCGAGTTCCTCGCCCCGCCCGTGCGGGACTGGGTGGAGGCCTGGGGCAGGGCCCGGGCCGAGCGTCCCGGGCCCTGACGATCGGCCCCCGTCATCCAGCGGTCACTGCGGCTGAGGAACCCAGCGCAGGTAGGGCTTGTCGGCGCGCCAACCGCCGGGGAACTTCTCCTTGGCCGCTTCGTCGGTGACGGCGGCACCGATGATCACATCGCCACCGGGCTTCCAGTTCACGGGCGTGGCCACCGGGTGCTTGGCGGACAACTGCAGCGAGTCGATCACCCGGAGGATCTCGTCGAAGTTGCGACCCGTGGACGCCGGGTAGGTGATCGACAACTTCACCTTCTTGTCGGGACCGATCACATAGACCGAACGCACGGTGAGCACGCTGGCCAGGTCGGTGCCGACCGTCGCAGGCAGCATGTCGTACAGCTCGGCGATGCGGTGGTCCGGGTCCCCGATCATCGGGTAGGTGACCTTGGCGCCCTGGGTCTCCTCGATGTCTCCTTCCCAGCGATGGTGCGAGTCGACGGGGTCGACCGACAGCCCGATCACCTTGACCCCGCGTCGGTCGAACTCCGGCAGGATCTTGGCCACGTAGCCGAGCTCCGTGGTGCAGACGGGCGTGAAGTCCTTGGGGTGGGAGAACAGGATGGCCCAGCTGTCGCCGAGCCACTCGTGGAAGCGGATCCGACCCTGGGTGGTCTCGGCCTCGAAGTCGGGAGCGATGTCGTTGATGCGCACGGCCATGCCGGTGAGGCTATCCGGAATCCCGACCAATCCGATCGAGATTCGACGGGTGACTTGAGGATTCCTTAAAGTAGTGGAGTAAACGCCAAGAGTGTAAATATCACTTCATGTATTGCACCGACCACTGATGGTGAGGTACAACAGTGAGGCGGAGCCCCGTCGGGGGGACGGACAACGGCGGAGGTCGTCCGATGCAGTCGATCGAGCAGCATCTCACCTTGGTCGAGCAGGTGGTCGTACAGGTGGCGGTCAACTACCCCCGTCACGTCGATCGTGGCGAGCTCGTCCGGGCCGGGGTGCTGGGACTGGTGGAGGCGGCCAACCGCTTCGACGGCTCCCGTGGCGTGCCCTTCGAACGCTTCGCTGCGCAGCGCATCCGCGGTGCCGTGCTCGACGCCGTTCGCGCCGCCGACTGGGCACCGCGCTCGGTGCGGGCCATGTCCCGACGGGTCGAGAGCACCGAGCAGCTGCTCGCCAACCGCCTCGCCCGGACGCCCACCTCCGACGAGCTCGCCGAGGCGCTCGGTACGACGACCTCCGAGCTCTCGAGCTTCCGCGACCGGGTGTTCCGAAGCGTCGTGCTGGCACTCGACCAGAAGATGACCTCGGACAACGAGGAGATCAGCCTTCTCGACGCCCTGTGCGACCGCACGGTGCTGGAGCCCTCCGAGGAACTCGAGGCACGCGAGTTGCGGGCCTACCTGCGCGATGCGGTGAGCCTGCTCCCGGAGCGTCACCGGCATGTCGTCGTCGGTTACTTCCTGGAAGGCCGCACTTCCGACGAGCTCGCCCGCTTCCTCGGGGTGACCGAGAGCCGGGTGTCCCAGCTGCGCTCCGAGGCGCTGGTGATGCTGAAAGAAGCGATCGAGGCCCAGTACGCCGAGGCTGCGCCCGTCGATGACGAGCCGGCGTCGGCCCGTCGGGCACGCCGCAAGGCGGGCTACGCCGTCGCCGTGGCGGGACGGTCCGACTGGCGAACTCGGTTGTCCTCACCGTCGACGGTCGGCTGATCGGCGTTCAGGCGGCCTGGTCGTAGCCGACGAACCGCGGCAGCGACGGCGGCAGTACCGCTTCGGCCAGGGCGCGGAATCGGCCCGGCGAGTCCGCCACCACGACCCCTTGGAGGGCGCGGACGTCGGCGATCTCGGCCCGCAAGGTGAGGCCGTGGGTGGCGACGAGGCTCGACCACGGGGACGGCAGCACCCGGGCGAGCTGCTCGAGGGTCGGCTCGGGCCCCAGCCCGTAGGCCAGCCCGAGAGCGCAGGACTGCAGCGCCCGCACGAGTTCCTCGGCGCGCACGGCCCGGCTGATCTCCTCGAGATCGAGCACGGCCTGGTCGAGTGCGGACCGACCGCCCCGGTCGAGCGCGCGGTCGCACTTCCAGAGCCGGTGGGCGAGCGCCTCGAGCAGGACGCGCTGGCGACCGAGACACCCGTGCAATCGGTTCAGGTCGTCGTCGCTCGTCATCACCATCGCCTCGCCCCACAGTTGGTCGGTCCTGTCGAGTCGGGCGGTAGCGGCTTGCGAGAAGCCTGACGGGAGCTCCCCGTTCCTCGGCTCTCGCTCAAGAGGTGCACGCTCGGTAGCGTCCTCGCCGTGCGGTATCCGGCGGCTTGCGAGATCGTGGCGAAGCTCGGGCTCGCGCCGTTGCCGGTGGAGGGTGGCCTGTACCGCCAGACGTGGCGGTCGCCCGTGGTGGACCCAGCGGGGCGGCCGGCCGGGACGGCGATCCTGCTGCTGCTCAGCGATGACGCCGACTCGTTCTCCGCGATGCACCGGCTCGGCACGCCCGAGTGCTGGCATTTCTACCTCGGGGACCCCGTCGAACTGCTCGAGCTGCTCGAGGGCGGGTCCAGCCGGGTGACGACGCTCGGTCACGACCTGCTCGCCAACGAGGTCGTGCAACACGTCGTGCCGGCCGGGGCCTGGATGGGTGCGGTCCGCCGGGGCGGTCCGTGCGGTTGGTCGCTGCTCGGTACGACCATGGCCCCCGGGTTCGACGCAGCCGAGTTCGAGGCCTCGGAAGCGGGGCCGCTCGTCGACGGTTGGCCCGACCGGGCGGCGTCGATCCGACGCCTAGTCCGGGACGGGACGGCGACCCACCGATTGCCGGACGGCTTCGAGTAGCGGCGCGTTCGTCACTTGAGCCCGGATCGGACGAACGCCTCGATCACGTGCCGCTGCAGCAGGAGATACAGCGCAAGGATCGGGAGCGTGGCGATCCCGGCCGCCGCCATCAGCGGTCCCCATTGATCACCCGCTTCCTGGTCCAGGTACATCTGCAGCCCGATCTGGACGACCGAGGTGTCGAGGTCGTTCAGGACGAGCAGCGGCCAGAAGTACTCGTTCCAGGCTGAGACGAACAGCAGGATGGCGAGTGCGGCGAGCGGTGCCCGGACATTGGGGACCACCACCCACCAGAGGATGCGCCAGCTCGAGGCGCCGTCGATGCGGGCCGCGTCGATCAGCTCCGAAGGGAACGACTTCAGGTGTTGGCGCAGGAGGATGACGGCGAACGCAGCGGTCAGCTGTGGCACCACGACCCCGAGGATCGAGTTCAGCCAGCCGAGGTCGGCGATGAGGACGTAGTTCGGGATCATGGTGACCTGGAACGGGATGAGCCAGGTCGCCACGAACGCGAGGAACAGGATGCGATGGCCGACGAACGTCCAGCGGCTGAACGCATACGCGGCCAGGAGCGCCGTCAGCAGCTGCCCGGCGGTCTGCATCGCCGCCATCTGGAAGGTGTTCAGCAGCATCCGTCCGATCGGGATCGTCCCCCACACGGTCGTGTAGTTGTCGAGGGTGAACGACGACGGCCACAGGCGGTTGGAGAGCACGTCGTTCGGGTGACGCACCGACGTGAGCAGGAGCCAGTAGACGGGGAAGACGCTGATCAGCGAAAGCAGGCCGAGCACGGCGTGGCTGGCCAGCAGCCGTCGTCGTCGGCCCGGTTCGGCGATGGGCTCGGACCCGACGACGGCGGAGCGGTCCGTGCCGAGGGCGTCGTCCGTTTCGACGACGGCCGGTCCGGTGAAGCCGGTGATGGTCACGAAGGGTCCCTCACGAGTCGTGGAAGCTGAAGCGGTCGATGAAGCGAACGCAGACCAACGCAACGAGGCCGAACGCCACGAAGAACAGCACGGCCGCTGCGGAGGAGAACCCGACGTTGAAGTTCCGGAACCCGAACTTCCACAGCAGGAAGTACACGTTCGTGGTGGAGTCGAGCGGACCGCCGCCGGTCAGCACGTTGATGAGCGGGAAGGTCCACTGGGCCGACAGCAACAAGGTCAGCAACACCATGAACATGGTGGTCGGCGACAGCAGGGGCAGGATCACGTGCCGGATCACCTGCCAGCGCGACGCCCCGTCGATGCGGGCGGCGTCGATCACGTCCTGGTTCACGCCCGCGATCCCTGCGGCGAAGATGAGGACGCTGAACCCGATGATCTTCCAGCCGGTGATGACGGTCACCGTCCCCAACGCCAGCGACGGTTCGCGGAACCAGTTCGGGCTCGACAGGCCGACCAGTTCGAGCCCGGCGTTCAGCAGACCCTGCGTCGGGTGCAGGATCCAGCGCCAGAGGACGGCGACGACGACCGGGGCGACCAGTACCGGTAGGAAGATCATCGCCCGGTACGCGCCCCGGAGCCTGCCGGTGAGCTCGCTGATGAGCAGGGCGATGCCGAGCGGGATGATGACGGAGAACGGCAGCATCCCCACCGTGTAGAGCACCGTGTTCCACACGGCCCGACGCATCTCGGGAAGCTCCAGCACGTCGCGGTAGTTGTCGAGACCGACCGGGATCTTCGGTTTGGTGGGCAGCAGGTTCCACTGCACGGTGCTGAGGCGCACGGTGCGCAGCACCGGGAGGTAGACCCACACGACGACCCCGACGAGTGCGGGAAGCACGTACAGGTAGGGCTGGACTCGGTCGAGGATGCGCCGCCCGAGCGGCGGTGCCGGGACCGGCACCGCCGCCGACGATGCGACGACCCCGTTGTCGGCGTCGACGAACATCGCGCTCAGTGCTCGTAGAGCACGTTGCCCGACAGGGGCAGGAGCACCGGGTTGACGATGGCGCGCCCGTCCCGGACGGTGCACAGCGCGAAGCCTGCGCCTTCGAACGCCCGGTTGCCGGCCCGGCGGCTGGGATCGAGCAGGTAGGCCGTCGACGGGGCGGCGAAGTGCGTCGTCCCGGCGAACTGCGAGGCGGTCGCCACATGGCTGTGCCCGCACAGGATCGCAGCCACCCGATGGGCACCGACGACCGCTGCGAACTCTTCCCGGTCCTCCAACAGGTAGTCGCTGGGTCTCGGGACGCCGCGCGGGACGCTGGGATGGTGGAGTCCGATCACCACAGGCCGGTCGCCCGCAGTGCCGAGTTGACCGTCCAGCCAGTCGAGTTGCGCCGGGCCGAGGAGCCCGGTCACCTTCCCGGCGACGTAGGAGTCGCACATCACGATCCGGACCTCGACCCCGTCGCCGACGACGTCGACGCCGTAGTGGTGCGGGGTTTCGTCGTCGGCGTCGATCTGACCGAGGTACCCCTGGAGGAACGAGGCGCGGTGATCGTGATTCCCCACGACCGGGAGCACGGGTGCGCCGAGCGGGGCGAGATGCGCCTCCACCAACGAGCGCAGTCGCTCGTAGCTCGCCGGCTCTCCTTTGTCGGAGAGATCCCCGGTCAGCAGCACGGCGGCCGGTGACAGGTCCATCTCGGCGATCCGGCGGGCTGCGGCGACGAAGTTGGCGGCCGTGTCGGTGCCGTAGGGAGTGGTCCCCTCGGGGCCGATGTGCAGGTCGCTCATCTGGACGACGATGGCGGCGCTCATCGGATCAGCTTCTTCGCTCGATCCTGGGATTCGGCGAAGGTCGCTGCGGGATCGGCTCCGTTGAACAGCACCTGCTCCAACGACTTGAGGAACAGATCGCGGATCTGCAGTGCGTTCGGCCCGGGGAACGACAGGCTGGGCTGGAGGCCGTCGAGCTGCTTCACGTTGGGCAGCACGAGGTCACGGCGATCCCAGTTGGCCAGGAACTTGGGGTCGTCCATCATCCCGACCCGCAGGGGGAGATACCCCATCTCGGTGACGATCACCTGCATGGCCTCCGCGCTGGTGAGGTACTTGACCAGTTCCCATGCGGCCCGCTGCTTGACCGGGTCCTTCGAGAAGATCCCCAGGCCGGCCCCGGAGTTGACCGGGACGGGGGTCTTGGTGCCGAACGAGGGCATTCCGGTCGAACGCAACTCCCACTTGCCGGTGGAGGAGGTGACCATGCGACCCTGCACGGCGCTGGTCTGGAGGAAGAAGCCCAGCTTGCCGGCGGCGAAGGCATCCTGCGCCTGCGCGCCGGTGAGCTTGGAGTGGGCACCGGTCTTCACGAGGTTCTGCCAGAACTTGTACACCTCGACCGATTCCGCGCCGGCCCAGGTGATGTCCTTGCGGTCCGGGCTCATCACGCGGCCGCCGTTGGACAGCAGGAGGCCCTGGGTGCACCAGTCGAGCTCGATGCAGGCGATGTAGAGCCCGTCGACCCCGGTCGCTGCGTTGACCTTCGCCGCGGCCGCGGCGACCTGGTCCCAGGTCTGCAGCGGGGTGGTCGCCGGGTCGAGTCCGGCCTGCTTCATCAGGGTGGCGTTGTAGAACAACGTGGGCGTTGAGAACACGTACGACAGCCCCTGCGTCTTGCCGTCTCGCACCGTGAGCGCTCGTGCCTTCGGGTGATAGGCGTGGACTGCGGAGAGGTGCGTGTCGAGATCGGCACCGGCGAGATCCTCGAGCACCTGCAGCGGCAGGTTCTCGATGTTCTGGTCCCACTCGCGCAGCAGGACCTGGGCGACGTCGGGGAGCTTGTTCGCAACGAGTTGCGCCTGCAACGACTGGAACATCTCCTGGTCCTTGGTCGCCGTGGTCTCGACCTTGATCAGGGGATTGGCGGCCTCGAAGTTCTTGAGCAGCTTCAGCGTCGCATCGCGGAGGTTGCCCGCCGAGAACAGGTTGTAGTTCTCGAACCGGATCGTGACCGGCTCGGTGATGGCCGGAGCCATCGAGGCCTTCTTGGGCGCCTTGGTGGTGGTCGCGGCGGCGGTGGTCGCGGCGGCGGTGGTCGCCGTCGAACCGGCAGCCGACACCGTGGTGGCTGCCGCCGCAGCGGTCGTGGCGACCTCGCCGCTCGTGGCCTCGTCGGAGCCGCATGCGGCAGCGAAGCAGGCGAGAGCGACGGTGACGGCCAACAGGCCTCGTCGTCGCCAGGTCTTGGGGGTCATGGTGATCAGTCCCTTTCTCGGGATTGGTGGATGGATGGGCTTGTGGGGAGCGGGCGGCGAGGTGTCGGCGCCCGGTGTCGGTCGCTCAGCGGCGTTGAGCGCCGAGCGCGTGCGGTCGGGAAGCGTCCGCCGGGTCGGGCCGCCACTCGATCCGCGTGCCGGTGTCGGCGTCGAACAGGCTCACGGCGTCGGGCGGACAGCCGAGCCCGATGCGGTCGCCGGCCCGAAGTCCGATCGGTCGCTCCCGGCGAACCGCGAACGGGCGGCCACCGACTCGGCAGTGGGCGACCTCCTCGCTGCCGAGGTTCTCCACGGCCTCGACGGCGGCTTCGAACTGCACGAGGTGTTCTCTGCCGACCCCGTTCCCGGCCTCGTCGAGGACCGAGACCTGCTCGGGGCGCACCCCGACGGTCACCCGGCGGGCCGGGCACGATCCGTCGAACAGGGCGCCGGCGACCCCGGCGCCACGAAGCCACACCTGCCCGTCGAGTCCGTCGATCTCGGCGGGCACGAGGTTCATCGGCGGTGCGCCGATGAACCCGGCGACGAACGTCGATGCCGGACGGTCGAAGACCTCGACCGGGGTGCCGACCTGCTCGAGGCGGCCGCCGTTCATGACTGCGATGCGAGTGGCCATCGTCATGGCCTCGACCTGGTCGTGGGTGACGTACACGAACGTCGTCCCGAGTCGTCGATGGAGATCGGAGATCTCGGTTCGCGTGGCGGTGCGCAGCTTCGCGTCGAGGTTCGACAGCGGCTCGTCCATCAGGAACGCCGCCGGTCGCCGGACCAGCGCCCGTCCGAGTGCTACCCGCTGGCGCTGACCTCCCGACAGCTCCCTCGGCCGGCGGCCGAGGAGATCGGTGAGCTCGAGCATCTCAGCGGCGTCCCGGACCCGTGCCTCGATCTCCCGTTTGGGGACCTTCTGGAGCTTCAAGGCGAAACCGATGTTCTTCGCAACGGTCATGTGCGGGTAGAGCGCGTAGTTCTGGAACACCATCGCGAGGTCGCGTGACTTCGGAGGCAGGACCGTGATGTCGCGTCCGTCGAGCAGGATCCGGCCGGTGGTCGGTGCGAGCAGCCCGGCGAGCATGCGCAGCACCGTCGTCTTGCCGCAGCCACTCGGTCCGAGCAGGACGAGGAACTCCTCCGGCCCCGTGGTGAGCGAGACCGAACGGACGGCCTCGACGGCGCCGAAGGACTTGCCCAACGCTTCGAAGCTGATCGTCGCCACGTCGCCTCCCGGTCCGGAGCCCGTCCGAGTCCGGTCGGGCACGGCGCGATCGTCGGCCGGTCACCTTTCCGGCGTCGGGCACGGCGATGGCCGGAGAGTGAACGTCTGCGCCGGTTTCGGCGTCGATCATCCCGGAACGCGCAACGATCGACGGGGCTGGGTACGCTCCGAGGGTGGATCTGCGTCTGTCCTGGCTGCAGTCCTTCCTCGTCGTCGCCGAGGAACTCCACTTCGCACGGGCGGCTCGGCGGCTTCACGTCAGCCCGAGTGCGCTCAGCCGCCAGATTCGCCATCTCGAGGACGTCCTCGGCGTCGAGTTGTTCCGGCGGTCGAGTCGATCGGTCGGCCTCACCGAGGATGGGCGCCGGCTCTACCGGGAGTTGCGTGAACCCATTGCCGACCTCGAGCGAGCGCTGGGGCGCAACGACCCCGACCGCTCATCGGGTCCGTCGCTGTCCTATACCGGGGCCGTGGCGACGACGCTGATCCCGGCGCTCGTCGCACGCTGGAGCTCCGTCGCTGCCGCCCCGCTCCGTCTGCTTCCGGCTGGTTCTTCGGCGCAGCTCGACGGTCTGCGCCTCGGGACCACGGACGTCGGGATCCAGTGGGAGGGTCCGACGGGGGACGAGTTCCTGATCCACCCCTTGCGGACCACGCCGATGTGGATCGCGCTGCCGGCGGGGCATCGCCTCGCCGGAGATCCGGAGCTCCCACTCGAGTTCCTTGCCGAAGACACGTGGCTCTTGGCGGCCGATCACTCGGATCTGACGGTCCGTGACAGCCTGCGACGGCGGTGCGAGGGAGCGGGGTTCCGGCCGCGGATACGCAACGCCGCGACCGGCGTCGATGCACAACTCGCGCTCGTGGGCGCCGGGCAGGGAATCTGCCTGGTGTCCGAAACCGCCGTCCAGGTGTCTCGCCCGGCGGTGTCGTTCGCCATGGTGTCGGGCCACTCCATGGAACTGGTGGCGGTGACCCGGGTCGGCGACGATCCGCTCGTGCGCCGCGTGGTCGAGTTGCTGCGGGAGTTGTCCGCCTGAGTGGCGTCGGAGCGATTCAGGAGCCGGCCGGGGCGTCGAGCGTGGCGAGGCGTCCCGAGACCAGGACGGCGGTCACGACGGCGGTGGTGGCGGCGGCGAGGACGAGGCCGGTGGTGCGCACCCCGAGGTGTTCGGCGGCGGCGCCGACGAGCACGAACGTGACCGGCGGCGCCGCGCCGAACAGCGCGAACTGCACGCCGTAGACGCGCCCTTGGCGGTGCGACGGCACGCGGTCCTGCACGAGGGAGTTCATGAGCGGGCTGAACGGTCCCCACGCCAGGCCGAGCACGGCGCCGGCGGCCACGATCACGGCCAGCGGCGGCAACAGCGTGATCGGCCACAGCGAGAGGGCGACCCCACCGAGGGCGACCTGCGCGATGCGCCGCCGACTCCAGCGGGCCCGTATCCAGCCGAACCCGAACGACCCGACCACGACGCCGCCGGACATCGCGGCGAGCACCGCACCGAGCGCACCCGGCCGGTCGGCGGACTCGAAGTGGGCGGGGAGCAGCACCGACTCGATCGGCAGGTAGAGCCCGGCGAGGGCGATGACGGCGACGGTGACGATCAGCAGCGCAGTGTCCTCGCGCAGCGTGCGAAGGCCGGTGACCAGGGACACCCAGCCCCGATCGGCGGCGTCGGCTCCTGCGTCCCGGGGGGTCTCGGGGGCGCGGATGGCGACGACGCAGGCGGTGGCGACCAGGAACAGCACCGTCGGGGCCCAGAACGACGCGACCGGCCCGACGCCGGCGATGAGGGCCGCGCCGAGGAACGGTCCGAGGGTCCACCCGACGGCGAAGCACCCCTCGTGGATGCCGTTGAGCTTCTCGAGATCGGCGTCGGCGGCCCGGGCGACGTCGGGGAGGTACGCCCGCCGGGCCGACTGGCCGGCCGGGTCGATCGTCGCGCCGAGCACGGTCAGGGTGATGATCAGGGCGAGATCGAGCTCGACGAGCAGGCCGAGGATCGGGAAGCCGGCGACGGAGACGGTCGATGCGAGATCGGACACCACGGAGATCCGGCGCCGCCCGTAGCGGTCGATCAGCCAGCCGGTGGCAGGGGCTGCGACGAGGATCGGGACGGTGCCGGCGGCGGCGACGAGCCCGGCGGCGGCCGAGGATCCGGTGCGGTCGAGGACGAGCCAGGGGATGGTGAGGAGCACGACGGCGTTGCCGATGCCCGAGGCCAGCGTGGCGGCTTCGAGCAGGACCACCGGCGCCCACGACCGGCGACGGGCGGGTCCGCACCGGTCTCCGGTCGGACCGGTTCGGGTGCTCATGGC
>JBILVB010000231.1:0-4798 GCA_044370695.1 Acidimicrobiales bacterium | reverse complement strand
ACGTGGCCGAGGCCGGCGTCTACGGGATACCGGATCCGGTGGTGGGCGCCGTGGTCCATGCCGTCGTCGTCCCCCGGTCCGGGGTCGAGGCCGGCGACGCCCTGCGCCAACGGGTCCTCGCCCACGCGCGCAGCCGTCTCGGTGCCGCCGTCGCACCGCGCCAGGTGTCGTTCGCCGACGACCTCCCCAAGACCCGCAGCGGCAAGGTGATGCGGCGGGTGCTGCGCGCCCGTGAGCTCGGCCTGCCCGAAGGGGATCTCTCGACGCTGGAGGGTGCGACCTCGTGACGAACGACGCGCTCCGACTGGAACTGTTGCGCCGCATGCTGTTCGTGCGGGCGTTCGAGGAACGTTGCGCCGAGCTGTACCAGCAGACGCGCATCCGCGGCTTCCTCCACCTGTACACCGGCGAGGAGGCCGTCGCCGTCGGCGTCTCGGCCGCGCTGCGGGACGACGATGCCGTCGTGGCGACCTACCGGGAGCACGGTCACGCCCTCGTGCGCGGGGTCGACCCGGGGTCGGTGATGGCGGAGATGTTCGGCTTCCAGGAGGGTTGCTGCCGTGGTCGCGGCGGTTCGATGCACCTGTTCGACGTGTCCCGCCGCTTCTACGGCGGGAATGCGATCGTCGCCGGTGGGCTCCCGATCGCCGTCGGTCTCGCCCTCGCCGACCGCCTGCGTCGTGACGACCGCGTCACCGTCGCGTTCTTCGGCGAGGGGGCGATGGCCGAAGGCGAGTTCCACGAGTGCGTGAACCTCGCGGCGCTGTGGCAGCTCCCGGTGCTGTTCTGTTGCGAGAACAACCAGTACGCGATGGGCACCGCCCTGGCCCGCTCCGAGTCGGTGACCGACCTCGCGCTCAAGGCTGCGGGCTACGGGATCGCCGCTTGGGCGGTCGACGGGATGGACGTCGACGCCGTGCATCGAGCGGCGTCCACGGCGGTGACCGCGATCCGGGCCGGCGCAGGACCGGCGTTCCTGGAGTGCCGCACCTACCGCTTCCGCGCACACTCGATGTACGACCCGGAGCTCTACCGGCCCAAGGACGAAGTCGCCCGCTGGCGCACCGAGCACGATCCGATCGAGGTGTTCACCCGGCGGCTGCAGGCCGACGGGATCCTCGACGACGCGACATGGGCCGCGCTGCGCACCCAGGCCGAGGCGGCAGTGGACGCCGCCGTGGCCTTCGCCGAGGCGGGCACCCCGGAGCCCGTCGCATCGCTGACCGATCACGTCTATGCGCCGGCCGTCTATACGCCGACCGTCGGCACGCCGGCCGGCGGGGGCCGGCCGTGAGGACCACGTGCCGTGAGGCGATGCGCGAGGCGCTGCGCGCCGCGCTCGCTGCTGACGAGCGGGTATTCCTCATGGGCGAGGACGTCGGCGCCTACGGCGGCTGCTTCGCCGTCAGCAAGGGCCTCCTGGCCGAGTTCGGGCCCGAGCGGGTGCGCGACACCCCGCTGTCGGAGTCGGCGTTCGTCGGCGCCGGGATCGGGGCCGCGATCGCCGGCCTGCGCCCGATCGTCGAGATCATGACCGTCAACTTCAGTCTGCTGGCGCTGGACCAGATCCTGAACAACGCAGCGACCCTGCGGCACATGTCCGGCGGCCAGATCGGTGTCCCGCTCGTGATCCGGATGACCACCGGCGCTGGGCGGCAGCTCGCCGCCCAGCACTCGCACAGCCTCGAGGGCTGGTACGCGCACATCCCCGGTCTGAAGGTGCTCACGCCGGCGACGGTCGACGACTTCCGTTGGATGCTGCCGACGGCGCTCGACGATCCCGATCCGGTGTTGATCTTCGAGCACGGGGGCCTCTACGGCGCCGAGGGCGAGGCGACCGCCACCGGCCCCCTCCCGATCGACACCGCCGCCGTGCGTCGAGCCGGTCGGGACGTCACGGTCATCACCTACGGCGGCTCGCTGCCCAAGGCGCTCGACGCGGCCGAGGTGCTCGCCGCCGAGGGGATCGACGTCGAGGTGGTCGACCTGCGCTGCCTACGCCCGCTCGACACGGCGACGCTGCTCGAGTCCGTCGCGCGCACCCACCGCGCCGTCGTCGTCGACGAGGGTTGGCGGACCGGCAGTATCTCGGCCGAGATCTCGGCCCGGCTGACCGAAGGCGCGTTCTTCGACCTCGACGCACCGGTGGCCCGGGTGTGCACGGCGGAGGTGCCGATCCCGTACGCGAAGCACCTCGAGGACGCCGCACTGCCCTCGGTCGACAAGGTCGTCGCTGCGGTGGAGGAGGTCCGGCGCGTCGATGCCTGAGTTCGTGATGCCGTCCCTGGGCGCGGACATGGACGCCGGCACCGTGCTGGAGTGGCGCATCGGCGTCGGCGACGAGGTGCGCAAGGGCGACGTCGTCGCCGTCGTCGAGACCGACAAGAGCGACCTCGAGGTGGAGTCGTTCGTGGCGGGGACCGTGGCCGAATTGCTGGTCCCCATCGGTGTGCGGGTCGCTGTCGGCACCCCGCTCGCCCGCCTCACGTCCGCCGCCGCACCCTCCGTCCCCCCGCCCTCCGTCCCCCCGCCCTCGGCATTCCGTGCGCAGGAAGACCGTCCGCAGCGGCGTTCCGACGCACAGAACGCAGGGGCAGGGGACCAGGACGCCGAGGCGGGGAGCGACGCCCGGCTCACGTCACCGATGGTCCGCCACCTGGCCGACGAGCTCCACGTCGATGTGACCCGGCTGCAGGGAACCGGTTCCGGCGGACGCATCGCCCGCCGGGACGTGGAACAGGCGGCCCTTCGGGCGACGCCGACCCCTGCCACCCGGGAGCGGGTGACGCCCCGGGCCCGACGCCTGGCGCGCGCCCACGGCGTGGAGACGGCTGCGCTCGCCAGCACCGGGCGGATCGTCACCGGCGACGACGTCCTCGCGATGGTCGGCACCGCGACCCCGCCCGGCCCGCCGCCGGCTGCGCCGCCCGCGCCCCCTCGACCTGCCGACGGCGGCGACCGCATGCGGCGGGCGATCGCCGCCACGATGACGCGCGCCTGGACCGAGATCCCCCACTACCACGCAGCGATGCGCATCGACGTCGCCACGACCCTCACCCGCCTGTCGGCGCGCAACGAGGGGGTACCGCCGACGCGGCGGGTCCTGGCATCGGCCGTGTTCCTTCGGGCCGCGGCGCAGGCGCTGCGCGCCGTTCCGGAGCTGTGCGGATGGTGGCGCGACGGCGCGTTCGTCCCGGGCGACGGGATCCACGTGGCAACCGTGGTGGCGTTGCGCCGAGGCGGCCTGCTCGCACCCGTCGTGCGCGATGCGGCCGACAAGGACCTCGACACGGTCATGGCCGACCTGCGCGATCTGGTCACCCGCGCCCGCAACGGACGGCTGCGGGCCTCGGAGGTGGACGGGGCCACCTTCACCGTCACCGATCTCGGGGAGATGGGCGCGGACTCGCTGTCACCCGTCATCCATCCCCCGCAGGTCGCGATCCTCGGCCTCGGCGCAGTCCGGCCCGAGGCGTGGGCGACGGCCGACGGTCTGCTCGGCGTGCGCCCCGTCCTGCATGCGACACTCGCCGGCGACCATCGCGCCACGGACGGGCGCATCGGTTCCCGTTACCTGCTCGCACTGTCCGATCGTCTTCAGGAGGTGGACTGGTGACCACGGCACTCGACGCCGTCACCGCAGCCCTTTCGTCGATCGCCCCCGACGTCGACCCGAGTCGACTCGACGACGACCTCTACGAGGATCTCGGCCTGGACTCGATGGATCTGCTCAACCTGGCCGCAGCGATCGCCGAGGGCACCGGCGTGGAGATCCCCGAGCGCGACTACGGCGAGTTGCGCACGCTGCGGGCGCTCGCCGACTACGTGTCGGCCCGACGCCCCTGAGGCCACCCGCCTGCCCCGGGCTGCTGCCGATACCCCATCGGGTATCATCGCCGGGCGGCCGGACCGGCCCGAGGAGGATGACCGTCGTGGAGTTGCCACCCGAGACCATCGAGGATCTGCTCAAGCGTCTCCGCCGTGCCGAGGGCCAGGTGCGAGGCGTGCAGCAGATGCTCACCGAGGGTCGCGACTGCCGGGACGTGGTCACCCAGATCTCGGCGGTCACCAAGGCGTTGGAGCAGACCGGCTTCCTGCTCGTCGCCGCCGGCCTCACCTGGTGCGTGTCGAACCCCGACCAGGCGGCCGACGAGGGGTACTCCCTGGGCGACGTGCAGCGGATGTTCCTGAAGCTGGCCTGAGGCCCCACCCGACGCCGGAGTTCAGCGGCCTCGACCCGACCGGAGCCCGGTCGTGGGCGCTGCGCCGAGCACGAGCACCGCCACGGCGCCCAGCAAGGCCGGCAGCACCGTGCCGGCCGCCCGGTACGCGAGCGAGGCTGCGAGGGCAGCGTCGAGCGGGGCGTCGAAGCGGTGCAGGAGGGCCGGGAGCGCCGCTTCCACCAGACCGAGCCCTGCGGGCAGCAACGGCACCCAGGTCACGACCGTCGCCCCCACGGCGCACAACAGCGCCACCACGTACGGCACATCGATACCAGCTGCCCGGCCCGCACCCCAAAGGACCGCCCCGTCGGCCAGCACCCCGGCGGCCGACACCGCTGCGAGCAGGAGCCGGCGCGGCGCCGGACCGACGAAGGCGAGGGCCTGGTGGTGCCAGGCCTGCACCGTGTCGGCGTCGACCGGCCGGCGGCGCGTCGCCCGCAGCACCCGGGCCACCGCCGCGGCACTCCGGCGGGCCCGACCGGGTCGCATCGCCAGCACGGCCGTCACGACGAGCACCGCAGCGATCAACGCCGCGACGACGAGCAACGGCCAGGTCTCGGCGAGGGTCACCTGAC
>JBILVB010000087.1:0-16441 GCA_044370695.1 Acidimicrobiales bacterium | reverse complement strand
GCTACGACGTCGACGTCCTGCGGGGGCAGATCAACCAGGAGCTCGGCCTCACCGAGACCTGGCCGGTGATCATCGTCGGCGCCGGCAACCTCGGGCAGGCCCTCGCGAACTACGCCGGGTTCGACGAGCGCGGCTACCCGGTCGTCGCCGTGGTCGACATCGACCCGGCCAAGGTGGGACGGCGCATCGGCGAGGTCCCCGTCTGCGCCGTCGACGAACTGCCCCGTCTGGTCACCGGCACGACGACGATCGGGGTGATCGCAACGCCGCCGGGGAGCGCCCAGGACGCCGCCGACCGGCTCGTCGCCGCCGGGGTCACCTCGATCCTCAACTTCGCCCCCGTCGTGCTCGCCGTGCCCCGGCACGTCTCGGTGCGCAAGGTCGACCTCGCGCTCGAGCTCCAGGTGCTCAGCTTCTACCAGCACCGCCGGATCGGCAGCGCGGCGGCCCGGCCCGACGCCGCCTCGGCATGACCGGCCCGCTGCGGCACCGGGCACCCTGCACCTCGAGGCTCGGGGGTGCCTGCCCCGTTCACCGGGGCATAACCTCTACGCCGGTGCGGCCAGCCCGGCCGGCCTGATCGAGGAACCGTGCCCGTCGTCGTCATCGGCTTGAACCACCGAACGGTGCCGCTCGCCGTGCTCGAGCGCGCCACCGTGCCGGCCGACCGGCTCGGCAAGGTGCTCGACGATCTCGTCGGCCGGCCGAACGTGCACGAGGCGATCGTGCTGTCCACCTGCAACCGCACCGAGGTGTACGTGCAGGCCGACCGGTTCCACGGGGCGTTCCAGGACGTGCGTGATGCGCTGTGCGAGGTCATGCACCTCGGTCCGGACGCGATCAACGACCACCTCTACACCGAGTACGACCTCGGTGCGGTCACCCACCTGTTCCGGGTCGCCGCCGGGCTCGATTCGGCCGTGCTCGGCGAACACGAGGTCCTCGGCCAGGTCCGCACGGCCTGGGAGGCCGCCGCCGGCCACGGTGCGGCCCGGGCCGGCCTGCACCAGGTGTTCCGGCATGCGATCGAGGTGGGCAAGCGGGCCCGTACCGAGACGGCGATCGCCCGGGGCACGGCGTCGGTGTCGCACGCTGCGGTCGAGATGGCCGTCGACCGTCTCGGCGCCCTGGCGGGCCGCCGGGTGCTCGTCGTCGGCGCCGGCGAGATGGGCGAAGGGATGGCCGTCGCACTGGCCGCCGCCGGCGTCGCCGAGGTCCTCGTCGCCAATCGCACCCCGTCTCGGGCGGCCCTGCTCGCCGAGCGGGTCGGCGGGCGGGCCATCGGGCTCGACGACGTGGCCGGGGTGCTCGGTACGGTCGATCTCGTCCTGTCGGGGACGGGAGCCGACGGGATCGTCCTCGAACAGCACGTCGTTGCCGACGCCCGCCACGGCCGGGGCGACCGGCCGCTGCTCGTCGTCGACGTCGCCGTGCCACGCGACGTCGACGCCGGCGTCGGCGAGCTGTCCGGCGTCACCCTGCTCGACCTCGACGACCTGCGCCACTGGGCCGAACAGGGCCGGCGCGAGCGGGCCGCCGAGGTGGCCGCCGTCGAGGCGATCGTCGCCGAGGAGGTGGCCCGTCATGCCGACGCGGCGCGCGCCCGGCAGGTCGCGCCGTTGGTGGCCGCCCTGCACGAGCGGGCCGACGCGGTGCGCCGGGCCGAGCTCGAGCGGTTCGCAGGCCGGCTGGGCGAGCTCGACGAGCGCCAGCGGGCTGCGGTCGAGCAGCTCTCCCGGGCCCTCGTGGCCAAGCTGCTCCACGGGCCGACCACACGGTTGAAGGCCGACGCCGGCACGGCGGTCGGCGAGCGCAACGCCCTCGCCGCACGCGAGCTGTTCGACCTGCCGTGACGCTGCGGATCGCCACCCGCGGGTCGCGCCTGGCCCGCTGGCAGGCCGAGCACGTCGCCGGGCTCCTGCGCGCCGTCCACGGCCCGCTCGACGTCGAGCTGGTGATCGTCGAGACCACCGGCGACCAACGCCGGGACGTCCCCCTGCACGCGATCGGCGGCCAGGGGGTGTTCGTGAAGGAGGTGCAGCAGGCCGTGCTCGAGGGCCGAGCCGACCTCGCCGTGCACTCGGCCAAGGACCTCCCCTCGACGACCGCACCCGGGTTGGTGATCGCCGCCGTGCCCGCCCGGGGTGACGCTCGCGACGGCCTCGTCGGCGCACGGCTCGACGACCTCGTGCCCGGCGCCACGGTTGCCACCGGTTCGGTGCGCCGCCGGGCCCAGCTGCTCGCCGTGCGCCCGGACCTGCACGTCGTCGAGTTGCGGGGCAACGTCGACACCCGCCTCACGAAGATCCCCGACGGCGGTGCGATCGTGATGGCCGTCGCCCCGCTCGAGCGCCTCGGCTGGGCCGACCGGCTGGCCGAGGCCCTCGACCCCGTACGGTTCGTGCCCCAGGTCGCCCAGGGCGCACTGGCCGTCGAGTGCCGGGCCGACGACGACGCCACCGCCGCCGTGGTCGCCGCCGTCGAGGACGCGGCGGCGCGCCGAGGCGTCGATGCCGAGCGGGCGTTCCTCGCCGCGTTCGGCGGAGGGTGCGACCTGCCGATCGGCGCCTGGCACGACGGCGAACGGCTCCACGGGTTCGTCGCGCTCGGCGGCAGCGTGCACCGGGTCGTCGAACCGGTGGCCGGCGCCGTGCAGGCCGGCGCCCTGGGGCAGGCGTTGCGCGCCCGGCTCGGTGTCTGAGCGGCTCCTGGCCGGGCGGCGAATCGCCGTCACGCGGGCCGCAGATCGGTCCGACGAACTGCTCGACGCCCTCGGTGCGCTCGGCGCCACGGTGGTCCTCGTGCCGCTGCTTCGCGTGGACCCGATCGAGACGGTGGGACCGATCCCGGTGTCCGACTGGCTGCTGCTGCCCTCGGCCAACGCCGCTCGGGCGGCGCGGCGCCTCGGGGTGGACCGGGCCGGGTCGGCGGTCGGCGTGGTCGGCCCGGCCACGGCTCGGGCGTGGGGCGGGCCCGTGGCGATCGAGGCCCATCCGGCCACGGCCGCGGCGCTGGTCGAGGCCCTGCCCCCGGGGCCGGGCCGAGTCCTCGTCGTGCAGGGCGACCGGGCCCGACCCGATCTGGTCGACGGCGCTCGGGCCAAGGGATGGACCGTCGAGGCGCTCGTCGCCTACCGGACCGTCGGCCTGCTACCCGACGCCACGCAATGCGACGCGCTCCGCGACGCCGACGCCGTCACGTTCGCCTCGCCGTCGGCGGTCGAGGCGTGCCGGGACGCCGGGATCCGACCGGGGGGCATCGTGGTCGTGATCGGCCCGACCACGGCGGCCGCCGTGCGCGCCGCCGGGTGGGGCGAACCCGTCGTCGCCTCGCCGCACACCGCCGCCGGGCTGACCGCCGCGGTGGCCGGGTGCTTCGCCGGCGACCTGCGCTAAGGGAGCGCGTCGAGACCGGCGATGCGCCGACCGACCCGCACCACGATCCCGTCGCCGAGGGCGTCCCATCCGCCCGGGCCCCGCAGCAGTGCGGCGCCCGCCGGTAGCTCGGCGAGCACCACACCCCCGCCGAGGTCGTGGGTCCGGCTCGAGCGCTCGAGGCTCCAGCGTTCCGCCCGAGCCATCACCGCGAGCCCGGACACCAGGCCGAGGCCGAGGGTGAACGCGCCACCGCGAGGGTCCGTCATCGGATCGCACACCGCAGCGGCCGCCTCGCCCGCAGCAGCCAGCACGCCGCCCCCGAACGGCACGGCACACAGCGCCTCCCACAGCGGGGTGTCCTTCAGCACCGACCGCAGGTGCATCGGCGAGCCGCCGGCCAGATAGACGAACCGGGCCCCGGCGACGGCGTCCACGTGCGCAGCGGCGAGCGCGTCGGGCCGGCGCAGCACCTCGAGACCGCGGGCGGGCACCCCGAGGCCGGCGAAGTGGGCGACCGCGGCCTCGAGCACTCGACCGGGATGCTCGTACGCGCTTGCCGTGGGCAGGACGAGCACCTCGGCGGGGTCGGCCCGCCGCAGCAGCTCGGCGTCGATCGTTGCGCACGCAGCGGAGAACTCGCCGCCTCCCACCAGGGCCACCGTGCCGGTCATGGGCACAGCTTGCCCGCCGGGCGAGCGCTACGCGAGGACCGCCCGGGTCAGATCGGCGAGCTCGGCCTCGCCGACCCCGATCGCCCGCACGTAGCTGCGCACCGAGCCGTGCCCGGCGGCCAGGTGGTCGAGGAACCGGTGCATCGCCGCCGGCTCGGCGGCCACCCAGGCCGCGGGCTGCGAGTGCATCTGCTCCACCCACTCCGGGCGCGCCGTCGCCGCCCAGGCCCGCATCCGCGCCATGGCGTCGCGCGTGAGGCCGTAGTCGGCAGCAACCGTCGCGTGGTCGACCCCGACTGCGCCGAGCAGCAGGGCGGCGAGGATCCCGGTGCGGTCCTTGCCCGCCGCGCAGTGGAACACCGCCGGCAAGGCCCCGGGTAGGGCGAGGAGCCGCAGCGCCCGGGCGAACTGGTCGGCGCCCTGGTCGAGCATGTCGAGGTAGGCCTCGTAGAGGAAGTCCTCCACGGGCAGCGCCTCGTCCGGGCCACCGCCCTCACCCCAGGTGAGATCGATCACGGAGACGTGGTGGAAGTGGACGTAATGGTCCTCGACGGGGAACCGGCCCCAGTCGACGAGCTCCCGCTCGGTGCGCAGGTCGATCACCGTGCGCAGCCCGAGCGGGCGGAGCACGTCGACGTCGGGTGCGGTCAGCTTGTACAGGCCGTCGGCCCGGAACAGCGTCCGCCAGCGCGTCGTGCGACCGTCGGCCGTGCGGTAGCCGCCGAGGTCACGGAAGTTGTGCACGGCATCGAGCGGGACGAGGCGTCGGTCGTCGGCGAGCGTGTCGGTCACGTGCCCGACCGTACCCAGATCCCGGCCGCACCGCCCCGGCCCACCGGTGAACTCTCGGCGACGCCAGCCGGTCGGCCGTCACCGGGGTCGGTGCCGCAGACTGGTCGGGTGGAACCGACCGATCGGGCCGAACGCCGCCGCCGCGGCGCGTGGTACACGCCGGACGGCATCGTGGCCGAGATGTGCGCACAGGCCGGCGTCGGCCCCGGCGACCGGGTGCTCGACCCGGCGTGCGGGGACGGCCGGTTCCTCGTCGAGGCCCGCCATCGGGGCGCGGCGGTCGACGGGGTCGAGCGCGACCCCGACGCGGCGGCCGGCGCGGCGCAGGCGGGTACGCGGGTGCGGTGCGCCGATGCGCTCGCCATCGACTGGCCCGAAGCCCCCTACGACGTGGTCCTCGGCAACCCGCCGTTCCTCAACCAGCTCGCTGCGACGACCACCCGGGGTGGCCGGTCGCGCCACGGCGGCGGCCCGTACGCCGACGCCGCCGTGGAGTTCCTCGCGCTCGCCCATCGCCTCGCCCGGCCCGCCGGCGGGCGCGTCGCGCTGGTGCTGCCGGCCTCGGTGCTCGCCAGCCGGGACGCCGCACCGGTGCGCGACGCCGTCCTCGCCGACGGCGCCGTGCGCCACCTGTGGTGGCTCGGGCGCGCCTTCGACGCTGCGGTGCACACGGTGGTGGTCGTGCTCGTCCGGGGTGCCCGCCCCGGACCGGTGACCCGGGCCGTCGGGGTCCCGGCCGTCACCGCGACACCGGCCGCCCACCCCCGACCGGGCGCGACCTGGGCGAGCCTGGTGACCGACCTGCTCGGCGTGCCCCCCGACCCGCCGGTGGACGGACCGGTGCTCGGCGGACGTGCCGAGCTGACGGCCGACTTCCGCGACCAGTACTACGGGCTCGCCGGCGCCGTGTCCGACACGGGCGACGGGCCCCCGCTGGTGACCGCCGGCCTGCTCGACCCGGGCCGGTGCGCCTGGGGGGAACGTCCGACCCGATTCCGACGCCAACCGTTCGCTGCGCCCCGGGTCCGTCTCGACGCGCTGGCCGCCCCGCTCACCGCCTGGGCGGCGCGCCGGCTCGTACCCAAGGTGCTGGTCGCCACCCAGACCCGGGTGCTCGAAGCGGCCCCGGACCCCGACGGTGCCTGGCTGCCGTCGGTGCCGGTGATCTCGGTCGTGCCGAACGACCCGGCCGCGGTCTGGGCGCTCGCCGCGGTGCTCACCTCCCCGGTCGCCTCGGCCTGGGTGGCCAACCGGTGCGCCGGCACCGGGTTGGCCCCCACGGCACTGCGGCCCACCGCCCGGCTGCTCGGCGGCCTGCCCCTGCCGACCCGGCCGTGGGACGACGCCGTCGCCGCCCTGCGCGCCGGGGACCTCGTCGGGTGCGGTACGGCGGTCGACGCCGCCTACGGGGCGCCCGACGAGGCCCGGCTCGCCTGGTGGCGGGCCGGGCTCAGCCCACGGCCTCGACGGTGACCGGCACGCCGTTGAGCGCGACGTTGCCGCTCAACGGGTCGAGGAACGCATCGTCGGTGAGCACGTTGGTGTTCACGCCCCGGTACTCCTGCGCGACGCGCAGCTGCACCCCGGGCAGGTTCTGCCCGAACCCGTGGGGCAGGCTGACCACCCCGGGCCGGATCCCGTCGGTGACCTCGACCGCCACGGCCACCTCGCCCACGCGCGAGCGCACCCGCGCCGGCGCACCGTCGGTGAGGCCGAGCCGTTCGGCGTCGTCGGGGTGGACCTGCAGCGTGCACCGGTTGCGGCCCTTGGTGAGGACGCGCACGTTGTGCATCCACGAGTTGTTCGAGCGCACGTGGCGACGCCCGACGAGGACCATCGACGCGTCCCAGTCCCGGGCCAGCGAGGCGCCGAGGCGCCCGAGGTCGTCGCGCAGCATCGCGGGCAATGCGTCGACGCGCCCGCTCGGGGTGCGCAGCAGGCCCGGGATCCGGTCGGGCTGCAGCGGCCCGAGATCGACCCCGTGCGGGTTGGCCTCGAGCACGGCGAGGCTGAGCCCACCGGGTCGGGCCCCGAAGCCGTCGCCGTAGGGTCCCGTGCGCAGCATCAGCTCGAGCAGCCGCTCGGGCCCCCGGCGGTCGCCGACGGCGGCCAGCAGCTCGTCGGGATCACGCCCGTGCACGAGGCCGTATTCGTCGCGCACGGCGGCCTTGGCCAGCCCGCGCGCCGCCTCGTCGTCGAGCGGGCCGACGTCGGCGTGCGCCCCGAGACCCGACGCGATCGCGGCCAGGCGCAACAGGATCTCCCATTCGGCCGGCCGGCCCGGCTCCGGCGCGACGACCGCGGGCGAGTAGTTGGCGACGTTGCGAACCGCGAAGTTCAACAGCGCCAGGTCGTAGTGGGACTTCTCCAGCGCCGAGGGCGGCGGCAGGATCACGTCGGCGTGCCGGGTGGTCTCGTTGACGTACGGATCGACCGACACCATGAACTCGAGCGACGCCAGCGCGGCGTCGAGCCGGCCGGCGTTCGGGTTGGACGACACCGGGTTGCCGCCGATGGTGACCATGGCCCGCACCTGGCCCTCGCCCGGGGTCTCGATCTCCTCGGTGAGGGCCGACACGGGGAACTCGCCGAAGGCCTCGGGCCGGCGCCCGACCCGGCTGACCACCCGGCCCACGGCCACCCCGCGGCCCTTGCCCGGCGCCCCCTTGGTGGAGGGCTGACCGATCGCGCCCATCGGGAACATCGCCCCGCCGACACGATCGAGGTTGCCGGACAACAGGTTCACGACGTCGACGAGCCACGACGCCAGCGTGCCGAACTCCTGGGTGCAGGTGCCGATGCGCCCGTAGACCGCGGCCGTGGGCGCGGCGGCCAGGTCGCGGGCCAGGCTCCGGATGGCGACGGCGTCGATACCGCACACCGGCGCCACCGCCTCGGGGGTGTATGGCGCCAGCACCGCCGGCAGGTCGTCGAGACCGTCGGTGTGCTCGGTCAGGCGGCCGGGACGGGCCAGGCCCTCGTCGAGCAGCACGTGGGCGACGGCGGCGAGCAGGTGGGCGTCGGTGCCGGGCCGGATCGCCAGGTGACGGTCGGCGACCGCGGCCGTCTCGCTGCGGCGCGGGTCGACGACGACCACGGTGCCGCCCCGGGCCCGGATGGCGGCCAGCCGGCCCGGGAAATCGGGCGCCGTGCACAGCGAGCCGTTGGACGCCAACGGGTTCGCGCCGAGCAGGACCAGGAAATCGGTGCGGTCGAGATCGGGCACGGGCACCGCGACGGAGCCGAACATGAGCGCGGCCGACAGCTCCTTGGGCCGCTGGTCGACCGTCGAGGCCGAGAACCGGTTCGAGGTGCCGAGTGCCAGGATCACGTTGCGGTTGTAGAGCAACGGCCCGAGGCTGTGGGCGCCCGGGTTGCCGAGGTAGACGGCGACGGCGTCGCGACCGTGCTGCGCGAGGATCGGCATCAGCCCGGCCTCGACGGTGGCGAAGGCCTCGTCCCAGTCCACCTCCACGAACACCCCGTCACGCTTGACCACGGGCCGGCGCAGCCGGTCCGGGTCGTCGTGCAGATGGCCGAGCGTCGTGCCCTTCGGGCACAGGAACCCATGGGAGAACACGTCGTCGCGGTCGCCACGGATGCGCTGCACCCGGTCGCCGGCGAGGCCGATCTCGAGCCCGCACCCGGCCTCGCAAAGCGGGCAGGTCCGAAACGCCGTGCGGTCGATGGTGCGGCCCGAGGGCGGCGGGGTCACGTCGGAAGCCATGCCCCGAGCATGGCATCCGTCACTGGCGGGTCAAGACCTCGACGCCGTCGTCGGTGACGAGCACGGTGTGCTCGAACTGCGCCGTGCGCTTGCCGTCGCGGGTGACCGCGGTCCAGTCGTCGGGCCACACCTGGTGCTGCACGGTGCCGAGCGTGATCATCGGCTCGATCGTGAACGTCATCCCGGGCCGCAGCACGGTGGTCGCCCGAGGGTCGTAGTAGTGCGGGATCTGCAGGCTGGCGTGGAACTGCTCGCCGATGCCGTGGCCGACGAAGGCCCGTACGACGCCGTAGCGATACGGGCGGACGTGGTCCTCGATGGCCTTGCCGATCGCATTGATCGGCACACCCGGGCGCACCGCCGCAATCGCCGCCTCGAGCGAGCCCCGGGTGACGTCGACGAGGCGCACGAACTCGGGGGCCACGGCGCCCACGAGGAACGTGGCGTTGGTGTCGCCGTGGACACCCTCGCGGTAGAGGGTGACGTCGAGGTTGACGATGTCGCCGTCGGCGAGCGGGCGGTCGTCGGGGATGCCGTGGCAGATCACCTCGTTGACCGACGTGCACACGCTCTTGGGGAACCGGCCGTAGTTGAGCGGGCTCGGGTAGCCGCCCATCTCGATCGACAGTTCGTGCACGAACACGTCGATCGCCTCGGTGGTGATCCCGGGGCGCACGAGCTCGCCGGCCCGCCGCAGGATCTCCGCCGCCGACGCGCCCGTGCGCCGCATGCGGGCGATCACGTCGGGGGACTTCACCGCCGGCTCGTCCCAGCGCACCGGCACCCCGGTGTCGGCGTACGGCGGGCGCTCGATGCCGGCCGGCACGGTGCGCATCGGGCTCACCCGGCCGGGCATCAGGCGGCCCTCGGTGGGCTTGTGGCAGCGCTTGTACTTGCGCCCGCTGCCGCACCAGCAGTCGTCGTTCGACTTCGGGGTCACGGTCGGCGACGTCACGCCCTCCAGGCTAGGACGACCCCTGCCCGACCGCTCGCCCGAGCGCCGCCCTAGCCTCGAAGGGCCATGGCCCCCGAACTCCCGCCGCAGGCCTCCGAGTGGCGCCCCCTCAACGCTCGCATCACCGTGGTGTGGCGGTGCTCGTGGTTCGTCGTCGGGCTGCCCGTCGGCGTGCTCGCGACCGTCGCCGTGCTCGTCGCCGCCGGCCCGGTCGGTGGTTCGTGGTTCCTCACCGCACTCGTCCCGATCGCCGTCGCGGCGGCCGTGGGCGTCGCCGGCAGCGTGCTGTGGGTGCCCCGCCGGTACGCCGCCTGGCGCTACCGGTTCGGCCCCGACGCGCTCGAGATCGAGCGCGGGGTGATCTGGCGCACCATCTCGGCCGTGCCGTACCAGCGGATCCAGCAGGTCGAGATCGAGCACGGACCGATCCAACGCCGGCTGGGCATGGTGTCGCTGCGGGCGATGACGGCGGCGGCGTTGTCGCTCGCCTCACTGCCCGGTATCGGCGCCACCGACGCCGGCGACCTGCGCAGCTGGCTGCTGCACCGGGCCGGACGCGACGACGGAGCCTGACGGATGGCCGGCGTCAGCCTCGCCGTCCCCGCCCACGCCCGGCGGCTGCACCCGTTGACCCCGTTCCGGGCCGCGGTGCGGTTCGCCCGCAACGGGGCGGTGTCGTTCGTGCTGTTCCTCGTGGCGGACCCGGGTACGGGCCTCGTGCTCGGGACCCTCGCGCTCGCCGGCTTCGGCGTGCGGTGCCTGCAGATCTACCGGACCCGGTACAGCCTCGACGACGTCGAGCTGACCGTGTGGCAGGGGATCCTCAACCGCACCACCCGGGTGGTGTCCCCGGCGCGGGTGCAGCGCGTGGAGGTGACCCGCAGGCTCTGGCACCAAGTCGCCGGCCTGGCCGTGGTCCGCATCGAACTGGCCGGCGCAGCGCTCGACCCGCTGCAGGTCGAACTCGACGCGCTCGGCCTCGCCGAGGCCGAGCGGGTGCGCGACGCCCTGGAACGCGGCCGGCGCCGCCATCGCGAGGCGCTCCCCGACGACACGGTCGAACCGGTCGAACCGGTCGAACCGGTCGCCGAGGGTGCGGCGCCGGAACTGCTGCGGCTCGGCGTCGGGATGCTTGCGGTCGGCGGGCTCACCGGCACCCCGATGCTCGTCGTGCCGCCCTTCGTCGCGTCGGGCGCGTTCCAGCTGCACAACCTGTTCGGCGACGTCGTCGACGACGCATCCCAGAGCGCGGCGAGCTCGCTGCTCGACTCGACGCTGCCGGTGCTCGCCGCCTTCGCCGGCGCGCTGTTCGCCGCCTGGTTCGCCGCCGCCGCCGGGATGATGGCGATCCGCTACTACGGCTACCGGCTGTCGCAGTCCGGTGACGACCTCCTCCTGCGCTACGGCCTGCTCGAGACCCGCACGACGGTGATCCCGCTGCGGCGGGTCCACCTGGTCGACGAGCACGCGTCGTTCGCGCGGCGCTGGTTGGACCTGACCGCGATCACCGTCCGCACGGCCTCGGGCGAAGGACGTGGCCGCACGGTGCCGGTCGCCCGGAGCGCCACCGTCGCCGGACTGCCGGCGCTGATGCTGCGGCGCGACGATCTGCCGACCGTCACGCAGCCCCATCCGCGTGCGGCGCAGCACCGGGCGTTCGCACGCCGGCTCGCCGGCACGGTCCCCGCGGCGGTCGTCGGTTCACTCGGGCTCACCGTCTGGACGGCGGGACCGGCGGACCTTGCGATCGTCGCCGGCGCCGGCGCGACCGGTGCCGTGGTCGCCTGGTGGTGGGCCCGCTCGTGGTTCGCCAGGCTCGGCCACGCGTTGCACGACGGCGTGCTCCTCGTCATCGACGGCGTCGTCGTCTCGCACCGGCGGCACGTCCCGCTCGTGCGCGCCCAGAGCGTCGCAGTGACCCGCACCCCGTTCCAGCGCCGGGCCGGCCTGTGCACGGTGCGGGTGCACCTGGCCGGCAACGGACAGGCGTCCGTGCCCGACGTGTCCGCCGAGCAGGCCCTGCGGATCGTCGAAGCGCTCCCCGGACTCGGCCCGATCGACCGGGCCCACTGGCGCGCCGCGCTCGCGACCCGCTGACGGACCCGGTCGGAGCCTCTGGAACCTCGCAATCCCTGGTCAGGTGTCGTTCGGTTCCCTTTCGGCGCTCGACGTCACCTCCCTACCGTGCGCGCCGACCGGGGCGGACGGGATGTGGGGGTTGGATCGTGGCGGTGGAGCGCACTGCGGGTCGAGCTGAGCCCTCCCGCTGGCGGGCCCGGATCGTGCCCAGCGCCGTCGGAATCGCCGTCGTCGCAGCCTGCGGGCTGGTCGCCGTCGTCTGGAACGCCACGAGCGATGCCACGAGCCCGGTGATCGTGCTCGCCCGCGACGTGGCTCGGGGCACGGTGCTCGCCGGCGCAGACCTGCGCGTCGAGCGGGTGCGGGTGCCCGGCGCCGTGCCGACGATCGCACCGCAGGACGCTCGCCGTCTCCTCGGCCGGATCGCGACGGTCGACCTGCCGGCCGGCACGCTCGTGTCGGCGTCGTTGCTCGCCGACCGCCCTGCGGCGACCGGCAACGAGCGGGTCGTCGGGCTGGCGCTCGGTGCCGGCGAGACCCCGCTGCGGCTGCGCCGCGGGGACCGGGTGGACGTGATCCGCACCCCGACCGCCGGCACCGGCGTCGCCCCGGCCCCCGAGGTGCTGGTCACGGGGGCCGTGATCGCCGACGTCGAGACGGCCGACGACCCGCAGCGCACCGTCCGGGTCGGGGTGATCGTCCCCGCCGTCAGCGCGCCGGTCGTCGCGGCGGCGATGGCGAACCGCCAACTGCGGCTCGTCGGCGCCGGTGCGCCCGACGCCGGGCCGAGGGGTGGCGAATGACGGTGCTCGCCGTCGCCGGTCTGCCCGGAGCGCCGGGCGCGACGAGCCTCGCCCTCGCGCTCGCAGGGCGGATCCCCGGGGCCGTGCTGGTGGAGGCCGACCCCGACGGGGGCGTCCTCGCCGTCCGCCTCGACCGACCGGTCGGCCCGGGCCTGGCCGGATTGGTGAGCGTGGCGCGCAACGGCCTCGACCTCGACGGCCTGCACCGGACGGCGACGGACACCGGACGGGTCCGGGTCGTCGTCGCCGAGCCCGCAGCATCCACGGTCACCGCCGTGCTCGGCGGCGGGGCGGCCCGCCTCGCGACGGCGCTCGCCGGCGTGCCGATCCCCGTCGTGGTCGACCTCGGCCGGCTCCGGCCCGACGGCCCGGGCGCGCCGCTGCTCGCGTGCGCCGCCCGCGTCGTCGTCGTCGCCCGGCCCGACATCGAACGGGCTGCGTGGCTGCAAGCCCTCCCTCCGGCGCCGCACTGGGGCCTCGTCACCGTGGGTCGCGGCACGCACCCCCCGGCCGAGGTGGCAGCGGTCGCCGGCTGGCGCCTCCTCGCGTCACTCCCGGACGTGCGCCGACGGGTCCCGCACCTGCGGCGCAGCGCCGCCGGGCGGGACCCGCTCGCCGCGCTGGCGCACGCGCTCGCGCTCGACCTGCAGCGCCACGAGGCCGCGAGCCTGCGATGAGCGCCCTGGCGGGTCTCACCGCGGTCGACGCCGGCGTCGTCGCCCGACTCGCCGGGCACGTGCGGGAGGGGGTCGCCGCCGACCGGCTCCGACGGGATCGTCTCGGGCAGCGGCGGCTGTCCCCGGCCGACGAACGGCACCTCGTGCGCAGCCTGGTCGCCGACGCCCTCGACGCACTGGCCAGCGAGCGCCTCGTGGCCGGCGCCCCCTTGCTCGACGAGACGACCGAGACCGCCCTCGCCGAGCGAGTCGCCGCCGCCGTCGACGGCCTCGGCCGCCTCCAGGCTCACCTCGACGACCCCGACGTCCAGGACATCCACGTGCGCGGCGCCGACCCGGTCTGGCTCAAGCGGCGCGACGGCACCCGCGAGTGCGCCGACCCGGTGGTCGACCGCGACGAGGAGCTCGTGGAGCTCGTCCGGCTCGCCGCGGCGCGCGCCGGCCGGGGCGAGCGCCGGTTCGACGCCGCCTCGCCCGAGCTCAACCTGCAGCTGCCCGACGGCAGCCGGCTGTTCGCCGTCATGGAGGTGTCGCGGCGGCCGGCGGTGGTCGTCCGCAAGCACCTGGCGGCGCTCAGCGATCTCGGCGAGCTCGAGCGGCGGGGGCTGATCGACGCGGCGTTGCGGCGCTTCCTGGCCGCCGCGGTCGCGGCCCGGCGCAATCTGATCGTCACCGGCGGGACCGGGACCGGGAAGACGACGTTGCTGCGGGCACTGCTCGACCTCGTCGAGCCCACCGAGCGCATCGTGACCATCGAGGACGCCTACGAGTTGGGCCTCGACCGGTTCCCCGACCGGCATCCCGACCACGACGCGCTGCAGTCACGGCCCGCCAACACCGAGGGCCGCGGCGAGATCACGGTCCACGACCTCACCCGGATGGCCTTGCGTATGGACCCGGACCGGGTCATCGTCGGCGAGGTTCGTGGCGCGGAGGCGTTCCCGATGCTGCTCGCCATGAGCCAGGGCAACGACGGCTCCATGTGCACGCTGCACGCGGACTCCTCCCGGGCTGCGTTCTGGAAGCTCGCCGCCTACGTCGCCCTCGCAGAACACGGGCTCCCGGTCGAGACCGTCAACCTGCTCGTCGCCGGGGCGGTGCACTTCGTCGTGCACCTCGCCATCGTCGACGGGGTCCGCCGAGTCGTCAGCGTGCGGGAGGTCGTCGACGCCGACGGCGTGCGGATCGTGTCGAACGAGGTGTTCGCCCCCGGGCCCGACGGGCGGGCCCGGCCGGCCGCACCGCTGCGGGACGCGACCGCAGCGATGCTGGCCCGGTCGGGCTACCAGCACGGGGCGACCCCGTGGCGATGAACCCCGTGGCGATGAACCCCGTGGCGATGAACCCCGTGGCGGCGGCGGTGCTCGGCGCGGGCGCCGGGCTCGGCGTGCTGCTCACCGTCGCCGGCCTGCGCGGCCGGCCGATCCTCACCCTGCCGACCGGCGCACGCACCCGACGCGGTCTGCTCGTCGGCGCGGCCGGCGCCGTCGGCGCGCTCGCCGGCTGGCTGCTCACCGGATGGATCGCCGCAGGACTTGCCCTCGGGGTCGCGGCGGCCGTGGCGCCCGGGGCCTGGACCCGGTCGCGGCGGTCCCGACGCGACCTGCTGGTCATCGACGCGGTCGCCACCTGGACCGAGCTGCTCCGGGACACCATCGGCGCCGCCGCCGGACTCGAACACGCCTTGGTGGCGGTCGCCCCGATGACACCGGCGCCCATCGCCGAGCCCGTGCAGCGCGCCGCCGCCCGCCTCGAGGTCGGCCCGCTCCCCGACGCGCTGCGCGGCCTGGCCGCCGACCTCGACCACCCCTGCGCCGACTTCGTGCTCGCGGCGCTGCTCCTGGCCGCCGAACGGGAAGCCCGTGACCTCGCCCCGCTCCTCGGACGCCTCGCCGACGCCGCTCGCGACGAGGCGTCGCTGCAACGTCGCATCGGTCTCGACCGGATGCGGCTGCGGACCTCCGTTCGCATGATCGCGGGCAGCGTCGTCGTGTTCCTGGCCGGCATCGCCCTCACCGACCGCAGCTACCTCGCCCCCTACGACGAGCCGACCGGACAGCTCGCGCTGGTCGGCATCACCGCGGTGATCCTGCTCGCCCTGGGTGCTCTGGCCCGGCTCGGCCGGGCGGCGCACGGCGAGCGGTTCGTCGGTCCGTTCGCCGGCCCGTTCGCCGGCGCGGCCGATGCCGCGACGACCGCTGCGCCGGAGGCGGGGCGGTGATCGGCGCACTCGTGGTCGGCCTGGTCGGCGGATGCGGGCTGCTCGTCGCCGTCCGGGGGCTGTTCGCGCGCCCCCGGATCGAGGACCGGTTCGCCGCGCTCGGGCTCCTCCCGCGCCCGGGTGCGCACGCCGGCCGCTCGCAGCGGCGCGACCAGGACCTGCGCATCGCGGGCCGGGACCACGCCCGGCTCGCCGTCGAACGGATCGCCGGCGGTCTCGCCGGGCTCGCCGTCCCAGCCGTGTCCGCCGGGCTCGCCACCGCAGGCGGGGTGGCGGTGCCGTACGGTCTCGCCCTCGTCGCCGGACTCGTCCTGGGGGCGGGCGGTGTCGTGCTGCCCGATCTGCTCCTGCGTTCGGCTGCGGCGGCCCGCCGCCGCAGCTTCGTCCACGGCCTTTCGGCGTACCTGGACCTCGTCGGCGTGCTGCTCGCCGGCGCCGCCGGCACCGAGACGGCGCTCGTCGCGGCCGCCGCCTCGGGTGACAACTGGGTGTTCGTGGAGATCCGCCGGGCACTCGCGCGCGCCCACACCCTGCAGCGCTCGCCCTGGGACGCTCTGGACGAGCTCGGGGACGCGATCGGGGTTCGGGAGCTGGTCGAGCTCGCCGCCTCGGTGCGCCTCGCCGGCGTCCACGGGGCGCGGATCCGCTCGACCCTGGCCACCCGGGCCGACGCGCTGCGTCGGCGCCGGCTCGACGACGCCGAACGGGCGGCGACTGCGGCGACCGAACAGATGGCGCTGCCGAACGTGGCGCTGTTCCTCGGCTTCCTGGTCCTCGTCGGGTATCCGGCGATCGCCTCGATCCTGGCGGGCGACTGAAGGCGGCCGCGATGACCCGCCGAACGATCCGTCACCCCGGCAGGGGACGACACCACCCCACTCGGGGACGACACCACCCCGGCAGGGGACGACACGGAGGGCAGATCGATGGAACTGGTTGCGTGGCACGTGGCGTGGGTGCACACCCGGGCCCGCTGGGAGACCTCCCGGGCGAGCGACGGCGGCGAGGTGAGCCTGACCACGGTCATCCTGGCGTTCATGCTCGCCGGGCTCGCGCTCTCGGTCGGGGCGATCATCGTGGCCAAGGTGACGGCCAAGGCCAACGCCATCCCCGTCGACTGACCGACGCCGGGGAGGTGA
>JBILVB010000230.1:0-4915 GCA_044370695.1 Acidimicrobiales bacterium | reverse complement strand
ACCGCGATCCGGCGATGATCTACGGCGCCTACACCGATTTCGTGTCCCAGCGCTTCACCACCTCGGCGCTGATCGCTGCGCTCGACCACCGGCGCCGCACCGGCGAGGGCCAGCACATCGATCTCGCACAACTCGAAGCGTCGCTGCAGTTCCTGGGTGCCGAGTTCCTCGCCTACGAGATCGACGGCCGGGTGGCCACTCGCTGCGGCAATCGTGACCGCGACCTCGTGCCCAACGGCGTGTTCCCGTGCCGGGTGTCGCCCGAGCGGGCGGCCCGCCATCCCGACGGTGGGCCGGGTGCCGAGGGCTGGGTGGCGATCAGCTGTGCCGACGACGGCGAGTGGACGGCATTGGTCGCTCGGGCCGGGCTCCCCGACGAACCGCAGTGGCGCACGGCGGCGGGCCGGCGCGCCGACGAGGACCGTATCGAGGCGCTCATCGGGGCCTGGACGTCGGGGTTCACGGCCGCCGAGGTGGTGGCCCGGTTGCAGCCGGCGGTGGCGTGTGCGCCGGTGCACGGGGTGCCCGAACTGCATACCGACCCGCAGATCGCGCACCGGGAGTACTGGGTGCCCCACGAGCATCCGGTGTACGGGCTCGTGCCGTACTCGGGCATGCAGGCCCGCCTGTCGCGCACCCAGGGTGAGATCCGCGGTCCGGCGCCGTGTCTCGGGCAGCACACGTGGGAGGTGCTCGAGGAGGTGCTCGGCTACGACCCGGACGTGATCGCCGAGCTGCTCGCCGCCGACGTGGTCGAGATCACGGGTTGATCGAGCGACGCACCACGCGCCGCAGGCCCCGTAGCGTCGCCGGCAGCACCATGAACTCGGCGAAGAGACCGAACACGACGGCGACGAGGAAGACCATGGCCGACGCCGCACCCTCGTAGGTCTTGGCGAGATCGGACTGGTTGGTGACCGTGCCGGGGATGACGTAGCTCCAGATCAGCAGGCCCAGGCACGCCAGCGCCCCCCGCACGAACAACTCGATGCGTTGGTGGGTGGGCATCTTGCCGCTGGACTCCAGGCGCCGGTAGGCCAGGTTGCCGCCGAGCACGGACATGAGCAGGGCCAGACCCATGAACACGACGAGGATCCACCCCTCGGCGCCGGTGGCCTTCCCCTGCCCGCCGGCGGCGGAGGTGCCCTGCAATGCGGCCACGACGGCGGCGTAGGTGCCGATGATCTCGCCGGGCACCCACTTGATCACCGTGGACAGCGCGTCGTCCCGGGTGGGTGCGGCCCCAGCCGTGCGGATGGCTTCCACGGTCGCTGGGTCGAGCTCGCTCTTACCCGATCGAGCCGTCAGCGTCTCGACCATCGTGCCGACCATCGCGTCCACCCGGGCCTTGGCCACATCGGCCTGAAACGCCGTGCTCCCGATGCTGAACGCGCTCATCGTGCTGCCTCCGTCCTTCCCACCACCGAAGGCCGAGTGTAGGGAGCACCCGTGCGACCGACCGTCGGGCCGTTACTCGCGCTGCGTGAGGGCATACGGTCGTCGTCGAGCGCGAGGTGCCAGCCGAGATCGTGGATCTGATGGTGGTGCTCGCCGCAGATCGGGACGAGGTCGGCCAAGTCGGTGCGCTCGTGGGCCCGCCAGGTGCGCGTGTGATGGATCTCGCAGTGGTCGAACCGTACGGCGCACCCCGGCCATCCGCAGGTTCGATACATCGCTCGCAGCGATCGGCGCTGCGCCCGGGTGGCGAGCCGTCGGGTGGAGCCGGCGTCGAGCACCTGCCCGTCGCCGCCGAGCACGACGGGCAGGATCGCCGCGTCGCACAGCATCCTGCGTGCCGTCGTGACGGGCAGTGACACTCCGGACGCCGTCTCGCAGATGCCGTCGAGCTGTTCGATCCCGAGGTGGAGGCTGGCGTAGTCGATCAACACCACGAGTTCCCCGGTGCCGGCCCCCGAGCCCGCTGCGCTGCCCGGCGCGGTGCACAACTCGACCAGCGCATCGGCTGCGAGGCGCGAGTTGGCCCAGCCGCCCGAGGGTGCCCGCCGCGTGCCGTCGGGATGCGCCCGATGGAACACCCGCTCCAGCGCAGCATCCAGCGCACTGAACACCCGCGCCCCTCGCTCGGGATCGAGTTCGGCGTGGAGGTGATGCATCCCGTCGCCGTCGACCCACCGGCGCACGTTGGAGGCCTGCCGCTGGCGGGCCAGGCGCTCGCCGGCGTCGGCCCGGCTGAGCGCGCGGGCCTCGCGGCGCACCGTGCGTTCGAGCTCCTCGACCGAGGACCGCCGTGCCTCCTGGGTGAGCCACGAGCCCGACGACAGCAGGCCGGCCCGCACCTCGGGCTCGGCCGTGGCGACCACCCGTGCGATGGCATCGGCATGGCCGACGCCGACCTGCCCCGCTTCGAGCGCCTCGGCCAGCTCGGGCACCGCGTCCAACAGGCCGACCCGTTCCACGGCCGCTCTGGCGCCTCGCTCCGAGCGGGACCCGTGCTCGCGCTGGAACAGCCGGCCGTCGATCGCGCCGCCGATGGTCTTCAACGCCTCCGCCCGGCGCGTGCAGGCGACGTCGACCCCGTCGAGCCAGCCCCGCACCCGTACCAACGCCGCGCCCAGCGCTCGCAACCCTGCCTCGTCGAGCGAGGACACCGCGACGGACCGCAGCACGCCCCACGCACGATCGAGATCGAGGTCGGCGGGCGGCGCTGCCATGCCGATATGACAGCGAACAGGTGTTCGTACCGCAACGCGGATGATGGCGGTCAGGGGTCGTGTTCGGACGGGTCGGCCACCGGCGTACGGTGTCGTGCGCGACGTGAGGCTCGACTGGGGGAGGCGTCATGCAGGTGCGACGAGTGGTGACCGGGCACACGGCGGACGGGAAGGCCGTGATCGCCTCCGACGATCGGGTCGATCCGTTGGTGCTCGCCATGCTCCCGGGGGCCGAGTTCCATCGGCTCTGGGGTTGCGACGCGCCGGTTCAGGTGCCCGGAGGCGGGAGCGCCTCGCCGTCGATGTCGTACTTCCCCGCCCCGGGCGGGTTCCGCTTCGGGCTGTTCACGCTGCCTCCCGACAGCACCGTGCCCGCCGGTGATCTCGACCTGGCCGCCGCGTTCGTGGAGCTCGACGAGAAGCTGCCCGGCATGGCGGCCCACATGGAGCCCGAGAACCCGGGGATGCACACGACCGACACCGTCGACTACGAGTTCGTCGTGTCGGGTCGGATCGTGCTCGAACTCGACGACGGGGCCGAGGTGGAACTCGGCCCGGGGGACACCGTCGTGCAGAACGGCACCCGCCATGCCTGGCGCAATCGCTTCGACGAGCCGTGCGTGATGGTGGTGGTGCTGGTCGGTGCCGAGCGCCGCTGAGCCCGGGCCCCCCGGGTACGGGGGTACCTGGAACGTGAGCGGGGTACCCTGGGCTCCCGGCACGCACGCGCCAGGGCGGGAAAGGTCCACGATGTCGACGGCGAACTCGGCTCACGCGAATCCGGCTACGGCGAATCCGGCTACGGCGAGTCCGATGCCGATGCATCCGGCGCCGGCGAACGCCTCGGGCGCCGGGATCTCGCGGGCGCTGCTGGTGGGTGCGCCGCGCCCGATGTTGTCGCGCCGGGCCGAGGCGGCCCTGGGCACCCGCCATCGTGCCGTGCTCGACGGCCTCGAGCGGCTGCTGCGCGACGGGGAGCTCGGCCGGCTCACGATCGGGGAGATCGCGTCTCGCCTCGAGTGTTCGCGCCGCACCCTCTACGAGCTCGCTCCGTCCAAGGAGGCCCTCACGCTGCTCGTCGTCGACCGGGTGATGCACCGAATCGGCCACGCGGCGCTCGCTGCGGTCGACCCCGCTGCCGACGTGGCGGTGCAGCTGCGGCAGTACGTCACCGCCGGCATCGGTTACGTGTTCCGGTCGGCCGCCGTCGACGATCTCGCCGACATCCCCGGCGCCCGCCGGGTGAGCGCGGCCCACCACCGGTTCGCCACGACGGTGATCGAGCGCATGGTGGCCAGCGGCATGGACCGCGGTGAGTTCCGCGCCCTCGACGCATCGGTGGCGGCGGCGGTGATCCTGGCCGGCGCCGTCCACCTCGCCCACCCCGAGGTCCTCGACGACCTCGGGGTGTCGCTCGAGGACGCCTTGCACCAGCTGCTCGACGTGGTGCTCACCGGCCTCCTCGCCCCGCCGGTGGCCTGAGCGGCTGCGGCCGGCCAGGATGCGATGAGCCGATGGTACCCGCCACCCCATAGTGGTACCGTCCACGCCATGGCAAGCTCGGCGAGTCACCCTTCACCGGTGCGGGCGGCCGTCGTCGGCGCCGGCATGGCGGGCATCCTGTCGGCCGTCCGCCTGACCGAGCGTGGGATCGACTGCGTGGTGTTCGAGAAGGCCGACCGGGTCGGGGGAACCTGGCGGGAGAACACCTATCCCGGCCTGAGCTGCGACGTGCCGGCCCACTCCTACACGTACTCCTTCGCCCGCAACCCCGACTGGAGCCGCCGCTACGCCGAGGGCCCGGAGATCCAGCGCTACTTCGAGCGCGTCGCTCGCGACCACGACGTGCTGCGGCTCGTACGCTTCGGCGACGAGGTGGTGGGCCTCGAGTTCCTCGACGGCCGCTGGCATCTGGCCACGGCGTCTGGCCATAGCGACGTGTTCGACGTCGTGATCGCCGCCACCGGCGTGCTGCACCATCCCAACGTCCCGCACTTCGAGGGCATCGAGACCTTCGCCGGGTCGTGGTTCCATTCGGCCCGCTGGGACCACACCGTGCCGCTCGACGGCCGGCGCGTCGGCGTCATCGGCACCGGATCGACGGCCGTCCAGATCTCCGCAGCGCTCGTGGGCCGCGTCGAGCGCTTCGCGCTGTTCCAGCGAACGGCCCAGTGGGTGCTCGGCACGCCCAACCCCGAGTACACCGCCGCCGAGCGTGCGGCGTTCCGGGCCGATCCCGCCGG
>JBILVB010000229.1:0-4988 GCA_044370695.1 Acidimicrobiales bacterium | reverse complement strand
CGCGGTCGGGTGGTGTTCGAGCACGTCTCGTTCCGCTACGACGCCGACCGGCCCTTGATCGACGACCTGTCCCTCGTGGCCGAGCCCGGCACCACCGTCGCCATCGTCGGGCCGACGGGCGCCGGCAAGACGACGCTGGTCAACCTCCTGATGCGGTTCTACGACCTCGACGGCGGGCGGATCACCGTCGACGGTCGTGACATCTCGTCCCTGCCGCGGGCCGAACTGCGGGGGATGACCGGCATGGTGCTCCAGGACACCTGGCTGTTCGGCGGCACCATCGAGGAGAACATCCGGTTCGGACGCCCGACGGCCACCGACGCCGAGGTCGCCGCCGCCGCCCGGGCCGCCTACGTCGACCGCTTCGTCGCAACCCTGCCCCGGGGCTACGCGACGGTGGTCGACGACGAGGGCACCAACCTGTCCGCCGGCCAGCGTCAGCTCGTCACGATCGCGCGGGCCTTCCTGGCCGACCCGGTGATCCTCGTGCTCGACGAGGCCACCAGCTCCGTCGACACCCGCACCGAGGTGCTCGTACAGCGGGCGATGGCGGCGCTGCGGGCCCAGCGAACGAGCTTCGTGATCGCGCACCGGCTCTCGACGATCCGGGACGCCGACACGATCCTCGTCATGGACGCTGGTCGGATCGTCGAGCAGGGCAGCCACCACGACCTGCTCGCGCGATGCGGGGCTTACCACGAGCTGTACCAGGCGCAGTTCGCCGCCGCCCGCGCCGAGCTTGCGTGAGGGACCACATCCCGGATTCGCGCAGCGCGCGGAACTAACCTCGCCGCGTGACGACTACTCGGGTCGAGACCGGCCTGCCGCCGCTCGACGAGCTGCTGGGGGGCCTGCTCGCCGGCGACAACGTCGTCTGGGTGACCGACCGCGACGCCCGGTACGAGGTCGTCGAGCAGGCCTTCCTCACCTCGAGCGTGCGGCGTGGGCCGACGTTGCAGGTCGCGTGCACCCGGGCCGAGCTCGAACGGCCCCGTCCGGCGCGCGTGGACGTGCTCGACGCCACGGTCGGCAGCGACTTCGGCCGGTACACCGCGCTGTGTGACGAGATCGAGCGTCGCATGGCCGAGACACCCCGGCTGAACATCCTCTTCGACGGGCTCGACGAGCTCGACCGGCGCTGGGGTCACGCCGAGACGGTGCGGTTCTTCACGCGCATGTGCCCCTCGATGCTCCAGACGGGGGCGATCACCTACTGGCGCGCCACCCGACGCCTCGGCCCGGGGTTCCTCGAACGGGTCCGCCAGGTGACCCAGTGCCTGCTCGAGGTGCGCGGCGAGCAGTTGCAGGTGCACAAAGCCGAGAGCCGCCCGTCCGACGTCCAGGGCTCGGTCCACCAGTTCCGGTTGGCCGACGACACCGTGCTCATCGCATCGAGTAGCACCGGCGGGCGGCTCGCCCGCGGGCTCCTGGCGGTGCGCCGTGACCTGGGCATCACCCAGGCCCAGTTCGCCGAGGCCGCCGGTGTGACGGCGAGCGCCATGTCGCAGGCCGAGAACGGCACCCGAGGGCTGTCGCTCGACACGCTGCTCACGCTGCGCGACCGGCTCGGGGTGAGCCTCGATCGGCTGGTGGACGGCCGCCCCCGGCCGGGGTATCAGCTCGCCCGCCACGACCGGAGCCGCTCGGCCGGCGGCGGCAACCTCGTCGCATTGGCCCACGACGCGGGCGCCGGCCTCCGGGCCTTCCTGGTCATGCTCGGCGCAGTCGAGGACGGCCGCGCGCCGTTCGGGCACCAGGGCGTCGAGCTGGTCGCCGTCGTGCGCGGGCTCGTGCAGATCGATGTCGGCGACGACACGCCGGTGCTGCGCGCCGGCGACTCGCTGCTCGCCACCACGGCGCCGATCGCCGGGTGGCGCAACCTGCGGCCGGAACCGGCCGTGTTCTACTGGGTGCTCCGGGACTGACCGAACCGGATGGTGCGCTCGACCAACGTGCGCCCGTCCCAGGTGCGGCCGGCGAGACGGACCTGCACCGATCCCCCGTCGTCGACGACGTCGACGAGCCCGAACTGCCCGCCGCCGGGGAAGGCGCCGTCGGAGTAGGGGCCACCCTTCACGTTGCCCGGACGGTCGAGCGCAGCCGCCTGCAGCAGCGGGAACCCGCCCACCCGGCCGGTCGAGTAGTCGGTGTCGGTCCCGTCGTCGATGGCGACCATGTGCGCGTCGCCGCTCACCATGACGAGGTTGCGCACGCCGGCGGCGGCGAGTGCGTCGGCGACCAGGCGCCGCTCGTCGGCGAATCCCGCCCAGGTGTCGGCGCCCGGGGTGGCGGCGCCGATCCACGGGGTCGGGTTCACCCAGATCACCACGGCATGGGTGCTCGACGCCGCGACGACCTCGTCGATCAGCCAGCGCCGCTGTTCGTCGCCCAGCAGGCTCGTGGCCGTCCGCTCCGATCGCCCGTCGGTCATGACGATCCGCACGCGCCCGATCGTGAACGCCTGGTTGATCGGCGCATCCCCCGGGGTGACGTCGTAGTGCGGGACCGCGGCCCGGTAGGCGGCGCGGGCGGCCGAGCGCGAGGGCGCCGTGGCGTCGGCGTCGTTGGGGCCGTAGTCGTGGTCGTCCCACACGTACGCCATCGGAACGGCGCGGGCGAGCGCCCCCTGCGCGGGCGTGCCGAGCGCCCGGTCGAACGCGTCGAGGAACGGCCCCGGGGTCGTCGCGGTCAGGTTCTCGTAGTGCAGGTCGCCGAGGTTGACGTAGAGCAGTGGGTCCGTGGCGCGGATCGCGTCGAACACCGCGCCGTTGGACCCGGTGCGTGCACACGAGGCGAGCGCGAGGCGGAACGAGTACGGGCCGACGCCGGGTGTCCGGAACCGTGCCCGTCCACGCCCCGGGTCCTGCCGACCGTCGACGTCGAGGGTCGCCTCGTACGCCGTCTCGGGCGAGAGGCCGGCCACCCGGAACCGGACCAAGCGGTCCGGTCCGGCCACCACGGGTCCGACGCGACGGGTCCCGCCGGCGTCGGCGACGAGGTCGAGCGTGGCGGTGCCCGGCCGGGCGAGACGGGCGGTGACGGTGACCCCGTCGGCCGACAGCGCCCCGAGCCAGATCCACTCGACCCGGTCGACGGGGACCGCCGCCGCCGTACTGTCGGGGTGGGTGGGCCCGAAGTACCCCTCGTAGACCGTCGTCGCGCCCAGCCAGGTACCGCCGATGAGCAGCGCCGTCACCCCGGCCACGGCGGTGATCTCGCGTGGGCTGCGGTCGTGCTGCCAGGACAGCCAGGTGAGCACCGCCGGGACCGACAGCGCGGCCGCCATGCTCGCCGCGATCACCGGCGGGTACTCGACGGACGCGAACAGCCCGAGTCCGGCGCCGGCGAATGCGATCGTCACCGCCCCGGGCGCCGGCCATCGCCAGGCCACGAGCCCGCCCACCGACACGAGTGTGGCGAGACCCCACTGCACCGGTCGTTGGACGGCGGCGCCGAACGGCGTGTAGTCGGGATTGGTGGGGACGTCGACGGTGACGGTCAGCACGGCGAGACCCAGCCCGGCGATCGCGGTGCTCGCCCGAGCCAGCGTGCGCACGACGCCGACACCGGTCACGGTCAGGGGAACCAGTCCCCGCTGCAGCCGATGCGGCCGGTCGGACCGCTCGTGCCACAGGCACCGCCGGCACGAATCGTGCGCCCGCGGCGTGTCCAGTACCCACTGCACGGCCAGGACCAGCAGGACCCCGGCCAGGATCCCACCGAGCGCATCGCTGGGCCAGTGGATCGATCGCGACACCCGCCCGAGTGCGAGCGCCCCGACGCCGAGGCCGCAGACGATCCGTACCGGTCCGATCACGCTGCGGCGGCGGGTGAGCACGGCGACGACGACCGGCACGAGGCCGGCCATCACCGTGGCGAGCAGGAGATGCCCGCTCGGGAACGAGTCCGTCGCTCCGGCGAGCGGGCCGTCCGGGGGTCGGGCCCGTTCCACCAGGGGCCGGAGGGTCACGCTCGTCACCAGGGCGACCGACGTCGCCATCGCGTACCCCAGGGCGAGGACCCGGCACTGCGCCGCGACGACGGCGACCAGGACCGCGACGCCGATGGTGACCTCGGTTCCGCCGACCGCGTCGAGGCGCTCGATCACCCCGGGCACGGCAAGGTCGCGCACCCAACCGGCCACGGTCGTGTCGACGCGCCGGAGCGCGAGCGGCTCGACCCCGACCGCGAGCGCCAACGCCGCGAACGCGCCCGACCCCACCCAGAACCCGACGGTCACCCGCCACGACGGCCCGCCGGGCGCGGCACCGGGCGCACTCGGCGCGACCGACAGCGCCGAACCGCGCACCAGACGGCCGAGCACCTTCGGCGGCTTCGGAGCGCTGATGGCTGCTGCGGCCGCCGCCAGCCCGTACGTCGCCGCCACCGCCGCAAGGGTCCAGGCGGCGGCCAGCAGCCAGGCGATGTCGGAGAGGTAACCGCCGGCGCGCCGGAAGTTCCCGGCGGCACCCACGAGCACGTAGACGGCTCCGCCCAACAGCGCGCAGGCCACCAGCACGTAGACCGGCCGGGGCCGGAGCCCGAGCCCCTCGGGCCCCGGGTACGCGACGACCGGGGCTCCCGGGATCCGCGCTGCGATCGCGGGCCCGCTCACCGCGGCGCGCGCCGCCAGCCGGCGAGATCGTTGCGTACGCAACAGCTCGCGCGCCGATCCGATCACCCAGGCGACGAGCCCCACACCCATCGCCGCCGGGACGAACATCGAGAACCGGTCCGGCGCCGGCGGCGCGAGCCGACCGGGCCGGGTCACGGGTGCACCTCGGCGGCCGGTCGTATCGCCACGACACCTTCGCCGCCGTCCACCACCACGTCCGCCCCGTCCAGACGAGCGGTCGCCCCGACGACCTCGGACACGGCGGGCACCCCGAGCTCGCGAGCCAGGATGGCGGCGTGCGACAGCGGGCCGCCGTGCTCGAGCACGAGGCCGGCGGCGCGCACGAACAGCGGCGACCACGACGGATCCGTGG
>JBILVB010000085.1:0-17023 GCA_044370695.1 Acidimicrobiales bacterium | reverse complement strand
TCCAGGTCATCGCCTCGGTCCTCGCCCTCGCCGCCGTGTGCGGCGCGGTAGCGCTCGTCGTCGCACGGATGCTGGCGCCCCGCCGGCTCCGGGCGTTGCAGCCCTATGCCCTGTGGTTCGCCTGGGGTATCGCTGCCACCGCCACGGCCGGCAGCCTCTACTTCAGCGAGGTCGCCCACTACGTGCCGTGCCGGCTGTGCTGGTTCCAGCGCATCGCCATGTACCCGCTCGCCGTGCTGCTCGGCATCGCCGCACTGCGGCGGGACCCCGGCGTCTGGCGCTACGCAGTGGTCTTCCCCGCTGCGGGCGCAGCGGTCTCCGTGTACCACTACCTCATCGAGCGTGGCGTGCTCACCGAGGGGGGCGCCTGCGAGATCGCGAACCCCTGCAACCTGATCTGGTTCGAACGGTTCGGCTTCGTCACGCTGCCGCTCATGGCCCTCGCCGGATTCGTCGCCATCGGCGCCACGCTCGTCGTCCTCGTCCGCCCCGCCGACCGGGAGATCCCCGCATGACCCGCCTCGCCTCCGTCCTGCTCGCTGTCGGACTGACCCTCGGCACCCTCGCCGCGTGCGGCGACGACTCGTCGTCGAGTGCACCGGCCGGACCGCAGAACCAACCGGTCTCGCTGTCCGGCACCGCCCTGGCACCGCTCCCCGGCAAGGGCGACGACCCGGCCGTCGGCACGACCGCACCGACGCTGTCGGGCAAGGACTTCTCGGGGAACGCAGTGACGGTGACCCCGGCGACCGGGCGCCCGCGCCTGATCCTGTTCGTCGCCCATTGGTGCCCGCACTGCCAGGCCGAGGTCCCCCGCGTCGTGAAATGGCTCGCCGACGGCAGCATCCCCGCCGGGCTCGACCTCGTCGCAGTCTCGACCGGTGTCCAGGCGAGCGCGCCCAACTATCCGCCGTCGAAGTGGCTGGCCAAGGAGAACTGGACCAAGCCCGTGCTCGCCGACTCCGCCGCCATGGAGTCCGCCAAGGCGTTCGGCCTCACCTCCTATCCGTACTTCGTGCTGCTGAAGGCCGACAGCACCGTCGCGGCGCGAGCGAGCGGCGAACTGTCCCTCCCGGAACTCCGCAAGCTGCTCGCTACGGTCGGCCTGTAGGGCGCGCGCGTCGTCCGGCGGCGAGGACCCGTCCGGCCGCCCACCAGCCGCACATGCCGTGCACGCCGGCGCCCGGCGGGGTCGACGCCGAGCAGAGCCAGGTGCTCGGCTCCGGCGTTCGCCACGGGTCGAGACCCGGCCGGGGGCGGGCCAGGAGTTGGGTCCCCCCGAGCGAGCCGCCGGCGATGTCACCACCGGGCATCGAGGGGTCGTGGGCCTCGGTGTCCACCGCCGTGCGCACCCAGCGGTGCCGCACCCGGTCCCGCCATCCGGGCGCGTAGCGGTCGAACTGCGTCTCGATCGCCGCCGAGGCGTCCACGGCCGAACCGTTCGGGACGTGGCAGTAGGCCCACAGCGGTTCGCGGCCGTCGGCGGTGCGACGGCCGGGATCGGCCACGGCGGCCTGGGCGACGAGCACGAACGGCTCGACGGCGTGTCGCCCGGCGAGCACGGCCGCCTCGGCCGCGGCAAGGGCCGAGGCCGCGCCCCCGAGGTGCACCGTGCCGGCGCGCCGGCACGCGTCGTGGCGCCAGGGCATCGGACCGTCGAGGACGTAGTCGACCTTGCAGGTGCCCGGGGCACGGCGCCACCGGCGGTACCACCACGACGGGCGGCCGCCGAGCGCCAGGTACTGCTCGGGCGTCACGTCGAGCACGGTCGCCCGCCGGGATGGCAGGTCCCCGAGCGCCCGAACGTCGGTGCCGCACCGGATCTCGCCGCCGTGGGCGACCACCTCGGCCGCGAGCGCATCGACGATGGCCTGCGACCCGCCGACGGCGACGGGCCATCCGACCGCGTGCGCCGCAGCCGCCAGCACGATCCCGAGCCCACCGGTGAACGGTGCGTCGAGGCGCAGGAACGAGTGGGCAGCGCATCCGGCCAGGAGTGCTGCAGCGGAGGGCTCTCGGAATCGGCGGGCCAGCACCTCGGCGGAACGGAGCCCGACGGGGGCGAACCGGGCGAGCGTGACGGGACGCCGGGGCAGGGGAACGAGCGGGCCGAGGAACCCCTCGACGAGCCGATCCCAGCGCCGCACGGAGGGCCCGACGAGAGCCCGCCAAGCCTCGGCATCGACGCCGAGACCGATCGCAGTGGTGTCGAGGTCGCGCTCGAGCACCCCGACGTGCTCGTCGTCGACCGGGTGGGCGAGCGGCGTCGGCGGATGCGCCCAACGCAGACCGCGGGTGCCGAGATCGAGGGCCGCGAAGGCCGGGGAGGCCGCTCCCAACGGGTGCACGGCCGAGCAGAGGTCGTGCACCACGTCGGGGTCGCCCAGCGACGCCGTGCGGGCGCCACCGCCGATGCGGTCGGCCCGCTCCAGGACCAGTACCGAGCGGCCGGCCCGGGCCAGACGAGCGGCCGCAGTCAAGCCGTTGGGTCCGGCGCCGACGACGACGGCGTCGAACGCAGCGCGCCCGGCTGTGCTCACCGCTGCGACGCGAACGCGGCCGCCACCGTCTCGGCCCGGCGCAGGACCTCCCGCAACGGCAGCTCGAGCCGGGCGGCTGCGACGACGGCGTCGTCGTGCTCGACCTTGGCCCGGCCCGCCCCCAGCTTCACCCGGACCGGCACGCCGCCCACGTCCACGATCGTCTCGGTGCGCAGCTGCGGCCAGCGCTCCACGGCGATGGCTCGCAACCCGAGCGTGCCGGTCTCGGCCACGAGAACCGCGGCGACCGATTCGGCCAGGCTCGGCTCGACCAGCGCGTGGACCGTCGCCCCGGGGCGACCCTTCTTCATCACGATCGGGGTGACCCAGGCATCGAACGCCCCGGCGGCCAGCAACCGAGCCACGGCGTGGGCGAGGGTCTCGCCGGTCGCGTCGTCGACGTTGGCACACAGCTCGACCGCCCGCTGACCGGGACCGCCACCGAGGACCTGCGGGCGGGCACCGGTCGCCGTGCCGACGAGCACCTGCACCACGTTGGGGCGCCCGGGTAGCTCGCGGCCGCCGGCGCCGTAACCGATCGCGTCGACGAGCATCGCCGGCTGGGGTCCGAACCCTCGGGCCAGCGCACCGAGCAGCGCGGCACCGGTGGGCGTGGCGAGCTCGACCCCGACGTCCACCCCGTAGCTGGGGGCACCCGCACGGGCCAGCAGCGCGGCGGTCGCCGGCGCCGGCACGGGCAGCACCCCGTGCGCCGATCGTGCCGTCCCCGCTCCGACCGCGACCGGGGAGGCCCACACCTCGTCGACGCCGAGGGCCTCGAGCGCTGCACACACCCCGACGACGTCGGCGATCGCGTCGAGCGAGCCGACCTCGTGGAACTCGACGGCCTCGGGGGCGACGCCGTGCAGGCGGCCTTCCTCCTCGGCCAGGAGCCGGAACGTGGCCCGCGCCCGGGCCTCGACCCGGGCGGCGAGGCCGGCCGCAGCGAGGCGCTCGTCGATCTCCGCCCACGGCCGGTGGTCGTGCTCGTCGTGGTCATGCTCCAGGTCGACGAGGGCCCGGGTGGCGGCGAGGCCGTTGCGGCGGACGGACTCCGCATCGATCCTGATCCGTTCCCCGAGTCCGAGCCGGCCGACGGCGTCGCGCACGGCCTCGAGCGAGGCGCCGGCGTCGAGCAGGGCGCCGAGCGCCATGTCACCGGCTATTCCCGACGGGCACGAGAACCAGGCGAGGCGGGTCATCCGCGACCCAGCAGACGGGCCACGGCGACCGCAGCGCCGAAGCCGTTGTCGATCCCGACCACGGTGACCCCGGACGCGCAGCTCGACAGCATGGCGAGCAGCGCGGTGACACCCTGCAGGCCGGCGCCGTAGCCGACCGAGGTCGGTACGGCCACCACCGGGCAGGCGACGAGACCACCGATCACGCTGGCGAGTGCTCCCTCCATGCCGGCGACCGCGACGACGGCGTCGGCGTCGGCGAGCAGGTCGACGTGGGGGAGCAAGCGGTGCAGGCCGGCGACCCCGACGTCGGTCAGGCGGACCGGGGCGAACCCGTGGGCGGCGAGGACGGCGGCGCACTCGTCGGCGACGGGCAGGTCGGCGGTGCCGGCCGCCGCCACGACCACCCGCTCGGTCCGCGTGACCGGACGGGGCCGCCACACCAGCGTCGCCGGGTCGGCGCCGTGCACGACGCCGTCGGGATGGGCGCCGAGGGCGGCCTTGGCCTGCGCCGTGTCGGCCCGGCTGAGGATCACGGGGCCGTCGCCGTGGGCGAGCAACTCGCCGACGATCCCGGCGCAGTGCTCGGGCGACTTGCCCGGCCCGTACACCGCCTCGGGCAGGCCCAGACGGAGGTGGCGGTGGTGGTCGATGCGGGCATACCCGAGGTCGGCCCAGGGCAGACGGGCCAGGGCGCGGGCGGCGTCATCGGCGGCGATGCGGCCGGCGGCCACGTCGTCGAGGATCGTCCGGAGTCGAAGCTGGTCCATCTCACTATCCTGGCCGCCCGTGCCCAAGATCGGCTTCCTGGGGCCCGCGGGCACCTTCACCGAGCAGGCGTTGCGAACCCAGGCCGACCTCGCAGCGGCCGACACCGTCCCCCACGTCTCGATCCCCGACGTGCTCGACGCCGTCGCCTCGGGCGAACTCGACGCCGGGTTCGTCCCGGTGGAGAACGCGCTGGAGGGCACGGTCAACCTGACGATCGACAACCTGGCCTTCACCCACGAGCTGCTGATCCAGCGGGAGGTGGTGCTCGACATCGAGCACGTGCTGATGGGGCGACCCGGCACCACCCTCGATGCCGTCACCGCCGTGATCTCGATGCCGATGGCCACCGCCCAGGTCCAACGGTTCCTGCGCCGCAGGCTGCCCCACGCCGAGGTGCGGGCCGCCAACTCGACGGTCGAAGCGGCCCGCCTGGTGGCCGCGAGCGACGACCCGGGCCTCGTCGCGGTCGGCCCGGCGCTCGGCGCAACCCTTCACGGGCTCACCGTGCTGACCGACGACCTCAGCGACGCGGACGGGAACCAGACCCGGTTCCTCCTCGTCGCCCGCGACGGGATCCCGGCGCCCACCGGGCACGACAAGACGAGCCTCGTCGTCTACCAGCGGGCCGACGAACCGGGCAGCCTGCTGTCGATCCTGCAGGAGTTCGCCGCCCGACGGATCAACCTGTCGAAGATCGAGAGCCGGCCGACCAAGCGGGGCGGTCTCGGCGACTACTGCTTCGTGCTCGACGTCGACGGCCACCTCGCCGACGAGCTGCTGGCCGACGCCCTGCGCGACCTGCACGCGAAGCAGGGCGGCGTGAAGTTCCTCGGCTCCTACCCGGCCGCCGGCGCCCACGCCGCCAGCGCCCGCGAGCACGCCGACACCCGCTGGCGAGAAGCCGACGACTGGCTGCAGGACCTTCGTCGCAGAATCGGCTGAACCGCCGCGCAGTACGCTCCCGCCGGGGACGAACTGCAGGAGGGGAACCATGAAGTTCGGGATCTTCTACGAGCTCTCGGTGCCGCGTCCGTTGACGCGCGAGCACGAGCGTCAGGTCTACATGAACGCGCTCGAACAGGTGCGCCTGGCCGACGAACTCGGCTTCGACACCGTGTGGGCCGTCGAGCACCACTTCCTCGAGGAGTACTCGCACTGCTCGGCGCCGGAGCTGTTCCTGACGGCATGCGCCATGCAGACGACGAACATCCGGGTCGGCCACGGGATCGTCGTGTGCGTCCCGGAGTTCAACCACCCGATCCGCATCGCCGAACGGGCCGCCGTGCTCGACCTGCTGTCGGGCGGGCGGCTCGAGTTCGGCACCGGCCGGTCGGCCACGTGGACCGAGCTCGGCGGGTTCCGGGCGAACCCGGACACGACGAAGAAGTCGTGGGACGAGTTCGTCCACGCCATCCCGCAGATGTGGATGAACGAGCGGTTCGGCTTCGAAGGCGAGTTCTTCTCGATGCCCGAGCGCTCCGTGCTGCCCAAGCCGTACCAGGATCCGCACCCGCCGATGTGGGTGGCGGTGTCCACCCCGGGCACCGAGTTCGACGCCGCCGACCGGGGCATGGGTGCACTCGGCGTGAACTTCACCACGTTCAAGGAGCAGGAACGCCGGGTGCAGGAGTACCGGCGCCGCATCCAGCACTGCACACCGGCCGGAGCGTTCGTCAACGACCAGCTGTGCGCGGCGAACTTCCTGTTCTGCCACGACGACTCCGCCAACGGCATCGCCACGGGCGGTCGGATGATCGGCACCTTCCAGTACCTCGCAGGCCAGCTCGACATGGCCAAGGAGGCGTTCCCCACCAAGGGGTATCCGTCGCCGGGCCTGCTGGCCAACACCCGTCGCCAGGCCCAGTCGCCGGGCGAGGCGGGCCAGCCGCCCGAGGGCATCGCCATCGGCAACCCGGAGCAGATCACCCGCGAGTTGAAGAAGTGGGAGTCCTGCGGAGTGGACCGCGTGAACTTCATCCTCAACACGGCCGAGTCGATCCCCCAGCAGCAGGTGCTCGACAGCCTGCGGCTGTTCGCCGCCGAGGTCATGCCGCACTTCAGGCCGAAGGCGAAGGCGGCCTGAGATGCCCGTCGTCGGAACCCTCGATGCCGGCGCCGCACTGGCCCGCGCTCCGCGCTCGCACGCGCTGTCCACCGAGGCCTGGGAACTCGAAGGCATCCTGGCCGTCCAGGTCAACTGGGAGGTCCGCGCGGACCCCACCCTGTCGCTCACTCCACCGGCGCTGCACCCGTCGATCCCGCCGTACGTCTCGCCGTTCGCGCTCAAGGTGGCCGACAGCCCGGTGGGCGCGTTCTCGTTGGCGCAGATGCGCCTCGTGGTGCGCGCCGGGATCCGGCCCCGGGCACTGTGCCTGGGCGCCGTGTGCGACAGCGAGGCGGCCGCCGAGGCGCTGCGCGAGGGCTGGGGGTTCCCGGTCGAGGTCGGCGAGGTGGCGATCACCGCTCGCCACGACCGCTACGAGTGCCGGGCCGCGCTCGGGGGCGCCGAGGTGCTGCGCTTCGGTGTCGGCGACCCCGAGCCGATCGCCGGGGCCGATCTGCTGGCGTTCGACAACCTGCACCTGGTCCGGCTCGGCGAGGCGGGCGACGGGGTGATCGCCCAGGTCAACCCGGAGTACGTGATCCACTCCGCCGATCGGGGTCGCCCGATCCTCGAGCTTCCCGACCCGCAGGCGTTGGGCATGGCCGGGATGATCCGCCCGACGATGGCGATGACGTCGTTCGCGTTCCGGGCCGACGTCACCCTGCCACCGGTCCGGTTCGTGATGGATCCGCTGCGCCTCGCCGTCCAGGGCACGCGCAAGCTGGGCGCGTGATGCGGGCTGCGGTCCTGCGCGCGGGCCGGATCGTCGTCGACGACGTCCCCGAGCCCGTCCCGGGCCCCGGCCAGGTGTTGCTCGAGACGGTGGCGTGCGGGATCTGCGGCAGCGACCTGCACGCCGTGCGCCACGGCGCCGATCTGGTGGCGTCGTCCCGCGCGTGCGGCATGGCGCTGTTCGACTTCGACCCCGACGCCGATCTGGTGATGGGCCACGAGATCGTGGCCCGGGTACTCGACGTCGGACGTGGCGTCGACGGTCTGCGCCCGGGAACCGTGGTCGCGCCCCACCCGGTCGTGCGGCTCCCGGGCGGGGTGGTCCGCTCCGTGGGCTTTGCCAATCAGTGGCCGGGCGGGTACGCCGAACGATTCGTCGTGGATGCCGAGGGCTGTGTGCCGGTGCCGGCGGGGGTGGCACCCGAGTTGTTCGCCCTCACCGAGCCCCTCGCCGTCGGCCTGCACGCCGTGCGGCGCAGCCGGGCCGTCGCCCTCGGCTCCGCCGTCGTGCTGGGCTGCGGGCCCGTCGGTCTCGCCGTGATCGCCAACCTGCTCGCCGGCGGGGTCGGCCTCGTCGTGGCCGCCGACTTCTCCCCCGCCCGGCGCCGGTTCGCCGAGGCGCTCGGCGCCCAGGTCGTCGTCGACCCGGGCGCGACCGAGCCGATCGCTGCCTGGCGCGCCGCCGGCGGCCGGGGCGCAACGGTGGTGGTCGACGCCATCGGCGTCCCCGGCATCATCGACCTCGCGATGAAGGCGGCGCCCCGCCACTCCGAGGTGCTCGTCGCCGGCCTGTGCATGCAGACCGACGGGTTCTGGCCGGCAGTCGGCGTCAACAAGGAGTTGTCGATCACCTTCGCGCTCGGCTGGGATGCGGCGGAGTTCGCCGAGAGCATGCACACGATCGCCGAGGGCCGCATCGACGCCGCTGCGCTGGTCACCGGTCAGGTCGGCCTCGACGGGGTTGCCGGCGCCTTCGCGCAACTCGGCCGGCCCGACGAGCACGTGAAGGTCCTGGTGCGCCCGAACGGGTGAGCCCACCTACCGTCGGGCGACCGCTGGTGGCGGCCTGCGACCGACGCCGCACCGCCACGATCGACAACCTCAAGATCGGCGAAGAGGCTGCCGAGCAAGCGTCCACTGCCTCAAACCGGTGCAAGTCGGACCGACCGTTGGGCCGTGAAGCACGGCCCCGGATCACGGCAGCAACCCCATGTGCCCCGGGATGCCCACGAGGAGCGGCGCTTCCTGCGCCAGGCACGGTGGGGCCTCGCCGTCGCCCCCCTCGGCGCCGCAGGCTTCACCCGCCATCTCTGGCCCGCTGCGCCCGCCACGGCGGTCGCCACCTGGCTGGGTCTCGTTGCGCTCAACCTGCTGCTCAGCCTGGCGCTGCTCACCTACGACCTGCGTCGGTTCGACTCGACGACCACGCGCGCTCGCGGCATCCGGGTCGCGGTGGCGTGCGGAAGCCTCTCCCTGGTCTGGGGGGCGATCGCTCCGATGGCCGCATTCCTCGGCGACCCGGCCCAGCTGCCATGGATCGTGAACTCGCTCATGGGCATGGTGGCGGTGCAACTGCTGGTCACCGCTGCGTCCAGGACTCTGTTCAACGTCGCTCTGGCCGGGCTGACGGGGCCGAGCGCCGTGACCCTGGTGCTCATCGGCAGGGCCGACCGGTTCGCCATGTTGCTGCTGTGGGCCGGCCTCATGGTCGGGTTGAACCTCTCGTGGACGGCGGCGCACCGGCGTCTGAAGCAGATGACACTCGAGAACGCCGAACTCGCCGACGCGTTGATCGACGAGCGGGACCGGCTCACCGAGGCCCACAATCACCTCTCGTACCAGGCCGACCACGATCCGCTGACCGGGCTCGCGAACCGCCGCGCGACCACCCTGCGCCTCGAACAGCTGCTCGCATGCGAGGCTCGACCGGCCGTCGTGTACCTGGACCTCGACCTCTTCAAGCCGGTGAACGACCGTTTCGGCCACGAGACAGGCGACCTGCTCCTGTCGGCCGTGGCCGACCGGCTGGGACTTCGCCTGCGCATCGGCGACGGCGCGGCGCGCTGGGGCGGCGACGAGTTCGTGTTGCTGCTGGCCGGGCCGATCGACGTCGCCGACGCAGAGGCGATCGCAAGGCGCGCCGTGGCCGAGCTGGCCGCACCGTTCCAGGTCGGCGACCACACCCTGCGGATCGGGGCGAGTGCCGGCGTGGCCGTGGCCGTGGCCGGCGAGAACGTCGACCGGGTGATCGCCAGAGCGGATCGAGCGCTCGCCAAGGCCAAAGGGGCCGGCCGCAACCACGTGACCGTCGACGACCCGGCCCAGGACGGCGACGTGAGCACTGTGGTTGGTCGTCAGCCGTCGGGCTGGACCGTGTTCGACATCCTCGGCGATCCCGTGATCGTGCTGGACGACACCGCCAGGATTCGCCACCTCAACCCGGCGAGCGAACGGCTCCTCGGCCAGCAGAGCTCGGCCCTGCGCGGCCGCTCGATCGACGACCTGGTCCATCCCGACGATCGCTCGGTGGTGCGCTTCGACCAGGGCACCGATCGGACCGGGATCGTGCGCTTGTGCGCCGCGTCAGGCCAGTGGCAGACCTGGACGGTGCGAGTGAGCGACGGGTCGGACCACGCCGCCGTGCGGGGGATGGTGATCGTCGGGCATCCCGAAACGGATCGGGTCACCCGAGGCGCGGGAAGCGCGGCGGCCGGCGCTCGATGAGCGCAGCGGCGCCCTCCCGCGCATCGGGTCGATCGATCGCCGCCCGGGTCACTGCGTCGATCTCGAAGAGCGCCTCGGGGTAGTCCGTACCGAGGTGGGCGTACACGAGCCGCTTGGCGTCGGCCATCGAGGCGGGGGACACGGTTTCGGCGAGCGTGCGCACGTAGGTGCAGGCGGCCTCGACCGGATCGCCCTCGGCGAGCTCCTCGACCAGGCCGATGCGCAGGGCCTCGAACGCGTCGATCCGCCGGGACGTCCAGAGCAGGTCGAGCGCCCGCCCGACACCGAGCAGGCGCGGGAGGATCCATGTGGTGCCGTGCTCGGCAGCGAGCCCGCGCTTCGAAAAGATCGTGGTGAACGATGCATCGGGGCCGGCGAAGCGCAGGTCGCACATCGAGGCGAGCACCAGCCCGCCGCCCGCCGCCACCCCGTTGACTGCTGCGATCACCGGTTTGGGCACCGCCAGCAGGTAGGTGAACAAGCCGGGCACCTCGTCCTGCCCGGCTACCGGCGCGGTGCCCATCGATCCGGACCCGGCGCCCACCGTGCTCTGCAGCACCGACGCATCGAGGCCCGAGCAGAACCCGCGCCCGGTCCCGGTGACGACGATGCCGACCACGCGCGAGTCGACGGCGGCCGCGTCCACGGCGCGCCGGAAGGTCGTGAGCATCGGGTAGGTCAGCGCGTTGAGGGCAGCCGGTCGGTTGAGCCGGATCACGCACACTGGATCCTCGATCTCGACCACCACGTCGTCGTCGCGATCTGCGAACTCGGTCATGTCCCGTCCTTCGTCAGTGAGCGGCGGTCGCCGCCGGTTCCGAGAGCTTGTCCGTGATTCCTGCTTTGCCCCGCAACGGCAACTCGGGGAGCAGCAGCGCCCACACGATCCCGACGACCATCACCCCGGCGCACACCCAGTAGATGGTGCTGATCCCCTGGGCGAGCACGTCGACCACGGACGACCGGACGTCGGCCGGGAGCGCAGCGATGTCCTCGGGGGCCCGGATCAACGACACCGCCTCGTCGGCCGACAGACCGGTGCGGGCGGGCAGTTCGGCTCGGATCGTCGAGTTCAGGATCGTGCCGAACACGGCCAGGCCCAGCGAGCCCCCCAGCGACCGGAAGAACATCAGCGACGCGGTCGCCACGCCCATGTCTCGCAACTCGCAGGCGTTCTGCGTGGCGATCGAGGTGACCGGGTAGACCATCCCCGAGCCCAGACCCAGGAGGAACATCGGCACGGCGAGCGACAGGTAGGTGCTGTCAGCGCTGATCCGGGTGAGGGCGAGCACCCCGACCGCCATGACCACGGTGCCCAGGATCGGGTAGATCCGGTAGCGACCGGTCCGGGCGATGAGGCGCCCGCTGACGGTGGACATGATCACCACGCCGCCCATGATCGGCAGCAGCCGCAACCCCGACTCGGTCGGGGACACGAACAGCACGTCCTGGAAGTACAGCGGCAGGAAGTTCGACGCGCCGTACGAGAACGAACTGACCACGACACCGAGCGCACAGCACGCCAGCACGACCCGATTTCGGAACAGGCGAAGCGGGAGCATCGGCTCCGACGCTCGCCGTTCCTGCAGCACGAAGCCGACGAGCAGCACCGCACTGGCGACGAACCCGCCGAGCACGAGCGGCTCGGTCCATCCGGCCGGGCCCCGCTCGAGCGCGATCAGACCGATCCCGACCCCACCGGCGAGCAGGCCGGCGCCGAGCCAGTCGATCCGGGCCTGCCGACGGGTGAAGGGAAGCCGCAGCGCGACGTGGGTGATCGCCCCGGCGAGCGCGACCAGCGGCAGGTTGCACAGGAAGATCCACTCCCAGCTCCAGTGCTGGATGATGAACCCGCCGAGCAGCGGGCCTGCGACGGCAGCGACCGCGAACGACATCGTGAAGAATCCGATGTACCGACCCCGCTCGCGCGGCGGGAGGATGTCGCCGATCACGGCGAAGGCCAGGGCCTGGATGGCGCCGCCGCCGACACCCTGCACCGCCCGGAAGGCGATCAGTTGCTCCATCGATCGGGCGAGACCGCACAGCAGCGACCCGACGAAGAACACGGCCATCGTGGCCTGGAACACGACCCGGCGACCGAACAGGTCCGACAGCTTGCCCAGCACCGGTGTCGAGACCGTCGAGGCCACGATGTACGCCGTACCGACCCAGGCGAAGCTCTCGAAGGCGTTGAACTCCCCGGCGATGGTCGGCAGCGCCGTCGACACGATCGTCGACTCCATCGACGACAGGAACACCGAGAGCATCAGCGCCCCGAGCACCAATCGCAGCCGCGCCGCGGTGAACCCCGGCACGAGCGACGCCGGTCCTGCTCCCTCCGCCATCCCGCCCTCCGATGGTTGCTTGATACAACCAACCTACCGGATGGAGGCGAGCACGCGCGCCCGATCGGGCTCCTCGATGCCGTGGGGGTACAGGCAGACCACGTCGACGCCGGCCTCCGCGTACGCCGCGAGCCGGTCGCGCGCCGCGGCCGGCTCGTCGGCCGGGACGCAGGTACCGGCCACGATCGCCTCGGGCGTGGTGAGGCCCTGGGCGACGAAGTGCCGGTGGTAGTTGGCGAGCGAGTCGTAGGCCACGGCGTCGGCGTGGGCGGATGCGGGAGGCGAGATCCGCACGTAGAGCACCGTGCGGGGCGATCGCCCCGGGCCGGCGGCGGCGCGCACCTGAGCGACCGTGGTCGCAGCGTGTTCGGGGGTGAGCCAGTTGAGGACGACACCGTCGGACGCCGCAGCCCCGAGGGCGACCATCTTCGGTCCGAGGGCGCCGACGAGCACCGGGAACCCACCGCCGAACGCCAGGCCGCCGCGGTGCGAGCGCTGATCGAGCGCGTCGAGCCAACGACGCATCTCGGCGAGCGGCGAACCGGGGTACTGCGCCCGGTCGCCCGCCGCCTCGCGATGGGACACGCCGATACCCAACGAGAATCGCCCCGCCGACTGCTCGCTCAACGTGCCCGCCGCCCGGGCGAGTCCGGCTTCGTCGTGGAAGATCACGGCGGCGACCCCGATACCGGCGCGCACGGTCTCGGTGGCTTCGAACAACGCCCCCAGGCTGATGAACGCATCCCGCCCACCTGGGCCACCGCCACGCAGATCGGGCACCCAGACCTCGCCGAATCCCTCCGACTCAGCGAAGCGCCCGAGGCGGGCGAGCTCGGCAGCCGGTCGGTCGCGTACACAGATCCCCAGGTCCACCCCGGCATGGTGTCAGGTCGAGGGCTGCGCCTAGTAGAGGGCGAGGTGTCCGGTCACCTCGTCGATGCGCGTCGTGCGGTCCGGGCCGATGGCGAGCGCGGTGTAGGTGGGCACGCCGCCGAACTCGGTGCGCCCGGAGTCGCGGATCAGATGGCTGCGCAGACCACGCGACTGCGCCTCGTGGTGGAGGGCGAGCAACTCGGCTTCGCCACGGACCTGCAGCGCCACCTTGCGCCACGACGTCGTCACCCAGGCGGCGGCGACCGAATCGAGCGTGACGGTGGCTCGTCCCGTTGCCGGATCGAGGGCGTCGGCCACCGCCGACATCAACCAAGCCGACGACGCATGGGCGCCCTGGGCGATCTCCTTGCCCCGCCGCATGCCGAGGTCGCGCCGGATCACGATCACCTGTTTGACGTCGTCGGGAGCCACGGGCACGGTCTCGTCCACCCGGTCGGGTGTAGCAGCCTCGAGCGGTACGGTGCCGGCATGGCTGCGGTCACGCAACGGCGCGGTGGGCTGACCGCCGTGCCGATGGTGGTGCTGTTCTGCACCGTGGCGTCCTTCTGGGCGATGAACACCGTTGCGATGCGCGTCGCCGGGCGAACGGTCCCCCCGCTCACCGTCGCCGCAGCCCGCGCCGTGGTCGGCGCCGCCGTGTTGACGATGATCTCGCGCCAGCGCGGCGCCGACTGGCCACGGGGCCGCGCCGAGTGGCTCGGCATCGCCGCCATCGCCGTCCCGATGACCGCGATGTCGACCGCGTTCTTGTTCCTCGCCGCTCGGAACGCACCAGCCGGACTGGTGGCGATCATGTCGAACACCATGCCGTTGTTCGTCGCCGTCCTCGCGCCCGTGCTCTTGCGGGAGGCGACCTCGGCTCGCTCGATCGCCGGACTCGCCGTCGGCATGGCCGGCACGGTCCTGGTCGCCTGGCGGGCGATAGAGGGCGACGTCCGCCCGCTCGGGATCGTCTTCGGGCTGCTCGCAGCATTGACGGCCGCGATCGGCGGGATGATGTACAAGCGGCACCCGCTCCCGCGCCTCGACCGGACGATGGTCGTCGCCATGCAACTCGTGATCTCCGCCGTGTTGCTGTCGGTCGCAGCCGTGCCCGACGACCGATCGTCGCTGTCGTTCCCCTGGACGTTCTGGCTGTCGTTCGCGTATCTCTCGCTGCTCGGCCTCGCACTGTCGTTCGTGCTGTTCTCGGAGCTGACCCGACGGGCGACGGGCCTGCAGGCCAGCGCGGTCGCCTACCTGTCGACCGTGCTCGGCGTGGTCTTCGGTGCCGTACTGCTCCATGAGCGGCTCTCGCTGCTGACGATCCTCGGCGGCGTCGTCACCATCGCCGGGGTCGTCCTCGTGCAGTACCGCCCCGCGCGGCGCTGACGCAGTCCCGGCCGCGACGCTCCACTCGCAGTACCCTGCGATCCGGTGGGGTCCTGGCGCGCCGCAGCCGTTGCGATGCTCGTCGTCGCGGCCACCGTGGCGTCGTGTGGCGACGCCTCCACCGTGTCGGTCACCGACTCGACGACGACGGTGGCGGTGCAAGCGGCAGTCACGGTGACGAGACCGACGGTCGCACCCACGCCGGCCCCGACCGTGACACCCACGCCAACACCTGCGCCGACCCCGGCCCCGACCCCCACTCCGGCCCCGACCCCGGCCCCGACCCCGACCCCGGCCCCGACCCCCGCACCGGCCCCGGCCCCGACGCCGGCCCCGACGCCGGCCCCGACCCCCACTCCGGCCCCGACCCCCGCACCGGCTCCGGCACCGACGGCCGACCGGAGCCTCGACGCCACCGAGGTGCTCGCCGGGCTCACCGTCGCACCGGAGCGGCCCGACGGTTACGAGCGGGCCCTGTTCCCGCATTGGCTCGCCAGCGGCCAGGGGTCCTGCAACGTTCGGGAGGCGGTGCTGATCCGGGACAGCCGATCCCCGGCTCAGGTCGACCCGTTCGGCTGCCGAGTCGTCGCCGGCGACTGGCTGAGCGCCTACGACGGCCGGAGCGAATCCGAACCCTCGGCACTCGACATCGACCATGTCGTTGCGCTGAAGGAGGCCTGGGACTCGGGCGCGTGGGAATGGTCGGCGGCGCGCCGAACCGCATACGCCAACGACCTGTCCGATCGCCGCACGTTGCTCGCCGTCAGCGCAACCTCCAACCGGGCCAAAGGGGACAAGGACCCGGCGAACTGGATGCCGCCGCAACGCAACGACTGGTGCCGCTACCTCGGGGACTGGGTCGCCGTGAAAGCCAGATGGGGCTTGACCGTCGACGCTTCGGAAGCCGGGCGATTGCGCAATCTCCTCCGGGACAACTGCGTGGGCCTTCGAATCGCGCCCTGGTCGCCAGCACCGAGTCGGTAGCGATTCCCACGGAACGAGTCCGACCCAACGCAGATCTCACTCTGAGCGTTTCGAGTTTCACTCTTTGAGTTAGAATAGAGGGGTTACCGCACCGGATCGTGACCGAGCCGGCCGAACATCCCAGGGCATGGAACGCCACCGCTCGAACACGTGGTTCGGTCGCCTTACCTCGGTTGCCGCAATCGGCACGCTCCTTGCCACGGCCGGCATCGCCGGAAGCGCCCTGACCCAGGTGAGTGGAGCTCTGAGCTACGACCAGGCAGCCCTTGCCGACCTCGACGACCTCGCCGGGTTCGTCGGCGCACGCGACCTGTGGGCCTGCGGCTTCGGCGGCGCCGGGATCGACGTCGCCCTCATCGACACCGGCGTGACGCCGATGCCGGGCACGGGGCGCCTCGCCGCCGGGCCCGACCTCTCCTTCGACGCCCAGACCAATTCGCCTGCGCACCTCGACCTGTTCGGCCACGGCACCCATCTGGCGTCGCTGATCAACGGCCGCGATCCCCAGGCGTCTCCGCCCACGACCTGCCGTGCCACCTCGGCCAACACCGCCAAGTCGAACGAGGCGACCCTTCCCGGCATCACCGGCTTCGCCGGCATGGCGCCCGACAGTCGGGTGATCAGCCTCAAGGCCGGCGCTGCGGACGGCGCCGTCGACGTCACCCAGGTGGTGGCCGCCATCGACTGGGCGGTGGAGAACCGCACGACCGACGGCCGCAACATCCGTGTCATCGCCATCCCCTACGGGACGAACAGCACGAACCCGGCGTCGAGCGATCCGCTGTCGCACGCCGTGTCCGAGGCGGTGCGGGCCGGCATCGTCGTCGTGGCCGCGGCCGGCAACGACGGTACGACCAAGGTCGACCTCGCCTTCCCCGCCCGTAACCCGGACGTGATCACCGTCGGAGCCGCCGACCGGCTGGGCACCGTCGATGCCACCCAGTGGACGGTCGCCTCGTTCTCCGACCGCGGCACCGTCGATCGCACCCCCGACGTGCTCGTACCGGGCGTCGACGTCCCCGGCCTGCGAGTTCCGGGGAGCTGGCTCGACCAGACCACCAGCACCCAGGGCAACCGGTTCATCCGCGGCAGCGGCACCTCGCAATCGACCGCCGTCGTGGCCGGGGTGGCGGCCCAACTCGTCCAGAAGTACCCGGCGGCCACGCCGGCGCAGGTGAAAGACATGCTGGTCAGCTCGACCTGGTCGGCCAAGCGGGGTCAGGTCCTCGGCAGCGTGCCGGTCCTCTACGCCAACAAGATCGTGAAGGCGCAACCCCGCCAGAACGTCTCCAACGCAACGCTCGCTACGACCGGGACCGGCCCCGTCGAGGCCCTGCGAGTCGACGGCACCTTCGAGATCGCCGGTGTTCCGCTCAC
>JBILVB010000228.1:0-5007 GCA_044370695.1 Acidimicrobiales bacterium | reverse complement strand
TCCTCGCCTCCCACGGGGTGCGGGTCGTGCGGCTACCGGTCGACTGGTCCCGCCTCGTTCCCACCCCGGCCGGGCCCGATCACGCCACGATCGAGTGGTACCGAAGCGTGCTCGACGCCGCACGGGTAGCCGGGGTCGCCGTGTGGCTCTCGCTGTTCGAGGGCATCTCCCCGGCGTGGTTCGACGACGCCGGCGGCTGGGACGACGATCGGACCGCGTCCCGTTGGTGGCCCCGCTACGTCGCGACCGCCGCCGAGCACCTCGGGGACGGGGTCGCCGGGTGGTGCCCCATCGACCGGCCGACCCGCTTGGCCCAGCGCGGCTGGCTCGGCGGCGGCGCGCCACCCGGGCGTAACGACCCGAGACGCCACGCCGAAGCACTGCGAACCTTCGCCGTGGCCTGGCGCGACGCCTGGCGTGTGCTGCGTGGGGGGCCGCCGGTGGCGACCCTGCTCGAGCTGGAGGTGGTTCGCCCCCTCGACCAGACGATCCCTGCCGCAGCCGCGGCACGACGCCGGGACGCGACGCTGTGGTCGCTCTGGTTGCGAGCACTGCGCGACGGGGTGGTCGAAGTCCCCGGTCTCGCGGCGCGCGAGATCCACGAACTCGCCGGCGCACTCGACGTGCTCGGAGCCGTGGTGAGCGTCCCTGCGAAGGCCGACGACGTTGCCGGTATCGGACAGCGGCTCGTCGAACAGGCGCCCGAGCGGCCGCTCCATCTCACGCTCGTACCGCCGCCCGGCCTCGGCCGGATCGAGGTCGCCCACCGTGTCGAGGCGTTGCGCCCTTCACTCGCCGAGCTGGCTGCCGGTCGCCTGGAGGCGTTGTGGTGGTCCCCCGGGATCGACCCGCTCGATCAACCCGTCGACCGCCGAACCGGATTCCTCGACGAAGACCGCCATCCGGGTCCGATCGCCGAAGCGGTCACCTCGGTCGTCCCGGGCTGACCGCTGGTCAGCTTCGGCCGCGATAGGTGGCTCGTGTCCCGGACGAGTCCTTGTTGAGCCGCTTGGACAGGTGGAGCCCTTCGAGGACGAACTCCACGGCGCTCGCCACCGCGCCGACCGACTCGTCGCCGTCGGTGAGCCCGAGGACCGAGGCCCGCAGGTTGGGGACCCGATCGATGACCGCCGCCAGCTCGACCGCCGGGATGTCCTCGCCCGTGTTCACCGTCAGGCCCTCCTCGAAGGCCGACAGGACCTCGCGAACCTCGCCCTGCGAGACGCGCTCTTTGAACACCCCGAGCACGGCGGACCGCAGGAGGTTCTCGATGATCTGACCGTCGCGGCCCTCCTCGAGCGATTCGATCTCGACCTTGCCGGCCGTCGAGGCAGCCAAGGCGCCGAGGTCGCACACGCGGGGCACCACGGTGCGGTCGCCCGAGCGGAGGCTGCGACGCACCGCGTTGGCCGCCAGCACCTCGACGTTTGCCACGCTGAGGCGGACCGACACCCCCGAGCGCTGGTTCACGTTGCTCGACTGGCGGGCCAGATGGGAGAACGTGGCCACGACGTCTTCCATGAAGCGCGGCAGGCGGACCTCGACGTCGCCGATCGACAGCGGCGCCGCCTCCTGACGCATGATGGCGACCTCGGTGCTCGTCTCGAGCGGGTAATGGGTGCGGATCTGGCTGCCGAACCGGTCCTTCAGCGGCGTGATGATCCGACCGCGGTTCGTGTAGTCGTCCGGGTTCGCCGATGCGAAGAGGATCACGTCGAGCGGCAGGCGGATCTTGTACCCCCGGATCTGCACGTCGCGCTCCTCGAGCACGTTGAGCAGGCCCACCTGGATCCGCTCTGCGAGATCGGGAAGTTCGTTGATCGCGAAGATCCCCCGGTTGGTTCGGGGCACGAGGCCGTAGTGCAGGGTGAGTTCGTCGGACAGGTAGCGCCCTTCGGCGACCTTGATCGGATCGACCTCGCCGATCAGGTCGGCGATCGAGGTGTCGGGCGTAGCCAGCTTCTCGCCGTACCGGTCCTCTCGGTGCACCCACTCGATGGGCGTGTCGTCACCGCGCTCGCGCACGAGTTCCCGCGCGTGCCGCGAGACCGGGTGGTACGGGTCGTCGTTGATCTCGCTGCCGGCCACGACCGGCATCCATTCGTCGAGCAGGCCGACCAGGCTGCGGATCATGCGGGTCTTGGCCTGCCCCCGCTCGCCGAGGAAGATCACGTCGTGGCCGGCCAGAAGGGCGTTCTCGAGCTGCGGCATGACGGTGTCCTCGTAGCCGAGTACGTGCTCGAACAGCGGCTCGCCCGCCGCGATCCGGCGAACCGCGTTGGCGCGGATCTCCTCCTTGACCGGGACCGACCGCCAGCCGGACTCGCGGAGCTGGCCGAGGGTTGCAGGACGCGACGACATGACCGCAACCTACCTGCTCGAGGTTGGGTACGTTCCCGATCAGGATGCATCGACGATCGTTGGACCTCTCCGGTGTGTGGCGCGCTGCGCCCGCCGACGACGATCTGCGTCGCAGCGCGTTCGGGATCGGGTTCGACGACGACGCGTGGGAGCCGGTGCCCGTACCGTCGCACTGGCGCTCGGTGCCGGCGTTCACCCACCACGACGGGCCGTTGATCCACCGCACCCGGTTCGCGCTCGACGCCGGCGAGCCCGGGACCCGTACCTGGGTGGTGCTGGGCGGCGTGTTCTACCAGGCCGATGTGTGGTTCGACGGCGCCTACCTCGGCGACCCCGAGGGCTATTTCTTCCCGCACAGCCTCGAGGTCACCGACCTCGCGCGGCTCGGGTCCGAGCACGCGCTCGCGATCGAGGTCAACTGCTCGCCCCCGCGCGACCGCACGGCCAAGCGCGCCGTCACCGGCGTGTTCCAGCACTGGGACGCCATCGACCCGGGGTGGAACCCGGCCGGGCTGTGGCGACCCGTCGTCATCGAGCAGACCGGACCGGTACGCATCGAACGGCTGCGGGTCGTTTGCCGCGAGGTCGACGCCGACCGGGCCGTCGTCGACGTCCACGCCACCTACGACGCCGACCAACCGCGCACGGTTCGCACCGTGTTGCGCTTCGACGAGCGGGTCGAACGGGAGGTCGAGCACCCCGTCGCCGCAGGACGCAACGCACTGCGCTGGAGCTTCGGCGTCGATCAGCCCACGCTCTGGTGGCCCTGGTCCCTCGGAGCGGCTGCCCTCGCACTGGTCGAGGCGACCGTCGTCGTCGACGGACGGGTCAGCGACCGGGCCGAGCGGCGCACCGGCCTTCGCCAGGTCTCGATGCACGACTGGGTCCTGTCCGTGAACGGCGAGCGGCTCTTCCTCAAGGGCGCCAACCTCGGTCCGACCCGGGCCGCTCTCGGCGAAGCGACCGCAGCGGAGATCCGGCGGGACGTCGAACTGGCCAAGGACGCGGGACTCGACCTCGTGCGGGTGCACGCCCACGTGGCGCGACCGGAGCTCTACGACGCCGCCGACGAGGCCGGGATGTTGATCTGGCAGGACTTTCCGCTGCAGTGGGGGTACGCCCGCACCGTCAAGGAGCAGGCCGTGCGCCAAGCCACGGAGATGGTCGACCTCCTGGCGCACCACCCATCCGTCGCGCTCTGGTGCGGCCACAACGAGCCGTTCGCCATCGATCCCCCGGTCGGGGGCCGGATCGACCGACGGCTCAAGGCTCGATTCGCCGCCGCCCAGCAGCTCCCGACGTGGAACCGAACCATCCTCGACCGGGCCGTCCGACGTGCCATCACCCGCGCCGACGAGTCACGTCCCGTCGTCGCCCAGTCGGGCGCGTTGCCGCATGCACCGTTGTTCGACGGTACCGACAGCCACCTCTACTTCGGCTGGTACCACGGCGACGAGCGCGACCTGCCAGGCTTCGCGGCCGCCGCACCCCGGTTGGTGCGCTTCCTCAGCGAGTTCGGCGCCCAGGCCGTGCCCGTCGACGCCGGGTTCGCCGAACCCGAGCGTTGGCCCGATCTCGACTGGGAGCGTCTGCAGGCGCACCACTGCCTCCAACTCGACCGGTTCGAGCGGTACGTGCCCCCGGCGCGCTACACCCGTTTCGAGGACTGGGCCGCTGCGACACAGCGTCATCAGGCCGACGTCGTGCGGTACCACGTCGAGACCCTGCGCCGCCTGAAGTACCGTCCGACCGGCGGGTTCTGCGTGTTCCTCCTCGCCGACGCACAGCCGGCGATCAGCTGGAGCCTGCTCGGCCACGACCGCACGGCCAAACCCGCGTATCACGCCCTCGTGGACGCCTGTCGACCGGTGATCGTCGTGGCCGATCGGCTCGGGGCGACGGTCGCGCCCGGTGATGCGCTGGCGCTCGACGTCCACGTGGTGAGCGACCTGCGCCACCCGCTCAGCGACACCGAGGTCGCCGCCCGGATGACCTGGACCGGCGGCAGCCACGGTTGGCGCTGGAGAGGGACCGTGCCGGCCGACGGCTGCTCCCGCATCGGCACGGTCTCGTTCATCGTCCCCGACACGAGCGGCATGCTCGTGCTCGACCTCGACCTGCGCACCGACGACGCGGCGGGAACCGCCGCCACCAACCGCTACGAGTCCCTCGTCGTCCCGCGGTGAGCACGCTCCGACCCCGGATCGCTCAGCGACGCGCTCCCATGAACATGAGCTTGAACGCGTCGTAATTCTCGATGCAGTGACCGGCGCCGAGCACGACGGACTCGAGCGGTGCCTCGACGAGATGCACGGGGACGCGGGTCTCGATCGCGAGCCGGCGGTCGAGACCGCGCAGCATCCCCCCGCCCCCGACGAGCGAGATTCCCCGCCGCAAGAAGTCCTGGCTGAGTTCCGGTGGCGCCTTCGACAGGCATCGGACCACCGAGTCGATGATCGCCTGCACCACCTCTTCGACGGCCTCTCGGACTTCGGTCGGGGACAGCACGACCGTCTTGGGCAGACCGGTGACGAGATCCCGTCCGCGCACCTCGGCATGGAGTTCGTCCTCGGTGGGATGGGCCGACCCGATCGCCACCTTGATCTCCTCGGCGGTCCGCTCGCCGATCGCGATCCCGTACTCCCG
>JBILVB010000084.1:0-17148 GCA_044370695.1 Acidimicrobiales bacterium | reverse complement strand
GCCGTCTTCGCGATGTAGGCGTGCTGGGCGTCCCACGTCGAGGTCCACGGCGTGGCCACCAACCCGGGTGCCACGGCGTTCACCCGCACCGGCCCGCACGACTTGGCCAGCAGCTTCGTCAGGTGGTTCAGCGCCGCCTTGGTCATCGCGTACGCCACCGACGACCCGACCGGGCGCACCCCGGCGATCGAGGTGACCATCACGACGTTCCCGTCGGCCGACTGGCGCAGGTACGGCATCGCCGCCTTGGTCAGCCACCACGTGCCGAACACGTTCACCTGGAACGTCTTCAGCAGGATGTCGTCGGTCAGCGCCTCGAGATCCCCGTGCGGCACCACGGTCGTCCACCCGGCGTTGTTCACCAGGATGTCCAACTGCCCGAACCGCTCGATCGTGGCGTCGAGCAGCGCCTTGCCCTGGTCCTGGTCGCCGATGTCGGCCTGCACGTAGATCGACTCGCCCGGCAACGCGTCCGACACGGCCTGGCCGGCGGCCACCGAGCTCGACGAGTTGACGACCACCTTGGCGCCGAGGGCGCTCAGCCGGTGGGCCGTCGCCTCCCCGATGCCGCTGGACGATCCGGTGACGATGGCGACCTTGCCGTCGAGTTCTCCCATGCCCGCGGACCGTAGTGCGGCCCCCGGCCGGGGGTCGGCTAGAACCAGGCCATGGCAGCAGTCGAGTACGAGGTGCGCGGCCACGTCGCCGTCGTCACCCTCAACCGTCCCGAAGCCCGCAACGCGATGAACCCGGAGGTGATCGTCCGCCTCGACCAGGCCTGGACCGCCGCCGAGGAGGACCCGAACGTCCGCGTCGCCATCCTCACCGGCACCGGCAATGTGTTCTGCTCGGGCGCCGACCTGGCCCGCCTCATCACCCTCATGAACGGCGCCCGCGAGCCCGAGGACGAGTGGGATCACGCCATGCGGGCCGACCCGGTGATGGCCAACCGGGCCACCCTGCGGGTCACCAACTTCTCCAAGCCGATCATCGCCGCCCTCAACGGCACCGCCGTCGCCGGCGGCTGCGAGCTGGTCCAGGGCACCGACATCCGCGTCGCGGCCGACCACGCCAAGTTCGGCCTCCAGGAGGTCAAGTGGGCGCTGTTCCCCGCTGGTGGCTCCACCGTGCGGGTGCCCCGCCAGATCCCGATGGCCTGGGCCATGGAATGGCTCCTCACCGGCGACCTGGTCGACGCCGACACGGCGCTGCGCCTCGGGTTCGTCAACCGGGTCGTCGCTGCCGAGCAGGTGATGGACACCGCGCTGGCGATCGCCAACAAGATCGCCGCCAACGGCCCCCTGGCGGTCAAGGCGATCAAGGCGGCGGTGAAGGCCTGCGCCGAACTGCCCGTCGAAGCCGACGCCATGCGGCTCGAATCGCAGTTCGCCGGCCCGGTGTTCGCGTCGAACGACGCGAAGGAAGGCCCCCGGGCGTTCCTGGAGAAGCGGGCCCCCAACTTCACCGGCACCTGAGCCGCACACGGCGATGGCGGACCACGACCCGCCGGTGCGCTACGGCGTGATCGGCACCGGGATGATGGGGTGCGAGCACCTGCAGAACCTCGCCCACGTCCCCGGTGCCGTCGTCACCGCCGTCGCCGACCCGCACCCCACCTCCCGGGAATGGGCCCGCCGGGCCGCTCCCCACGCGGCGGAGTTCACCGATCATCGCGACCTGCTCGACAGCGGTCTCGTTGACGCCGTCGTCGTCGCCTCGCCGAACATGACCCACGCCGCCGTGCTCGACGACGTGCTCGCCGCCGGTGTCCACGTGCTGGCCGAAAAGCCGCTGTGCACGACGGTCGCCGACTGCGAGCGGATCGTTGCGGCCGCAACCGGTCATCCCGGGGTGGTGTGGATGGGCCTCGAGTACCGCTACCTGCCGCCGGTGGCCCGCCTCGTGGCCGAGGTGCGCGCCGGCACCGCCGGCCGGGTGCACATGGTTGCGATCCGCGAGCACCGGTTCCCGTTCCTGCACAAGGTCGGCAACTGGAACCGGTTCTCCCGCAACACCGGCGGCACGCTGGTGGAGAAGTGCTGCCACTTCTTCGATCTGATGCGCCTCGTCGTCGGCGCCGACCCGGTGCGGGTGCTCGCCTCGGGCGCCCAGGGCGTGAATCACCTCGACGAGCGCTACGACGGCGAGACCCCCGACATCCTCGACAACGCCTACGTGATCGTCGAGTTCGCCGACGGCACCCGGGCGATGCTCGATCTGTGCATGTTCGCCGAGGCCGGCCGCAACGAGCAGGAGCTGTGCGTCGTGGGCGACGCCGGCAAGCTCGAAGCGTTCGTCCCCGAGTCGATCCTGCGCATCGGCCGCCGGGCCGAGGGCATCGGCCGGTTCCACGAGGTGGCCGTCACCGACGAGCGGATCGCGTTCGCCGGCCTGCACCACGGCGCCAGCTACCTCGAACACCTCGACTTTCTCGCCGCCATCCGCGCCGGCGGCCCGCCCGCCGTCACCGTCGTCGACGGCCTGTGGTCGGTGGCGATGGGCGTCGCCGCGCACCGCTCCATCGACGAGGGCCGGCCCGTCCCGCTCGCCGAGGTGCTGGGAACCACCCCGGCCTGACCGGCGTTGGAGGCCCCGATGCGCCGGAGCCTCCTCGTCGCGGTCGCGCTCGCCCTGACGGCGTGCGCATCGAGCCCACCGGTCGTCGTCGGCGAGACGCCGTCGACCAGCGCCAGACCGACCACCGCCGCACCGACGACGGCCGCGCCGACGGCGGCCCCGACCACCACGGTCGCCTCGACGCCTGCCTCGGTGCGCGCCGACGGCATCGGCGACCCGCTGTTCCCCGAGCTGGGCAACCCCGGTATCGACGTCGAGCGCTACGACCTCGACCTCGCCTACGACCCCGCCACCGATCGGCTCGACGGCACCGCGACGCTGCGCCTGCGGGCCACGACGGCCCTGCCCTCCTTCCATCTCGACCTCGCCGGCCTCACCGTGTCGTCGGTGCGCGTCGACGGTCGCGACGCCACGTTCCGCCAGGCCGACCCGGAGCTGATCGTCACCCCGGCCGCCCCCATCGCCTCGGGCGCCGACGCCTCCGTCGTCGTCCGCTACGGCGGCGTCCCCCGCCCGAGCGGCGCGTCGTTCACCGAACAGACCGGCTGGGTGAACGTGGGCGACCAGGCCTACGTGCTGGCCGAACCCGACGGCGCCCGCCGTTGGTTTCCCTCCAACGACCACCCGTCGGACAAGGCCCGGTTCTCGTTCCGCATCAGCGTGCCGGAGGGGTACACCGCCGCAGCCAACGGCCGCCTGCTCGGCTCGGACACCGCAGCCGGGCGCACCAGCTGGCGCTGGGAGGCCCGCGACCCGATGGCCACCTACCTGGCCACCGTGGTGATCGGCCGCCTGCGCATCACCGACGGCGGCACGGCCGAAGGGGTGGCCGTGCGCGACGTGCTCCCGGCCGCGGTACCGGCAGCCACCGCCGAGCGCCTGGCCGAGCGGCACCGGGCCCAGCTCGGGTTCTTCGCCGAGCGGTTCGGGCCCTACCCGTTCGAGGCCTACGGCGTCGTCGGCGCCGCAAGCCCGCCGAACCTCGCCCTCGAGACCCAGACGCTGTCGCTGTTCCCCGTCGGCATGCTCGCCGCCGGCCCGGACGCGATCGACGACATCCTCGCCCACGAACTCGCCCACCAATGGTTCGGCAACGCCGTGAGTCCGGCGCGGTGGTCGGACATCTGGCTCAACGAGGGGTTCGCCACCTACGCGGAATGGCTGTGGACCGAACGGGCCACGCCGGGCGCGCTCGAACGGCGGGCCGAGCGGGCACGCCTGGAGTCGGCGGGGATGCGCAGCCGGTACGGCGCCGTCGATCGGCCTGACGTCGAGGACCTGTTCTCGCCCAACGTCTACGACGGCGGCGCCGTGGTGTTGCACGCCCTGCGCAAGGAGGTGGGCGACGACACCTTCTTCACGATCCTGCGCACCTGGGTGGCCGAACGGTCGGGCCGCTCGGCCACCACCGACGACTTCATCGCCCATGCCTCGACCCGGGCCGGGCGCGACCTGCAGGCGTTCCTGCTGCGCTGGCTGCGCGAGCCGACCCTGCCCGCCTTCCCGGGGCGCTAGGCGTCGGGATCGAGGCCGGCGGCGCGAAGCTGCGCCGCGAGCCGGGCTGCGCGTGCCGACGCCTCGGCCGCAAGGGCCGACGCCTCGGCGGCACGGGCGGATGCGTCGGCGGCCTGCTCGGCCAACCGGGCCGCCCGCGCCTCGGCCGTGTCGGCCCGCTCCTCGGCTCGGGCCACCGCAGCCAGCACGGCCGACACCGAAACGGGGAACTCGGCCCCGTCGCCGAAGCGCGGGATGATCCGCCCCGACGAGCCGTCGAAGCTGATCCCGTCGAGCGCATCGCACCGATGATCCGGCTCTTCGATCCACCGCTCCTCGCCCCGCACCCACCGGGTGACCAGGCCGGTGCTGTGGTGGAGGAACCACAGCTCACCCGTGCCGGCCAGCCAGTGACGATCGAGCTTGAGGCGGTAGGTGTTCTCGTCGTCCCGAGGGGAGACGACCTCGAGTGCCACCGTGGGCGGCGGCCCGTCGATCCCGATGCGGTACGACTCCGGATCACCCATCGGCACGCCGTGGACGACGGCGATGTCGGGGATGAGACGGGTGCCGTCGGGGCACCGCCAGATGATCTCGGCCACCACCAGGCGATCGGTGCGATCGCGATACACGGCCCGAAGGCCTTCGTAGAGCCTCGTGACGAGGTTCCGGTGCGGTTGGCCCGCGCTCATGTGGTGCTGCTCCAGGAGTTCCTCGTCGGTGAGGAGATCGAGCGTCATGCTCATGACTCCAGACTCGCAGCGCGGTGTGGCAAGGCGGTCGGCCCGGCCGAGGACGGCTCAGATGATACGGCTCTGGTGCCCCGCCCAGTACTCGTCCTTCAGCAGGCGCTTGTACAGCTTGCCGGTGGGGTGACGGGGCAGTTCGGGCCGGAAGTCGATCGAGCGGGGGCACTTCACGTCGGCGAGTTGGCTGCGGCAGAACGCGATCAACTCCCGTTCGAGGGCCTTCGCGGCGTCGTCGTCGGCCGGCATCTCGACGGGTTGGACGACCGCCTTCACCTCTTCGCCGAAGTCCTCGTTGGGCACGCCGAACACGGCGATGTCGACCACCTTGGGATGGGTGACGAGGACGTTCTCGGCCTCCTGCGGGTAGATGTTCACCCCGCCGGAGATGATCATGAACGCCTTGCGGTCCGTCAGGTAGAGGAAGTTGTCGGCGTCGAGGTACCCGACGTCGCCGAGCGTCGACCAGTTCGCATGCTCGGGATGGCGCGACCCCTTCGTCTTCTCCGGGTCGTTGTGGTACTCGAACACGCCACCGCCCTCGAAGAAGATCGTCCCCGATTCCCCTTGCGGCACTTCGACGCCGTTCTCGTCGCAGATGTGCAGCGTGCAGTTGATCGGCGTGCCGACCGTACCGGCGTGGGCCAGCCACATCGGGCTGTTGCAGTAGACGAATCCGTTGCCCTCGGTGCCGGCGTAGTACTCGTGCAGGACGGGGCCCCACCACTCGATCATCTGGTGCTTCACCTGCACCGGGCACGGCGCGGCCGCATGCACGGCGCACTGCAGCGACGACACGTCGTAGCGGGCCCGCACCTCGGCCGGCAGCTTCAGCATGCGCACGAACATCGTGGGCACCACCTGCGTGGCCGTCACCCGGTACCGCTCGACGAGCGCCAGGTACTGCTCGGGATCGAAGTGCTCCATCACGATCACCGTGCCGCCCAGGCGCAGCACGCCCATGCAGAACCGCAGCGGTGCCGCGTGGTACATCGGCGCGGGCGACAGGTAGACGGAGTCCTTGCCGATGCCGAACAGCATCGTCGCCAGGTTGGTCACCCCGTCGGGCGTGCCCAGCGGCGTGGCCACGAACTCGCGCTTGACCCCCTTCGGGCGCCCGGTCGTGCCCGAGGAATAGAGCATGTCGTCGCCGTTGACCCGGTCGGCCAATGCGGTGGCCGGGTACTCCGCCACCTTGGCCTCGAAGCTCTCGTAGCCCTCGATCACCCCGTCGAGCATCAGGCGCAGCTCGACGTTCGGGGTGTCGGCCACGATCTCGGCGGCCTGGTCGGCCTTGTAGCGCGACGTGATGAACACCCGCGCCCCGCAGTCGTTGAGGATGTAGGCCAACTCGCCCGAGGTGAGCCGCGACGAGCACGCGGTGTAGACGAGCCCGGCGTACTGGGCGCCCCAGCAGATCTCGAGATAGCGGGCGTGGTTCTCCATGCAGAACGCCACGTGGTCGCCGGGCTGCAGGCCGGCGGCCCGGAAGAGCTGCGAGAGGCGGTTGGCCCGCTCGTCGAGCTCGGCGTAGGTGACGACCTCGCCCGAGGTGCCCATGATGTAGGCGGGCTTGTCGGGCTGCTCAGCGACGTAGGCGCCAGGGAACGACATGGCCGCGGACGGTAGCGGCACTGTCGTGTGACTCGGGAATTCAGCGGCCCTAGTGTGGGAACCCATGGGTCCGCGAGAACGATTCGTGGAGTTGGTGACCGGGCCCGAGCAGGCCCTTGCGTTCCGGCTCGACGAAGCGGCGCTGTGCCTGGCGGCCTGCGGCGACCCGGACCTGCACGTGGGCGACGCGCTGTGCCGCCTCGACGACATCGCCGCCGTCGTGTCCGAGCCCTCGCTCGAGGGTCTCGTCGACACCCTGTTCGGGCCCGACGGTCTGCGGGGCAACCGTGACGACTACTACGACCCGCGCAACTCCTACCTGCACTGCGTGCTCGAGCGCCGGGTCGGGATCCCGATCACGCTGTCGGTGATCGCCATGGAGGTCGGCAAACGGCTCGACGTCGAGCTCGTCGGCATCGGCCTGCCCGGGCACTTCGTGGTGCGCGACGTCGAGCAGCCGGCCCGCTACGTGGACTGCTTCGGCGGCGGCACGATCCTCGACGCCGAGGGATGCGCCCGGCTCGTGGCCTCGGCCGGTCACCGGGTGGGGCCGAACGACTTCGCCCCCGTCGGGCCGCGAGCGATCCTGGCCCGGATGCTCGGCAATCTGAAGGGCATCGCGATCCAGCGCAAGGATCTCGGCCTGCTGCGATGGGTGATGGCGCTGCGCACGGCCATCCCCGGCGTCGACGAGCGGGCCGAGTTCGCCCGCCTGATGGCACCGCTCAACTGAGACCCGGCCAACGGAGACCCGCCCGACCGTGATCGATCCCGTCCTCAAGCGTTGCCTCGGGCAGATGATCCACGGGGTGCAGGTGGTGGGCGCCGCCCACGACGGGATCGTTCGGGCCTACACCTCCCATTGGGTGACCCAGGTGAGCTTCGCCGAGCCGATCGTGATGGCCTCGGTGTCGCCTCGTCACGACACCTACCCGCTGATGGTCGGCTCCGGGGTGTTCAGCGTGTCGATGCTCGCCGGGGACCAGATCCTCGCCGGGCAGTATTTCTCCTACGCCGGGCACCGGTTCCGCTACGTCGTCGACGACCTGCTCGAGATCCGGCCCGACGGGCTCCCGGTCGTGCGCGACGCGATCGCCTGGTTGCGGTGCGAGACGTTCCAGGTCGTGCCGATGGCCGATCACGAGCTGTTTTTCGCCCGCGTCACGGAGGTCGGCGCCGGCCGCCTGCGGGAACCCCCGCTGCTGTACTCGTCCCGGCTGGGCTGGCGGGTCACCGGCGACCGGGCGCGCAAGCCGGGCGAGTCGATCCGCGACGTCCTGCTCGCCCGGCTCGAGGCGGCCGGCTTCGACGCCGGCGCGTTCGACGCCGATGGCCTGGACGCCGACGGCGCGTGACCGATGTCGGTTCTGACGGCCCCGTCGCGGCCCCACTAGCCTCCCGGGGTGCCATACCGGCGATGGGGCCGGTGCGAGCGGACATCCCAGGGGGTCGGAGCGACGATGACCATGACCGACGTGCTCACCGGCGAGGAGCAGCGGGTTTCCCGCCTCATCGACGAACTGCTCGCCGAGTTCCCGCCCGCCACGACGCCGGGTGCGACCTTCCTCGGCGCGCAGTTCGACAAGGGCCTGGCCTGGGTGCATTTCCCGGAGGGCCACGGCGGTCTGGGGCTGTCGCCCAAGCTGCAGAAGATGATCAACGAGCGGGTGTTCGCCGCCGGGGCGCCGAACCCGGTGTATCGCAACCCGATCGGTCACGGGATGTGCGGCCCGACGGTGGTGGTGTGGGGCAGCGAGGACCAGAAGTCCCGCTACCTGCGCCCGCTGTTCACGGGCGAAGAGGTGTGGTGTCAGCTCTTCTCCGAACCGGGCGCCGGCTCGGACGTCGCCGGCCTGTCGACCAAGGCCGTGCGCGACGGCGACGAGTGGGTGGCCAACGGCCAGAAGGTGTGGACCACGCTCGCCCACGTCGCCCGCTACGGGCTGCTGATCGCCCGCACCGACCCCGAGGCCGTCAAGCACAGCGGCATCACGGCGTTCGTGGTCGACATGAAGGCCCCCGGTGTCGAGGTGCGCCCGCTGCGTCAGATGACCGGCGAAGCCGAGTTCAACGAGGTCTACTTCACCGACGCCCGCATTCCCGACGCCGAGCGGCTCGGGGCCGTCGGCGACGGCTGGCGGGTGTCGATCACCACGCTCATGAACGAGCGGGTCTCCATCGGCGGCGCCATCCCGGCCAAGGGCAGCGGCGCCATCGGGTCGGTCGTCCGGCTGTGGGAGGCCCTGCCGGCCGAGCGCAAGACCGCCGAACTGCTCGACCGGGTGATGTCGCTGTGGTCCGAGGCCGAGGTGTTGCGCCTCACCAACATCCGGGCGTCGCAGAACCGCAAGCTCGGCACCCCCGGCCCGGAGGGCTCGATCGCCAAGCTGCACATGGCGGATCTCAACAAGAAGATCTACGAGCTCGCCGTCGAACTGCAGGGCGCCGAGGGCATGCTCTACGGCAGCTACGACATGATCCGCCCCGAGCACGCCATGGGCTCCGACACGCTGCAGAAGGCGTTCCTGCGCAGCCGTGCCAACTCGATCGAGGGCGGCACGTCGGAGATCATGCGCAACATCCTCGGCGAGCGAGTCCTCGGCCTGCCCGGCGACGTGCGCGTCGACCGTGAGGTGCCCTGGTCGCAGGTGCCCCGGAACTGACCGAGTCACCGCCGACCGACGTCGAGTCGGTCCAACGAGGGCGGGCGTGGGCGATCGTCGCTGCGCTCGCCGTCACCGAGACCGTCACGTGGGGAATCATCTATTACGGGTTCCCCGTGGTCCTGGCCCCGATGGAGGCCGAGCTGGGTTGGTCCCGCTCGGCCACCACCGGGGCGTTCTCATTGGCGCTGGTCACCCAGGGGGCCATCGCCGTGTCCGTCGGACGGTGGCTCGACCGGCACAACCCTCGCTGGCTGCTCACCGCCGGGTCGGCCGCGGCTGCGCTCGGGGTGCTGGCGTGGTCGGCGATCGATTCGATCGTCGCGTTCTACGTGCTGTGGGCGTTTCTTGGGGTGGCGATGGCCACCGTGCTCTACGAAGCGGCGTTCACGGTCGTCGCCAAGTGGTTCGACCGGAGTCGGGTGCGAGCGCTCACCTTCGTCACCTTGGCCGCCGGCTTCGCGAGCACCATCTTCCTGCCCGTGCACGACCACCTGATCGCCACCTACGGCTGGCGACGGGCGCTTGCGATCCTGGCGGTCGCCCTGGCGGTGATCTGCGTGCCGCTGCACGCCATCGTGCTGCGGGCCCCGCCCGGCACCTCCGGTCCGGCACATCGGGCGCGCCGCGGCCTGGCCGTGCGCGCCGTGCTCGCCCTGCCGGCGTTCCCGGCGGTGCTCGCTGCGTTCGTGACGTCGTCGTTCGTCGCCTCGGCGCTCGCCGTGCACCAGGTGGCGCTGCTCGCCGAGTCCGGCCACACCACCGCGTTCGCCGCCGGGGCGACCGGTGCGCTCGGCGCGATGCAGGTACCCGGTCGGCTGTTGTTCGCCCCGGTGCGGCGCTGGTTCGGCAACACCGTGGCGACCGGGGTGGTGTTCGCGGCGTTCGCACTCGGCGTCGGCATCCTCGCGGTCGGCACCGGCACGGCGACCGTGATCGTGTTCGTCACCGTCTACGGCATGGCGCGCGGCATGACCACCCTGCTGCGGGCCTCGCTGATCGGCGACCTGTACGGCACCGCCGACTACGGGGCGATCACCGGCGTGATCGCCGCCGCGGGCACCGCCGCCACGGCGCTGGGCCCGCTGGCCGTCGCAGCGGTGCACGACCGCACCGGCAGCTACGACCTCGCCCGTTGGGCGCTCGTCGTGATCGCGCTGGTCGCGTTCGGTGCCTCCACCCGAATCGGGGTCAACCGCGCAACTGCACCCCCAGCCACAGCGCACCGAGGGCGCTGAGCCCCGACACCGCCCCCCAGGCGGCCAGTGCGATCCGGCTGCGGGCCCCGGCGTGGAGCGCTGCGCTCACCCCCGACAGGGCGACGACGAGCAGCTTCACGCCGAGCGTGACGTGGTACGCGCTCGAGCGGTCGGCCACGTCCACGTCGAGCAGGTTCCACACCCCGGTGACGACGAGCACGGCGAACGCCGGCCACGCGAGCCGGTTGAACCGGCGGGCCGCGGCCCGCGGGGCGTCGGGGCCGGCGGCGCGCAACGACGGCACGAGGCCGGCGAGCACGATCTGCCCGCCGACCCACACGCAGGCGGCGAGCACGTGCAGGAACAGCCGGACGGTGGCCAGCGACGGCGAGAGCACGGCGAGAAGGTCTAGCCGCGCCGGGCCGCTCTCACCGGACTCTCACCCCGGCCCAAGTCCGCTCTGACCGGGCTGGAGTCGGCTGTGTCCCCATGGCCTCGAGCATGCCCGGCGATCACCGCAGCCCCGCTGGCAGGATGGCGGTCGACCCAGGAGGCAACGCCGACATGGCCACCGTGCTCATCGCCGACGACGACCGGGCCATCCGGGAATCCCTGGCCCGCCTGCTCAGACTCGAAGGCTACGAGGTGGTCGTCGCCGTCGACGGCGCCGAGGCGCTGGGCGCGGTCAAGACCCACCGGCCCGATGTGATCGTGCTCGACGTGATGATGCCCACGCTCGACGGACTCACCGTGTGCCGGGTGTTGCGGGCCGAGAAGGACCGCACCCCGATCCTGATGGTCACGGCCCGGGTGGAGACCCCGGACCGGGTGGCGGGCCTCGACGCCGGGGCCGACGACTACCTGCCCAAGCCGTACGACCCCGACGAGCTGTTCGCCCGGCTGCGGGCCTTGCTGCGCCGGCGAGCGGCCGACAGCGACAGCGAGGGCAACGGCACCGGTGAGCTGCGCGTCGGCGACCTGCGCGTCGATCCGGCCCGGCGCCAGGTACATCGCGCCGGGCGCGAGATCGAGCTGTCGAAGACCGAGTTCGACCTGCTCGAGCTGCTCGTGCGCAACACCGGGATCGTGCTGGATCACTCGACGATCTACGACCGCATCTGGGGTTACGACTTCGGGCCCGACTCGAAGAACCTCGCCGTCTACATCAGCTACCTGCGCCGCAAGCTCGAAGAACCAGGGGAGACCAAGCTGATCCACACGGTGCGGGGGGTCGGGTACACCGTGCGGGCGTCATGAGCCTGCGCGTCAAGCTCGTCATCGGCCTGGTGGTGCTCGCCGCGGGCGCCACCGTGGCGCTTGGCGTGTCGAGCTACCTCGACACGTCCCGGCGCCTCCAGCGCACCATCGACCGGTCCCTCGACGAGGCGGCGCTCAGCATCCGGCGGGACCGCGTCGGCGATCCCGACGGCGGCCTCGGGCTCGACCGCACACCCACCCCGGACCGCAGTCGTGACCGGGGCCGGCTCCCCGGCGGCGGGGAGCGCCCGCGGACGTTCGAGCAGATCCTCGTGCAGGTCCTCGACGTGTCGGGCAAACCGATCGTCGTGCCCGGGTCCGGGGCGCTTCCCGTCGACGACCGCGCCATGGACGTGGCCGCTGGGCGCACCGAGCAGTGGCGCGACGTCGTCGCCGTCGACCGGACCCGGTACCGGGTGCTCACCCTCGGCACGGGCGGCGGCGCGGTGCAACTCGCCCGGAGCCTGGCCGAGACCGACGACCTGCTCGAGGGCATCCGCACCCGCACTGCGGCAGCCGTGGCCGTGGTCGTCGTCCTCGCCGCCGGGGCCGGCTGGCTGATCGCCCGCCAGGTGGCGCGGCGGCTCGAACGCCTGACCGGCGCCGCCGAGCAGGTGGCGCAGACCGGCCGGCTCGACGTCGAGGTCCCCGTCGGCGGCACCGACGAGGCGGGCCGGCTCGGCGTGGCCTTCAACGGGATGCTGCACGCACTCGCAGAGTCGAAGCAGGCGCAACGCCGGCTGGTGCACGACGCGGCCCACGAGCTGCGCACCCCGCTCACGAGCCTGCGGGCCAACGTGGCCGCCTTGCGCCGGTTCGGGAGACTCGACGCCGACGAGCAGTCCCGGGTGGTGCGCGACCTCGACGAGGAGACCAGGGAGCTGAGTCGGCTCGTCAACGACCTGGTCGAATCCGCCACCGAGCAGGCCGTCGACGAGCCGGTGACCCCGGTGGCGCTCGAGGTGCTGGCCGAACGGGTCGCGGCGCGGGCGCGCCGCCGCCTCGGCTGCGAGGTGGTGGTCGATGCCGAGCCTGTCGTAGTCGACGCGCGCGCCGGTGCGATCGACCGGGCGATGACCAACCTGGTCGACAACGCGGCGAAGTTCGCCGGCGCGGCCGGGCCGATCGAGTTGGTCGTGCGCGGCGCGCGCGTGGAGGTGCGCGACCGCGGCCCCGGCATCGCGCCCGACGACCTGCCCAAGGTGTTCGACCGGTTCCACCGCTCCGACGCTGCGCGCGCACTGCCGGGTTCGGGGCTCGGGCTGTCGATCGTTCGGGACGTCGCCGAGCGCCACGGGGGCACGGTGTTCGCCGCTGCCCGGGACGGTGGCGGGGCGGTGGTCGGCTTCGAGCTCCCCGCCCACCCGGTGGATGCTGCCGGGATCCCGGCGTCAGCGGGCGGGACGTAGGGCGGCGAGCACGTCGCTGGCGGCGAGCTGGCGGTCGTCCATCACCGTGCGGCCGATCGGGCCGGTGAGTAGCGCCGTGGCGGCGAGCTCGATGGCGTTCTGGAGCTCGCGCAGCTGGCGCGGCGGGGGGAAGTACTCGTCTTCGTCGGTGATCCGGACCAGCTCGACGCCGCGCACGGGCGCCAGCCGGGTGAGGACCTCGTCGACGAGTTCCTCCGGCGCCGACGCCCCGGCGGTCACGCCGACCACGCCGGTGAGCGCCGGGAGTTCGTCGGCGCGGTTCACCCGGTGCACGGCGGCGCATCCCGCCTCGCGGGCCAGCTTCTCGAGGGCTCGCGTGTTGGAGGAGTTGGCCGAGCCGATCACGACGATCGCGTCGCAGCGCGGGGCCATCGCCATGAGCGCAGACTGCCGGTTGGTCGTCGCGAAGCACAGATCGCTGCGCCCCGGGGTCCACATGCCAGGGAATCGAGCCTTGGCCGCCTCGGCCACGTCGGCCCAGTCCCGGTGCGACAGCGTGGTCTGGGCCAGCAGCGCGACCGGCTCGGTGAAGGCCGGGAGCGCCGCCACCTCGGCGACGGACTCGACCCGGTGCATGGCCTGTGGGGCGACGGCCATCGTGCCCGCCGCCTCCTCGTGGCCGTCGTGGCCGACGTAGACGATCCGGTAGCCCTTCCCGGCCCGGACCTTCACCTCGTGGTGCACCTTGGTGACGAGCGGGCACACCGAGTCGACGACGTAGCTGCCCCGGGAGCGGGCCAGCGACACGACCGCAGGTGCCGACCCGTGGGCCGACAGCATGATCGGGCGGCCCTCGGGCACGTCGGCCACGTCGTCGACGAAGACCACGCCGAGCGCCTCGAAGCGCTCGACGACGATCCGGTTGTGGACGATCTCGTGGTAGCAGTACACGGGCGGCTCGAAGGCACGCACCATCCACGCCAGCGCCTTGATCGCCATCTCCACCCCGGCACAGAACCCTCGGGGGGCGGCCAGGAGTACCTGCTCGACGACCACGACGGCAACCTACCGGGGCCGCGCGCTCGGAGGCCGCAGCGCAGCGAACTCGTCGGTGACCTGCACCTCGTGGACCCGGAACCGGTAGCGCCGCGCCGGCCGCCCGCCTGCCGGGCCGGGCGGAGCGGCGTCACCGGTCGGTTCCAGGAGATGGCGACGATCGAGCACCCGCTGCAGGTTCACGGCCGACACCTCGTGGCCGAGGGCGGCGACGTAGATGTCACGGAGCTCCGACATCGTGAACCGGGCGGGCGCCAGGGCGAACCCGAGGTTGGTGTACGACAGCCGGGCGCGCAGGCGGTCGCGGGCGATCCGTACGAACGATCCGTGGTCCCCGGCCATCGGCGGCAGCGCACCGGCCGGGTGCCAGGCGGTGTCGGGTGGGACGACGGGTTCGGTGTCGGTGGGCACCAGGCCGAGGTAGGCGGTCGCGACGACGCGCCGGTCGGGGGAGCGGTCGGGCTCGCTGGCGGTGGCGAACTGCTCGAGGTGGGCGACCCCGGTGAGGTCGACCTTCTCGGCGAGCTGCCGGCGGATCGACGCGTCGAACGTCTCGTCGGGGCGTACGTCGCCGCCGGGTAGTGCCCACCGGCCGGCGAACGGCGGCAACGCCCGTTGCCACAACAGCACCTCGAGCCGTCGCTCCCGGGCGCGCAACACGACGGCGAGCACCTCGTGGGCGAGCGGTCGCAGGGTGGTCATCGGCGGGTCAGATTCCGTTCATCCGGTGTTCGCCGTGGCATCGGGCACGGGGGGAATGCTACCGTGCCGTGCGGTGTTTGTGCCTATGAGGCAGAAACCCCCCTCGGAAGGAGCGCCGGATGACCACCACGACCGCGACCTGGGCCGACGAGGTCCGCGCCCTGGCCGAGAAGCGCAACGCCGTGATCCTCGCCCACAACTACCAGCTCGCCGAGATCCAAGACGTCGCCGACGTCGTGGGCGACTCGCTCGCCCTGTCCCGCGCCGCCGCAGCCAGCGATGCCGACGTGATCGTGTTCTGCGGGGTCCACTTCATGGCCGAGACCGCCAAGATCCTCTCGCCCGCAAAGACGGTGCTGATCCCCGACGCCGCTGCCGGCTGCTCGCTGTCGGACACCATCACCGCCGAACAGCTGCGGGCCTGGAAGGCCGAGCACCCCGGCGCCGTCGTCGTGTCCTACGTCAACACCTCGGCCGCCGTGAAGGCCGAGACCGACATCTGCTGCACCTCGTCCAACGCGGTCGACGTGGTCCGCTCGATCCCCGAGGGCACCGAGATCCTGTTCTGCCCCGATCAGTTCCTGGGCGCCCACGTCCAGCGGGTCACCGGACGCGACGGCATGCACATCTGGTTGGGGGAGTGCCACGTGCACGCCGGCATCAACGGTGACGACCTGCGGGCCCGGGTGGCCGAGCGGCCCGGGGCCGAGCTGTTCGTGCACCCCGAGTGCGGGTGCGCCACTTCGGCGCTGTACCTCGCCTCGGCCGGGGTCGTGCCCAAGGAACGGACCAAGATCCTCTCGACCGGCGGCATGGTCGACGCAGCGCGGGCCACCAGCGCCACCGAGGTCCTCGTCGCCACCGAGACGGGGATGATCCACCAACTCCGCCAGGCCAATCCGAAGGTGCGGTTCATCCCGGTCAACGAGCGGGCCGTGTGCCGGTACATGAAGATGATCACGCCCGAGAAGCTGTTGCGGTGCCTGCAGGAGGGGCGTGACGTGGTCGACGTCCCCACCGACGTCGCCGACCGGGCCCGTGCCGCGGTCGAGCGCATGGTCGCCATCGGCAACCCGTCGCCGTTCGGGGAATGACGATGGAACCCGCTCGCATCGTCCCCCGCCTCGCCCACCCGGCACCGCGCTGGGAGCGCTGTGTCGACGTGGTCGTCGTCGGCTCGGGCGCCGCCGGGCTGTCGGCCGCGCTGCACGCGGCGGCCGGCAACCGGGTCCTCGTCGTCACCAAGGGCCGGCTCGACCAGGGCTCGACGTCGTGGGCCCAGGGGGGCCTCGCCGCCGTGCTCGCACCGGGCGATTCCGCCGAGGCCCACGTCCACGACACCCTCGTCGCCGGTGCGGGCCTGTGCGACGAAGCGGCCGTGCGGTTGCTCGTGGCCGAGGCCCCCGGGGCGATCGGTTCGCTCCAGCGCCTCGGGGCACGCTTCGACACCGACGCTTCCGGCGGGCTCGCCCTCACCCTCGAAGGCGGCCACAGCGAGCGTCGCATCGTCCACGCCGGCGGTGACGCCTCCGGCGCCGAGGTGGTCCGGACTCTCGAAGACGCCGTGCGTTCGCACGGGCGTATCGAGGTGCTCGAGCACGCCTTCGTGCTCGACCTGCTCCTCGACACCGGCCGGGTCGTGGGGCTGGTCGTCGCCGTCCTCGGCGACGACGGGGGCGTGCGCTCGGTCGGGGTGATCGGTGCCGGCGCCGTGGTGCTCGCGTCCGGGGGGTTCGGCCAGGTGTTCGCCTCGACGTCGAACCCGGCGGTCGTGACCGGCGACGGCCTGGCGATGGCGTTGCGAGCCGGGGCGATCGTGCGCGATCTCGAGTTCGTGCAGTTCCACCCCACCGTGCTGTGGCAACCCGCCGGTGCGCCCGGGGCCCGCCTGCTCGTGTCCGAGGCCGTGCGCGGTGAAGGGGGCGTGCTCGTCGACGCCACCGGCGCCCGGGTGATGGCCGGGGTCCACCCCCGGGCCGATCTGGCGCCTCGCGACGTGGTCGCCACCGCCATGGCCCGGCGCATGGCCGAGGCTCCCGGCGGCATCGACGACCACCTCTGGCTCGACGGCACCCACCTCGGTGCCGCCGTGTGGGAGAAACGGTTCCCGACGATCCTCGCCGGCTGCCGGGCCGCCGGCGTCGACCCCGTCACCGAACCGGTGCCGGTCGCACCTGCGGCCCACTACGCCTGCGGTGGCGTCGCCACCGACCTCGACGGCGCCACCTCGCTGCCCGGGCTCTACGCCGCCGGTGAGGTCGCCTGCACCGGGGTGCACGGCGCCAACCGGCTCGCCTCCAACAGCGTCCCCGAGGCGCTCGTGTTCGGCGAGCGGATCGGCCGGGCGCTCGCCCCCGGCGTGGCCCGCCCCCGGCTGGCCCCGTTGCTCGGTCCGTGCGACGCCGTGCTGCCCGACCCGTCGTGCCGCAACGAGCAGGCGGCGGCGATGTCGCGCGACGTCGGGATGCTG
>JBILVB010000083.1:0-17164 GCA_044370695.1 Acidimicrobiales bacterium | reverse complement strand
GTCGTGGTCTACCGCGCGCTGGTGCTCGACCGCATCGCTCGTTGAGCGAACGCGATGACGAGGGCGAACACCCCGACGAGTCCGCCGGCCGCGCCGAAGGTCACCGCCGAACCGGTGGCCCCGTAGAGCGGAGCGGCGCTGAACGCCGTCGTCGCCGCCGTCACCTGCTGGAAGGCGCCGGCGAGCCCCTGACCGGCCGCGAGCCGGCCTGGCGGGCAGGCCCGGGCCATGGCGGTCTGGGTCGCCGGGAAACTCGCTGCCTGCACACCGGCTTCGAGGATCGACGCCGACGCGATCAGCCACGGGTTCGGGAGCACGCCGTACAGCCAGGTCATCGGGGCGGCGACGGCCAGGCCGGCCAGGGCGCACCGCACGGGTCCGACCCGGTCGGCGAGGCGCCCACCGGCGGAGGCGAGCAGGGCGAACGGGATGCCGTAGATCGCCATGCTCACGCCCACGAACGTCGTGCTCGCCCCCCGGTCGGCCAGGTACTGCGACCACAGCGCGTCGTACATGCCGATCGGGACGAACAGCGCGACGGCGAGCCCGACGGCGATGGCGACCGGCCGTGATCGGAGGAGGTCGAATGCCAGGACGGGCTCACGCCGGGCCGTGGGGTCGGGCGGCGTCTCGAGCGACGCCGGGATGGGCAACCGTCCGAGCTGCGTGAGGGACAACGCGGCGATCGCTGCCGCGACGAGGAACGGGGCTCGCAGCCCGGCGATCTCGGCGAGCACCGTGCCGAACACCGGCCCGGCCGTGAACCCGATCAGGTTCGCGGCGGCCATCCGACCGAGGTTGTGGCCGATCCGGTCGGGATCGGTGGTCGCCGCCACGGCCCGCGCGGCCGGGTAGAAGCAGCCCGTACCGAACCCGGCCAGGAGCCGTCCGGCGACGAACACCACGGCGCTGGACCCGGCGGCGAACAGCAGGTTCCCGACGATCGCGAGCCCGAGCCCGATCCGCAGCAGCGCCCGGGCCCGGCCCCGGTCGGCGAAGCCGGCCAGGGTGAGCTGCGCGGTGACGCTGCCGAGGAACGCGCTGCCCGAGATCAGCCCGAGGTGCCAGGTGGCGAGCCCGTACTCGCTGCGCAGGCTGGCCAGCAGCGCGAACACCATGCTCGACGCGGCGTCGAGGGCGACGACGGTCCCGAGCAGACGCCCGAGGCCTCCGAGGCGGCCGGCCCGCGGTGGCGCGCCGGGGGGTGACCCCGCGGGCGCGCCCGGTGCGCTCACCGGTCCCCCGGGGTGGCGACGAAGTCGAGGAGCCGTTCCACGGCGCCGACGAGCGACGGGTCGAGGTCCGCGTACGAGCGGACCCGCCCCCGCAGCCGCCGCCACAACGTCGCCGGGTCCCGGTCGCCGATCGCCTCGGCGACGCCCTGCTTCCAATCGAGGTGGCGGGGGACCTCGGGCCAGGCCCGGAGCCCGACGACGTGGGGGCGGATCGCGGCCCACACGTCGACGAAGGGGTGGCCGGTGATCAGCACCCACGGGGAGCGAACCTCGGCGGCCAGGCGCGTCTCCTTGGAACCGGGGACGAGGTGATCGACGAGGACGCCGAGCCGCCGGTCCGGCCCCGGACCGAACCGCTCGACCGCTCGGGCGAGCTGGTCGATCCCGCCGAGCGGTTCGACGACCACAGCGAGCTCGCGCAGATCGTCGCCCCAGACGAGCTCGAGCAGTTCGGCATCGTGGACCCCCTCCACCCAGATCCGGTCGGCGCGGGCGGTCCGGGCCGGGGCCGGTGCAGCCGCGAGGCTGCCCGACGCGGTCGTGCGGACACCGCCCGGGGTCACCGACCGGGGCGGGGGCACGAGCGTGACGGGCCGACCGTCGAGGAGGAACCCGCCCGGCTTCCACCGGAAGTGGCGGACGTGGCCGTGACGGTCGCGCAGGGTGACCGCCACGGTGGAGGTCTCGACCACGTCGCCGCAGAAGCCCGAGCCGCGGTCCTCGACGACGAGGCCCGCCGTCGCAGGCACCTCGGGGTACCGCACCGTCGGTCGGCGGGGCTCGTCGAGGATGTCCCGCTCGTACGCCATGACATCGGGCACGCTAACCGCCCGGCCCGGATCGGCCCGGCATGATCTGTCCGTGCTGCTCGTCGACGCCCGGGGTCTGCTCGCGACCCGACCCGACCGCGACCTGTTCCGCGACGTGTCGGTGACGGTCGGGTCCGGCGACCGCCTCGGGGTGGTCGGGATCAACGGCTGCGGCAAGTCCACGTTGTTGCGGGTGCTCGCCGGCCACGCCCGACCCGAGGCCGGCGAGGTGCGCCACGGTCGTGGCGTGCGGATCGGCGTGCTCGACCAGGATCCGGTGCTGCCGGACGTCGACGTGCGCGCGGCAGCGGGCGGCACGTGGCAGGCCGAGGCTGTCCTCGATCGGCTCGGCATGGGCGGGATGTTCGACGCCCGGTGCACGACCTTGTCGGGCGGGCAGGCCAAGCGGGTCGCGCTGGCCCGGCTGCTCGTCGACGAGCACGACCTGCTGATCCTCGACGAGCCGACCAACCACCTCGATCTCGACGCCGTGTCGTTCCTCGAGGACCGTCTGGCCGCCCACCGGGGCGGTCTCGTGCTCGTCACGCACGACCGCCACGTGCTCGACCGGCTCACGACCGAGGTGTTGGAGCTCGACCGCGGTCACGGCTACCGGCACGTGCCGGCCGGCGAGCACGCGGGCTCGGGTTATGCGGCCTATCTCGCGGGTCGGGCCGAACGTGCCGAGCGGTCGGCCGAGGCCGAGCAGACCCGGCGCAACCTGGCCCGGGCCGAGCTCGCCTGGTTGCGGCGCGGGGCGCCGGCGCGCACGCGCAAACCCAAGGCCAGGATCGAGGCGGCCGAGGCCCTCGTGCAGGGACGCCCCGCCTCCGCTGCCCGACCGGGCGACCTCGCGCTCGAGCTCGGCACGACGCGGCTCGGCTCGAAGGTGGTCGAGCTCCACGGGGTCACCTTCGCCTACGCCGGGGCGCCTCCGGTGCTCGAGAGCGTCGACCTCGTCATCGAGCCCGGGGACCGCCTCGGCGTCGTCGGGCCCAACGGCGTCGGCAAATCGACCTTGCTCGGTCTGGTCGCCGGTCGCCTCGCTCCGGCCTCGGGGCGGGTCGAGGTCGGCACCACCGTGGTCGTGGGTGAACTCGACCAGCGCGGCGCGCGACTCGACCCGGCGATGCGGGTGCGCAACGCCGTGGTCGGCCCCCACCGTGAGCCCGACTGGGCCGACGCTCGCCTGATGGAGCGGTTCTGGTTCGACGCCGACGCGCAGTGGGCGCCCATCGGCACGCTGTCGGGTGGCGAGCGTCGCCGTCTGCAGCTGCTCATGGTCCTCGCGGCGAAACCGAACCTCCTGCTGCTCGACGAGCCGACCAACGACCTCGATCTCGACACGTTGCGGGCGTTGGAGGACTTCCTCGAGGACTGGCCGGGCGCGCTCGTGACGGTGAGCCACGACCGGTCGTTCCTCGACCGGGTGACCACCGAGGTCCTGGCGCTCGACGGTCGCGGGGGTGCGACGTCGATCCGGGGCGGGTACGCAGGCTGGATGGCCTGGCGCAGCGCCTCGGCACCGGCCCGGGAGACGGCGCCACCCGCCGGTCGGGCACCGGAGCGGGCGGCCAAGGCGCCGAGCCCGACGCGGTCGCCGTCGACGCTGCGCCGCCTCGTCGGGCAGGCCGAGCGCGACGTCGCCGCGGCGACGTCGCGGCGCGATGCGCTGGCAGGCGAGCTGGCCGGTGTCGTCGACCACCGGTCGATCGCGGCGCTCGGCGAGCAACTCGCCCAGGCCCAAGCGGTGCTCGACGCGGCCGAGGAAGCCTGGTTGGCGCTCGCAGCCGAGGCAGAGACCGCCGGCGTCGTGCTCTGACCCCGCAGTCGCTCAGCCGTCCCAGCGGTTGGGGCGCTCGGCGGAGACCACGACTGCGCTGCCACCCGGAGGTACGGCCGCGGTGAGCACCCATGTCTGGCCGTCGGCGACGACCGAGCCGAGCGACCACCGCTGCGCCTCATCGCGCCGACCGTCGCCCCAGCACTCGACGGCAGCGAGGCACAGCCCGGCCGCTCGGGCTTCGGCGTGCCACATCCCGGCGAGGCCGGTCCGCTCGACGGGGTCGGCGAGCACGTCGGTGGGGACCGTGAGCCGCAGCGTGTCGACGCGGACGGGCTCGAGACGTGACAGCGCGACGACGTCTCCGCCCAACTCGCCGTCGAGCATCACCACGGCGAGGCCCTCGTCGCCGAGCACGCCACCCACTCGGCCGTAGGCCACGCAGGGCAGGCCGACCTCGTCGTCCCGCACGAGCCGGATGCGGTCGCCTGCACGCAGCTTCACGCCCGGCACTGTGGTCGGCCCGGACCGACGGTGCCGAACCGTGCCGGGCCGGTTCGGTGAACGCTGTGTTGCCGGACCGGTACAGTTATTGATCGACCGGTCAGATTCGCCCTGCCGGTCGCCCCGGGGCCGGTCGTCCGTCCGGTCGCCAGGGAGTCGCTGGTCGCCACAGGGGAGGATGAGTGCGACAACTTCGGCACCCGCTCAGCGGTGCGATCTACGAGGAGAACGGTGACGGGCTCGTCCGCGTCACCAAAGACGGTCAGTGGGGGACCTTCACGAGCGGCGGCGTCTGGGTGGACGGCACCCTGCGCCATGCCGATCCCCACGTGTGTCTGTGGGTCGGGGGTCGCCAGGTGGAGACCCGTCATCAGGAGGCGGCCAACGCAGCCGCCGCGAAGGGAGCGTCGTGACCACCGTCGAGCGTTCGTTCGAGGACCAGTTCGCCGGGGCGAAATCCCCCGGGTTGTCGTTCCAGGAGTTGCTCGACCGCGACACCCACCCGGTGCCGGCGCAGTTGCGCAGCACCGCGAAGGTCTACCAGGGCAGCCATGACGTGCCCGTCGAGCGATACATCGACCGCCGGTTCCACGAGCTCGAAAAAGAGCGGCTGTGGAAGCGGGTCTGGCAGATGGCGTGCCGGGTGGAGGAGCTGCCCGAGGTCGGTGACACCGTGGTGTACGACGTCGCCGACCTGAGCTTCCTGCTCGTGCGCTCGACGCCGGACACGATCAAGGGCTACTGGAACGCCTGCCTGCATCGCGGCCGCCTGCTGCGCGACGGGGACGGCTGGGCCCACGAGCTGCGTTGTCCGTTCCACGGCTATGCCTGGAACCTCGACGGGTCGCTCAAGCAGATCCCCGCCGACTGGGACTTCCCGCACGTCGACAAGGCGCAGTTCAACCTCCCCGAGGTGAAGGTCGGGATCTGGCAGGGCTGGGTGTTCATCAACCCGGACCCGAATGCCGGGTCGCTCGAGGAGTTCCTGGGCGTGCTCGACTGGCACTTCCAGGACTGGGACCTCGAGAACCGGTACGTCTCGGCGCACGTCGCGAAGATCGTGCGGGCCAACTGGAAGCTCGTGCAGGAGGCCTTCTCCGAGGCGTACCACGTCGTGGCGACGCACCCGCAGATCCTCGCGTCGATCGGCGATGCCAACAGCCAGTACGACGTGTGGGGCAACGTGTCGCGGGCCATCACCCCGAACGGCACGCCGTCGCCGCACGTCAAGTGGCAGCCGACCGAGCAGGAGATGTTCGACGCCATGGCCGACGTCCGGCTCGACGACGAAAAGCTCGTGATCATCCCCGAGGGTCACACGGCCCGGGAGATCGGTGCCGCCAACAGCCGCGAGATGTGGCGCCCGATGGCCGGGGATCGCGTCGACAAGATGAGCGACGCCGAGATGATGGACAGCTTCTATTACACGCTGTTCCCCAACTTCCATCCGTGGGGCGCGTTCAACCGCATCATGTATCGGTTCCGTCCCAACGGTGACGACCACGAGACGTCGATCATGGAGTGCTACTACCTCACGCCGTTCCAGGGTGAGCGCCCGCCGCCGGCCCGCACCCGATGGCTCGGACCCGACGACGACTGGATCGACGCGCCGGAACTCGGCGGGTTGTCCCGAATCTTCAACCAGGACATGTTCAACCTGCCCAAGGTCCACCAGGGCCTCAAGACGCTCCGCAACGTCAAGCCCGGCGTCACCCTGGCGAACTACCAGGAGGGCAAGATCCGCATGGTGCACAACCTGATCGAGGATTACCTCGGCCTGGGTCGAGGCCAGACGATGGCCGACGCCGGCCTGGCCTGACCGGCGCAGCGATGGTGGCCCCGGCCCTCGGGCCGGGGCCACCATCGCGTGCGGGGTCAATCGACCGCGGTCGTGTACACCTGCCGCAGATCGCGCTTGAGCGCCTTGCCCGACGGGTTCCGCGGGATCACGTCGACGAACTCGACCGCCTTGGGCATCTTGAACCGGGCGAGCTTCCCCTCGCAGTGGCCGATGACGTCGGCGGCGGCGAGCGCCGGGTCCTTGCGGACGACGATCGCCAGCGGCGACTCCCCCCACTTCTCCGACGGGATGCCGATCACGGCCACTTCGGCCACGCCGGGCAGCCCGAGGATCACGTTCTCGATCTCGGCCGGATACACGTTCTCACCACCGGAGATGATCATGTCCTTCAGCCGGTCCTGGATGTAGACGAACCCCTCCTTGTCGACGACGGCGACGTCGCCGGTGTGCAGCCAGCCGTCGCGCAGGGTCTCGGACGTGGCCTCGGGGCGGTTCCAGTAGCCGAGCATGATGTGGGGACCCTTGACGATCACCTCGCCGGGCTGGCCGGGTTCGCACTCGGTGCCATCGGGGCGCACGACCTTGACGTCGGTGTGGAAGAAGGCCTTGCCCGTCGAACCGGCTTTGCGCAGCGCGTCCTCCGGCTCGGTCAAGCAGGCCGGCCCGCAGGATTCGGTGAGCCCATAGACCTGATGGATCTCGATCCCCATCTCCGCGTACGCCTCGATCAACGTCACCGGCACCGGCGAGGCGCCCGACATGATCCAGCGGAGCCGATCGTGGCGGTGCTTGGACGGGTCGTGGAGTTGGCGCATGAACGTGAGCATGGCGGGCACCATGAGCGAGTTGTCGATGCGCTCGGCGTCGATGATCGACCAGACCGCAACCGGGTCGAAGGCTCGCATGAGCACGTGGGTGCAGCCGCTGTAGGTGACCGTGAGCGCCGGGGTGAGCGCGCCGACATGGAACATCGGCATCGGGTTGAGATACCGGTCGCCGTGGCGGAAATCGGCCGTCGCGGCGATCGTGAGCACGGCCCAGATCTGCGTGTCGTGGCTGTGCATCACGCCCTTTGGCAGGCCGGTGGTGCCCGAGGTGTACATGATGTAGAGCAGGTCCGGTCCCTCTGCGCCGACCTCGGGTTCGGCATCGGAGCGGTCGGCGGTGAGCTGCTCGTACGAGGCGGCGAACGCCGGCCGGGTGGCCTCGGTGCCCACGTGGAGCCAGTGGCGAACGTCGGTGCGTTCGCCGCGCGTCGCCAATTCGGTGACGGTGGCTGCGAACTCCTCGCCGTAGAGCAGGACGGTGGTGCCGGAGTCCTTGAGGATGAACTCGAGCTCGTCCGCGACGAGCCGCCAGTTCAGCGGGACCACGACGGCGCCGATCTTGGCCAACGCGAAGAAGCTCTCGACGAACTCCGTCGAGTTCATCAGCAACAGCCCGACCCGGTCGCCCTTGGCGACGCCCAGCGACCGGTAGGCGTCGGCCGCCTTGTTGACCCGCTGGTTCAGTTGGCGGAACGTGAAGCGCCGGTTCGTCCCGAGGTCGACGAGCGCCTCGGCGTCCGGCTGCATGTACGCACGCTTGGTGATGAACAAACCGACGTTGTTGCGCATACCTGCATTCTGACACCGGCATTCGCGGGTGCGCCGGTGGGCCGTGATCAGCGGCGCACCAGCGGGCCGAGGTACTCGTCGACGACGTGCGCGACGAGGTCGGGATCCTCCATCGGACCGAAATGCCCGAGTCGTTCGAACTGGCGATAGGTGCCCTGGGGGAGGCGCGCCGCGACCTCGTGGGCCCACGTGGAGGGCTGGTACTCGGCCGGCGCTCCCGACAGCACGAGGACCGGGCAGCCGACCTCGCCGAGACGGGCCCAGGCGCCGTGCGACGCGGACCCCTCGTAGGTGGCCGCCTCGTGCTCCCCGGCGCACGCCAACTGCACCGTGCCGGCGGCGGTCGGGTGGAAACCGTGCTCGACGTAGGCGTGCAGGGCCTCCGGGGTGAACACGTTCAGCGGGGGCTTGGCCGCGAAGTTGTCGTAGGCCGCCTGGTGCGACGGGAACTCGCTGCGGCGCCGCCGTGCCGAACCGGCGAGCGGGTTGCCGCCGGGGGCGGTGGCCCGGTCCGGCGGGAACACGATCGGTTCGTAGACGACGAGGCCGGCGAAGGTGCCGGGCCGGGCGATCTCACCGAGCAACAACGCTGCGCCGCCCATCGAGTGCCCGACGGCGACGAGGGGCCGGTCGAGCTGGTCGACGACCACGGCGAGGTCCTCGGCCATGCCGTCCCAGTCGAACCGGCCGTTGTCCGGTGCCGTCGAATCGCCGTGGGCCCGGTAGTCGAGCCCGACGGAGTGGAACCGGTCGGCGAGCCGGCGAGCCAGCGGGAGATAGCAGCGGGCGTGGAACCCGGTCGCGTGCGACCACAACAGCAACGGACCGGACCCCCCGAGCTCGTGCAGGGCGATGGTGACGCCGTCGGTCGAGGCCAGCGCAGGAGGCAGGACGCCCATTGGTGCATCCTCCCGCGGTCGTTGCCTACGCTCCGAATCCGTGGAGTGGCCGCGCCAGCCGGGAGGGATCATCGACGCCGCAACCGTCCTCGCCGCGAACCGCGCGTTCTACGCCGCGTTCGAGGCACGCGACCTCGATGCGATGAGCGACCTGTGGGATCGCTCCGAACGTGCGGTGTGCACCCATCCGGGCTGGCCCGTGCTGCGGGGGTGGCCGGCGATCTCGGCGTCGTGGTTCACACTGTTCACCAACGGCCAACGCCTGCAGTTCATCGTGACCGACGAGGCGGTGGCGCTCGAGGGCACCGTGGCGTGGGTGACCTGCGTGGAGAACCTGCTCGGCGACGGGGCGGGCCCGGGCGGGGCCGTGGCGGCGCTCAACGTGTTCGCGCTCGTCGACGGGTCGTGGCGGGTCGTCGCCCATCACGGCAGCCCGATCCTGGCGCGCCACTGATCGAGCCGCGGGTCTCGATCAGTCGTCGTCCCGTTTCTTCTTGCGGCGCCGGCTGAACTGCCAGGCGCGGTCGAGCACGATCCCGATGGCGATGCACAGGACCACGAGCACCCACATCGGTGCCTGCACGCGTGGTACGAGGAAGCGGATGCTCGCCGACTCGGTGTTGCCGAGCACGAACACCACGGCGAGCACGGCGACCACCACGAACGCGAGGAGTTCCTTCGACGGTCCGCGGCTCTTGGGCTTGTCGTTCCAGCCCGACCCGGTCGCCTTGGCCGACTGCTGACCCTCGGAGCGGGGATCGTTCATCATGGCTCGACCTCAGCGGGGCTCACGGGGCAGGCCGAGCAGGCGTTCGCCGATGATGTTGCGCTGTACCTGGCTCGAGCCGCCGGCGATACGTCCACCGGGTGCGGCGAGCAGGCCGAGCGAGTCGGGACCCGTGAGCATCGCCTCGGCCCCGGCGGCGTCGGCGCGCAGTTCGCTCGCCTGGAACATCAACTCCGTGATGCCCAGCTTCATGAGCGACGCCGCCGTCGAGGCGACCGGTCCCTGCCGTTGGGCCATGTACTTGTAGGTGGTGCCCCGCGCGAGCAGTTCGGCGAGGTCCTGGCGGCCGAGCGACCCGAGGTCGCGACCTTCGGCCAGGCGGGCGATGGCCCCCAGCCGCCGTTCGAGACCGATGATCGAGGCGCCGATGTGGCCGCGCTCGTTGGTCAGGACCGCCATGCCGACGTTCCAGCCGTCGTGCAGTGGCCCGAGGAGGCAGTCGGCGGGGACCTCCACGTCGGTGAAGAACACCTCGTCGAACTCGGCCTCGCCGGTCATCTGCTTGAGCGGCCGGACCTCGACACCGGGCAGGTGCATGTCGAGCAGGAAGAAGGAGATTCCCTTGTGCTTGGGTGCTTCGGGGTCGGTGCGGGCCATCAGGATGCCCCAGTCGCTGTAGCGACCGCCGGAGCACCAGACCTTCTGGCCGTTCACGATGTAGCGGTCGCCGTCGGCCATGGCCCGGGTGCTGAGCGACCCGAGGTCGCTGCCGGCGCCCGGTTCGCTGAACAGCTGGCACCAGAGTTGCTCGGCGGCCAGCGTCTGGCGCAGGTGCCGGGACTTCTGCTCGGGGGTGCCGAAGCGGAGGATGGCGCTGCCGGTCAGGACCAGCCCCACCATGTTGAACACCGGCGGTACGCCGGCGCGCGCGCATTCGACCAGCCACGCACCCTGGTGGGCCGGGGTCAGCCCCTGGCCACCGCACTCGGTGGGCCAGTGGATCCCGGAGAACCCCTCCGCATGGAGCAGTTGCTGCCAGGCTCGCCCGGCATCGACGAGATCGGGCGGGCAGATCGCGCCGTAGTCACGGGGGGCGGCGTCGGCGTGGGCGGCGATCCAGGCGGCTGCCCGGTCGCGGAACGCCTCGACGGTCTCGATGGCCATGGGAGCACGCTAGCGACGTCGGTGCTCGCCGTGCGGGGCCCGGCTCAGGTCCCGGCGACGACGCGGCCCGTTGCGGTGGCCACCGGAGACCCACCGGCCGGCGGCGTCGCAGCCGGTGCAGGCAGCTGGGTACCGGCGGTCGGCGGGGGCAGCGGAGCCCCGGGGGTCACGGGCTTCGCCGGGCAAGCGCCGTCGGCGGCGCGGTGCGCGCTCGAGCCGACGTCGCGAGCCGATCCGACGAGGAACACCGTGCCGTTGCTCGACATCCGGAAGCTGCCGACCCCCTCGATCGGGGTGACCTCGACGACGTCGGCGTCGGTGTCGATCGGGGCGGGAATGCCAGGGAGCTGGCCGAGGGTGGCGGGCGGGTCGCACCGGGTGCGGAACTCGGCGGCCCGGATGCTCGGGAACGGGTTGATGTTCTTCAGATCGCCCGGTCGGCGGATCTCGAAGTGGAGGTGCGCCACCCCGGTCTCGGAATCCCCGGAGTTGCCGGTGAAGGCGAGCAACTGACCGGCCCGGACCCGGCTGCCCTCGCCGAGTCCGGGAGCGAGGCGCCACTGGGCCGGGGCGGCACCGTCGTTGGTGCCGGGGGTGTCGTTGTTGAGGTGGAAGTAGCGGTACTCCCAGCCGTCGTCGTCGACGATGGTGACCCCCCACCCGGCCGTCGGGTGGTCGATGGTGAGCCGCAACGTGCCGGATGCCGCCGCGACCTGCGGCTGCATCTTGCTCGCGACCAGGTCGACACCGAGATGGAAGTTCTCTGGCATGTTCGACCGGAAGTCGCCCCAGCCGTCGTCGTAGGTGACCGGCCCGAGCATCGGGAAAACGATCGGACGCACCGGCCACAGTCCGCCTTTGCCCGGGGCGATCGGGGCGTCCGGGTCGACCCGGGCCAGCGAGTCGGCGGCGAGCGAGGCCGGGTCGGCGGCGAAACGAGGCGCCGGAACGCTCGGTCGGGGCGCCACCGAACTCGTCGGGGTGCTGGTGCCGGGCGCGGTGGTGGACGGCGCAGTGGTGCCGGGTGCGGTGGTGCCGGGTGCGGTGGTCGGCGGTGCCGTGGTGGTCGGCGGTGCCGTGGTGGACGTCGGGGTGCTGGTGCCGGGACCGGTGGTCGGCGGTGCCGTGGTGGTCGGCGGGGTGCTGGTGCCGGGACCGGTGGTCGGCGGTGCCGTGGTGGTCGGCGGGGTGCTGGTGCCGGGAGCGGTGGTCGCCGGTGCCGTGGTCGCCGGTGCCGTGGTCGCCGGTGCCGTGGTCGCCGGTGCCGTGGTCGCCGGTGCCGTGGTCGCCGGTGCCGTGGTGACCGGTGCCGTGGTGACCGGTGCCGTGGTGCTCGGCGACGCCGTGGTCGCCGAGGTCGAGTCCTCGGCGAGTGCGGCAGCGGCGGGTACCGCGGCGATGGCGGCGGACAGCAACCCCGTGACGATCACCCGCTGACCCATGTTCGGGGAATCGGCCCGGCGCGCTGCGGCGGTGAGCCCAGCGCGCCGAACTTGCCGATTCCTGGACACCGTGGGCTCAGCGTTCGCGCAGGTGGGCGAGCAGCCGCAGGAGCTCGAGGTACAGCCAGACGATGGTCACGAGCAGGCCCGTCGCCGCAAACCACTCGAAGTGGCGCGGGGCGCCCGAGCGCACACCGCGCTCGATCACGTCGAAGTCGATGGCGAGGTTGAGTGCGGCGAGCACTGCGGCGACGACGCTGATCACGATGCCGAGGCCGCTGCCGAGCCGGAAGTAGCTGGGCGGGCCGGCGAACAGGCTGAACAGGAACGACACCAGGTAGAACGCGGCCAGTCCGAGGGTGGCGCCGACCACGATCCTGGTGAACCGCTCGGTGACCCGCAGGATGCGGGTGCGGTAGAGGGCGAGCATGACGGCGAAGACGCCGATCGTGGCACCGACGGCTTGGAGCACGACCCCGTCGTACACCGACTCGTAGGTGTGGGAGATCCCCCCGACGAGCAGTCCCATGCCGACGGCGTAGACCGGGCCGATGATCCGGGCGAGCGCCGGCTTGAACCACAGCAGCCACACCGACAACGCAGCACCGATGCCGACCAGGAACACCCACCCCGGGGGTGACACCACGTCGCGGCCGGCGCCCGTGGGCTCGGCGAGGAACCAGCCGACCGTCGCACACGCGAGGAACAACACGAACAGCACGCCCGTCGCCGTGATCGTGCCCCCGAGCGTCATCCGATCGTCGGCAGCGCGGTAGGGCGACACGGGGCCGTCGTCGACGGGCTCGTGCCAACGGGTGCCGGGATCCGGCGCAGCCCATCCGGAGCCGCCGCGCTGGAACGCCTTGTCGTTGAGGACCGGGTTGGACATGACGGTGATGCTCCTCAGGGGTCGAATCGCCGATGCCCCCAACGTACGCGCCCGCCCGGTGGTTCCCGGCGCTGCGGCGGGATCCGTACGATCATCGGGTGACCACCGCCGCCGGGCCGACTCCGGACGAACGCCTCGGAATCCAGCGCCGAACCCTTCGGGTGTTGACCCTTGGGCAGGTCGTGGGCGCAGGCGCGCTCGCGGCGGCCGTCACCGTGGGTGCGTTCGTCGTCCAGGACATGCTCGGCCAGGACACGGCGTGGGGCGGGATCGCGACGGCGACGGTCACGATCGGCACGGCGCTCGGTTCGCAGGTCCTGTCCCGCCGGATGCGCCGCCGGGGTCGGCGTCCCGGGCTCGTGCAGGGGTACACGAGCGCCGTGGTCGGCAGCCTCGTCGCTGCGCTCGGGGTGCAACTCGGCTCGCTGCCGGTGTTCCTGCTCGGACTGCTGGCCTTCGGTCAGGGTCAGGCGTCCAACCTGCTCGCACGCTACGCCGCGACCGACCTCGCGCCGGCCGAGGCCAAGAGCCGGGCGATGAGTCGCATCGTGTTCGCCTCGACGTTCGGGGCCGTCGGCGGGCCCTTGCTGGTCGCGCCCGGCGAGCACCTCGCCGAGCACGTGCTCGGGCTGGACCCCTACGCCGGGCCGTGGCTCTTCGCCGCGGTCTTCTTCGCCGGGTCCGCCGTGAACACGGCGTTGCGGCTTCGTCCCGACCCGCTCGTCGTTGCCGGGGGTCTCGTGCCCGACGGCCCCCTCGGCGGTCCACCCCCGGTCGTGACCGCGGTCCGCCTGGCGTTGTCGAGCTCCGCCGGGCGGTTGGGGCTGGCCTCGATGGTGGTCTCGCAGGCGGCGATGGTCGCCGTCATGACCATGACGCCGGTGCACCTGAAGAGCCACGGGCACGAGAGCCTCTCGGCGTACGTGATCTCGCTGCACATCGCCGGGATGTACGCCTTCAGTCCGCTGGTCGGTCGGTTCGCCGACCGGGCCGGCCGGGTGGCCGCCGTCTCGGTCGGCGCAGCGGTGCTCGTGGCCGGCACCGGCCTCGCCGCCGTCGCCGGGGACGGCGAGGCGTTGCTGTTCCCGGCGCTGTGGCTGCTCGGGGTCGGCTGGAACCTCGGTCTGATCGGGGGCTCGACGTTGTTGAGCGAGTCGGTGCCGGCGTCCGAACGGGTGACGGTGCAGGGCTCTGCCGATCTGCTCATGAGCTTGTGCGGTGGCGTCGCAGGCTTCTCGTCGGGGTTCGTCCGCGCGGCGATCGGTTATCCGTCGTTGTCGAAGCTGGCGCTGGTCGCGTCCGCACTGCTCCTCCTCGGCGCCGCGTTCCGGGCCTGGCGTCGGCCGCCCGGGCAGGTACTCCCATCCGGGTGACGGGCGCCACCGGCCGAGGCGTTAGGGTCCGGGGTCATGGCACTACGACCGTTCCGCTTCGGCGCCAAGGCCACTTCGGCCGGCTCGGCGAAGGACTGGGCTGACAACGCCCGCAAAGCCGAGGACCTCGGCTACGTCAGCCTCCAGATCGACGATCACTTCCCCCGGCAGCTCGCGCCGGTGCCGGCCTGCATGGCGGCAGCGGCGGCGACCACCACGCTGAAGGTCGGCACGCTCGTGGCCGGCAACGACTTCCGCAACCCGGTCGTGTTCGCCAAGGAGGCGGCCACGATCGACCTGCTCTCCGACGGCCGGTTCATCATGGGTCTCGGGGCGGGCTGGATGAAGGAGGACTACGCGCTGTCGGGCATCGCCCAGGACGATGCGTCCACCCGCATCGAGCGCATGTCCGAAGCGATCGACATCTTCCGCGGCCTGTGGGGTGAGGGGAAGTTCTCCTACTCCGGCAAGCACTACACGATCGCCGAGGGCGACGGGCGGCCCAAGCCGGTGTCCAACATCCCGATCCTCGTCGGCGGGGGCGGTCGCCAGATCCTGTCGATCGCCGGGCAGAAGGCCGACATCGTCGGCATCAACCCGAAGATCGTCGCCCGTTCGATCAACCCGAAGTCGATGGCCACGGCCGCCGCGGACGTGGTCGACCAGAAGATCGCCTGGGTCCGTGAGGGCGCCGGCGACCGGTTCGACCAGCTCGAGCTGCAGCTCCAGGTCTTCGTCACGGTCGTCACCCCGGATCCGACGCCGGTCGCCGAGAATCTCTCCAAGGCCTTCGGCCTGCCGCCCGAGGTCGTGCTCCAGGCGCCGTATTTCCAGATCGGCACCGTCGAGCAGATCACCGAGAACCTGCAGGCGCTGCGCGAGCGCTGGGGCATCAACTACATCGCGTTCCAGCAGGACGCCACCGACGCCATGGCGCCGGTGGTCGCCAAGCTCGCCGGTACCTGACCGGATGGAGCCGTTGGTCTCCACGGCCTGGCTCGCCGAACGTCTCGGTGAGCCAGGCCTGCGGGTGCTGGAGTGCACCACGATCCTCCGCCCGGGCGGACCGGGCGGCTACCAGGTCGTGAGCGGTCGGGACGACTGGGCGGTCGGCCACATCCCCGGGTCCGGGTTCGCCGATCTGGCGACCGACCTGTCGGATCCGGACAGTCGCCTGCGGTTCATGCTGCCCGCCGCCGACCGCTTCGCCGCCGCGATGAGTGCCCTGGGGGTCGGGGACGGCGTCCGGGTGGTCCTCTACGACCGGGCGCGCTCGATGTGGGCTGCCCGGGTGTGGTGGATGCTTCGGGCCTTCGGGTTCGACGACGCTGCCGTGCTCGACGGCGGCTGGGCGGCGTGGACCGGCGAGGGACGGCCGGTCACCGCCGACGTCGGTCCGTTCGATCCGGCGACGTTCGTGCCCCGGGTGCGCCCGGGGCTCTTCGTCGGCCGTGAGGAGGTGCTCGCCGCCATCGGTGCGACGGGTACCTGCCTGGTCGACGCGCTGCCGGCGGCGAGCTTCAGCGGCGAGGCCCGCGTCTACGCGCGCCCGGGGCACATCCCGACGGCCCGCAACGTGTCGGCCGCCGGGCTCGTCGAGGACACGACGCACCGGTACCGCTCGCTCGAGGACCTTCGGACGTCGTTCGCCGAGGTGCTCGGCCGGGACCGCGTGATCACCTACTGCGGGGGTGGGATCGCGGCCTCGAGCGACGCGTTCGTGCTCCACCTGCTCGGCCACCGCGACGTCGCCGTGTACGACGGGTCGCTGTCGGAGTGGTCGGCGGATCCGTCGCTGCCGATGACCGTCGAGAGCTGAGCGCACCGCGACCCGCGTCGGCCCGGGGCGGCCCGGTAGCGTCGCCACCCGTGCTTCGACGTGTGTTCGTCCCGGCCGCTGCGGCGGCGCTGTTGCTTGCCGCCTGCGGCGACGATTCGTCCTCCGGCCCCTCGACGGTACCCATCGTGACCACCACGATCGCCAAGGGGATGGGCGAACTGCCGGAGGTCACCGGGGCGTTCGGCGCCAAGCCGACCGTCGTGCCCACCCAGATGCCGGCGCCGACGCAACTGGTCGTCAAGGCGCTCTCGGAGGGCACGGGGAAGCAGGTGGCCTCGGGCGACACCTTGCTGGTCAACTACCACGGGTCGATCTGGGAGACCGGCAAGGTCTTCGACAACTCGTTCGATCGCGGGCAACCGTTCCTCGTGAAGATCGGCGCCGGCCAGGTGATCACGGGCTGGGACGAGGGGCTCGTCGGACAGAAGGCCGGTGGGCGGGTCCTGCTCGCCATCCCCCCGGACAAGGGGTACGGCCCGCAGGGTCAGCCGCAGGCCGGGATCAAGGGCACCGACGTGATGGTGTTCGTGGTCGACCTCGTCGGCGCGTACGGCCCGACGTCGTCGGCGGAGGGCACCCCGGTCGATCCCGATCCGGCCCTGCCCGCGGTGACCGCTGCGGCAGGCCAGAAGCCGACCATCGCCACGCCGTCGGGCCCGGCTCCGACGAGCCTCGTGACCAAGGTGTTGCTCCAGGGCGCCGGGGCCGAGCTGAAGGCGGGCCAGACCGCCGTCGTGCAGTACGTCGGGGTGATCTGGGGCAGCGGGAAGCTGTTCGACTCTTCGTGGGATCGGGGCGCCGTCGCCACGCTGTCGATCGGCGGCGGTCAGGTGATCAAGGGTTGGGACGAGGGCCTCGTCGGGCAGAAGGTCGGCAGCCGGGTGCTGCTCGTGGTGCCACCCGACAAGGGGTACGGGAGCCAGGGCGTGCCCAAGGCCGGGATCACCGGCACCGACACCCTGGTGTTCGTCGTCGATCTCCTCGCCGCCGTCTGAGCGCCCGCCGGTTCCGGCCGGCCCGTCTTCGTCGCGCGCTCAGCGGGCGACGAAGTACTTGGCTCGCGGGTGGTGACAGATGATCGC
>JBILVB010000227.1:0-5056 GCA_044370695.1 Acidimicrobiales bacterium | reverse complement strand
GCTGCCACTGCGATCGACGCCGGCCTCATCGAGTACGCGCTCATCGTGGACGGCGAGGGAAGCCGCTACACGCAGCTCGCCACCATCGCTCGGCTGCAGCGGGAATCGGCCACCGTCATCGATCTGTTCGACGAGTTCGCCTCGCTCACCCTCGGCTCCGGCGCCGCCGCCATGGTGCTCGGCAACCTCGATCGGCATCCTGACGCCCATCGGATCGTGGGCGGCGTCACCCGCGCCGCCACCGAGCACCACACGCTGTGCGTCGGCGACCTCGACCGCATGACGACCGACACCAAGCGCCTGCTCGAGGCCGGGCTCGACCTGGCCCAGGCCGCGTGGAACGACGCGGTCGGCGACTTCGACTGGGCCGCCGGGATGGATCGCTACGTGGTGCATCAGGTGAGCTCGGTCCACACCTCGCTCATCTGCGAGCGCCTCGGCATCGATCCCGCCCGCGTGCCGCTCACCTACCCGAAGTACGGCAACGTCGGCCCCGCCGCCATCCCGATCACGCTGGCGGGGATCGCACCGCAGTTGCCCGCCGGCCAGCGGATCCTCTGCATGGGCATCGGTTCGGGCCTCAACACCAGTTTCACCGAGCTCGTCTGGTGATGCGGGCCGGACCGGAGCGTCCGACCACCGAGCAGTGGCGCTCGTGGGGTGTGGACCCGTCGTGGTCACGGACGCTCACCGTCGACGGCGTCACCTGGCACATCCTGGAGAACGGCCCGCCGCAGCCCGCCGGCACCGTCGTGTGCGTGCACGGCAACCCCACCTGGTCGTTGCTGTGGCGCGACCTGCTGGAGCGGCTCGGCCGCACCCATCGCGTCATCGCCCTCGACCAGCCCGGGATGGGCTTCAGCGACCGCACCGGCCCACGCCGCTATGCGCAGCGTGTCCGTGATCTCGCTGCCGCCGTGGACGCGCTCGACCTCGACGATCCGTTCACCCTCGTCGGCCATGACTGGGGTGGCGCCGTCGCCATGGGCTTCGCCGTCGCGCACCCCGAGCGGCTGGCGGGCCTGGTCCTGTGCAACACCGGGATCGCCGTTCCGGCGGGCCGCGCCGCGCCGCGACTGATCCGTGTTGCCGCTGCGGGCCCGCTGACCGATCTCGTGTGCCGCCGCACGCGCACGTTCGTGTCGGGCACCGGTGCGCTCTCCCGCCGGCGCCTGTCCCGATCGGTGCGCGACGCGCTGCGAGCGCCCTACCGCTCGGCGCAGGACCGGACGACGATCGCCGAGTTCGTCGACGACGTCCCGTTCCACCCCGGGCACCCGTCCGCCGCGCCCATCGCCGAGGTGGCCGAAGCGCTGCGAACGTTCCGCCGCCCCACCCTCGTGGTGTGGGGCGCCGACGATCCGGTCTTCGACGACTCGTTCGCCCTCGACCTCGCGCAGCGGCTGCCGCACGCCCGGCTCCACCGCTTCGCCGACGCCGGGCATCTGAGCCCGCTCGAGGCCGACGTTGCCGGCGTGGTCGACACGTGGTTGCGGACCGGGCCCGACGAGCCGACATCGGCCGAGCCGACCGGCAACGGCTACGTGCCCACCTGGGCGGCGCTCGCCGGGCGCGCCGCCACGCCGTCGACGGCCGACGCGATCGCCTTCGTCGACGGCGCATCCGGCGAGCGCACCACGTTCGGCGACCTGCACCGGCGGGTGGAGGGGATCGCACGCGGACTCGCCGAGGTGGGGCTCGCGCCCGGTGACCGGGTGGCGATGCTCACGCCACCGGGCATCGACCTGGTCGCCGCGGTGTACGGCGTGTGGCGCGCCGGCGGGGTCACCGTCATCGCCGACCGCGGCCTCGGACTGCGCGGTCTGCGCGCCGCGGTGCGCGGCGCCCGACCGGCCTGGGTGATCGGCCCGCCGCCGGCGATCGCTGCGTCACGTCTCCTGCGCTGGACCCCCGGGGCGCGCCGGATCACGGTCGGGCCACGACGTGCGCCGGGTTCGCTGGCCCGCCTCGACGACCTCGCTCGCAGCACCCACGACCTGCCGGCCGAACCGACCGGTGATCAGCCCGCTGCCGTCCTCTACACCTCGGGCGCCACCGGCCCTGCGAAGGGCGTCCGCTACCGGCACCGCCAGCTCGCCGCCCAGCGCGACGCCCTCGTCGCCACGTACGGCATCACCGCCGAGGACCGGCTCGTCGCAGCCTTCGCCCCGTTCGCGCTCTACGGCCCGGCGCTCGGGATCACCTCCACCATCCCCGACGTCGACGTCACCACGCCCGGCGCCCTCACCGCCGACGCCTTCGCTGCCGCCTGCGGGTCGATCGGGGCCACGATCGCGTTCGCCTCGCCGGCGGCGCTGGCGAACGTGCTGCGCACCGCGGCACCGTCGCCCGACCCCCGCACGGCCGGCCTGCGGCTCGTGCTGTCGGCCGGCGCGCCGGTTCCCGTGGCGACGCTGCGACGGATGGAACGACAGCATCCCGGCACCGAGGCGCACACGCCGTACGGGATGACCGAATGCCTGCCCGTCGCCGACGTGTCGCTCGCCGAGATCGACCGTGCCGGACGCGGGCACGGGGTGTGCGTCGGCCGGCCGGTGTCCGGCGCGCACGTGATGATCGCTGCGCTCGACTTCGACGCTGCGACCACCGTCGCCTCCTTGGCGCCGGGCGTCACCGGCGAGGTGCTCGTGCGCACCCCGTGGATGTCGGACGGCTACGACCGACGGTGGCGCACCGAGCGCGACGCCCGACCCTCGGACGCCGCAGGCACGGTGTGGCACCGCACCGGCGACGTCGGGCACCTCGACACCGACGGCCGGCTCTGGATCGAGGGGCGCACCGTGCACGTCGTACACACGGTGCACGGGCCCATCACCCCGGTTCCGGTGGAGGTGGCCGTCGAGGCGCTTCCCGGTCTCGAGCGCGCCGCCGCGGTGGGCGTCGGGCCGCGCGGTTGCCAGCAACTCGTGGTGGTGGTCGTCGCACCGGGCGATGCGTCGCTCGCCCCTACCCCCGTCACCGACGAGGTGCGCGCTGCGGTCCACTGGGCACCGGTGGCCGCGGTGCTGACGGCGCCGTCGCTGCCGGTCGACATCCGCCACAACACCAAGATCGACCGTGCCGAGGTCGCGGCGTGGGCGTCGGCGGTGCTGTCGGGCGGTTCGGCCCGGGTGCCGTGGTGACCGTGCGGCGGGTGCTGCTCACGGGGGGTTCGAGCCTGCTCGTGCGCCGGACGGCCGAGTACCTCGACCGTCGGGGCGACCGGGTCGTGCTGCTCCAACGGCGTCAGGTCGACGCCGATCTCGAGCAGGTCCTCGGCGACGTGCGCGACCGCAGCGTCGTCGAACGGGCGCTCACCGGTTGTGACGCCGTGATCCACGCGGCCGCCAAGGTCGGGGTCACCGGCCGGTGGGACGAGTACCGCAGCGTCAACATCGACGGCACCTCGGTGGTGCTCGACGCCGCACGCCGCGCCGGGGTCGGCACCATCGTCCATGTCTCCACCCCGTCGGTGGCGCACTCGGGTTCCTCGATCGTGGGCGCCGGCGCCGAGCCGCCGTTCACGGGGCGACCGGTCGCCGGCCGCGTCGGAGCGTTCTATGCCGAATCCAAGGCCCGGGCCGAGCGGCTCGCGCTCGGTGCGTGCGACGACGACACGGCCGTCGTCGCCCTGCGCCCGCACCTCGTGTGGGGGCCGGGCGACGCGCAGCTGGTGGGGCGGATCGTCGAGCGGGCCCGCAGCGGCCGCCTGGCGCTCGTCGGTGGTGGCACGGCACTCGTCGACACGACCTACGTCGACAACGCTGCATCCGCCCTCGTCGCAGCGCTCGACGCAGCCCGCCCGCGGGCGCGTTGCGCCGGTCGTGCGTACGTGATCGCCAACGGCGAGCCCCGCCCCGTGCGCGAACTCGTCGAGGCGATCCTGCGGGCGGCCGGCGTCGATGCTCGGCCCCGACGGGTGCCGCTGCGGGTCGCCACCCTCGCCGGGTCGCTCACCGAACGGGTGTGGTCCCTCCGCCGCACCGACACCGAACCGCCGCTCACCCGGTTCCTCGCCGAACAGCTCGGCACCGCCCACTGGTTCGATCCCCGCCCGGCCCGCGACGACCTCGGCTGGGCGCCGACGATCAGCCTCGACGACGGGTTCGTCGCCCTCGGGGACTGGTTCGCCCAACGGCGCTGATCCGGCGCCGGGGCTCATCGGTCACGCCGGGTGCCCGAGGTATTTCTCGACCAGGCCCCGACCCTTCGACGCGGAGATGACGAAGGCGTTGCGGGGGTACGGGTAGATGGCCCGCTCGTCGTAGACGTAGACGTTGTCGTGGCGGTCGAACTCCTGGAACTGGATGTCCTTGAAGAACAACCGCACGTCGTCGTAGACGGCGCCGAACTGGTCCGGGGTGATCCAGACGTCGGCCTTCGAGTTCGTGTCCTCGGCCGTCATGTTCTGCCGCCACAGTGCGTGGTTGCGGGGCACCCGTGACTCGACCACGCCCGGGTAGTTGCACATCTCGATCACGATCACGCCGCCCGGCTTCAGACAACGGGCCATGGACCGCAAGATGTCGATCCGGGTCTGACGCATGCTGACGTGCTGCATCGTGATGAACGACATCACCAGGTCGTAGGTCCCCTCGGGTGCGCCGCCGCAATCGTCCCCGCCGGTCACCCAGAACTGCGAGTGCTCGAAACGAGCGTTCGTGCGCGCGTACCGGATCATCCCTTCGCTGATGTCGACGCCGTCCACCCGGGTGAACCCGAGGTCGTAACACGCCTCGACCAAGCGGCCGACGCCGCACCCGAAATCGAGGATCCGCATGTCGTAGTCCACGTCGAACCCGTACGGCCGGCGCCGGAGGAACTCGTTGAGCGCCCAGCTCACCTGGACCGGCGCCTCGGCAGCGAGGTCCTCGTAGTCCGGGCCGACGAGCGCCTCCGCAGCTCGCCGAGACGTCGCATGCCGGTCGGACACCGAGCGCTGCAACCCTGCGTACAGGGCGACATCGTCACTCATCTCGTCTCCACGTTCCCTGCCCGCCTCGCTGCGCCCGATGCAGCGAGGCACCGTTACCGGTGGAAGGGTCGGCGCCGCAGA
>JBILVB010000226.1:0-5060 GCA_044370695.1 Acidimicrobiales bacterium | reverse complement strand
AACTCGTCGCGAAGGCCGGCAACGGCGATCGTCTCCGGGCCCTGCCCTCACCGCCGTTCATGCACGGCGCGGCGCACTGGAACGCCTGGAGCTGCTGGCTGGCCGGCGGCACGGTGCTGGTGCAGTCCGTCGTCACCCACTTCGACGCCCACGACGTGCTCACCACCGCCGCCACGCACGGCGCCACGTCCCTGCAGATCGTCGGCGACGCCTTCGGCCAGCCCCTGCTCGACGCGCTACGCACGCACCACTACGACCTCGGCCGGCTACGGCACCTGACGAGCGGCGGGGCCGTGCTGTCCGCCACCACCAAAGCGGCGCTGCTCGAACGGCTCCCGCACGTCACGATCATGGACATCGTCGGCTCCTCGGAGTCGGGGCGTCAGGGCGTCCGGTCGTCCACCACGGCGAGCGGCGCGTCGACCGGAACCTTCGAGGCCTCGGCCGGCGCGACGGTGCTCGACGACACCCGCACCCGCGAACTCGCGCCCGGCGCCGACGAGATCGGCTGGATGGCGACCTGCGGCCCGACACCGCTCGGCTACCTCGGCGATCCGACGAAGAGCGCCGCCACGTTCCCGGTGGTCGACGGCCGCCGGTACTCCGTGCCCGGCGACCGCGCCCGGCGGCTCGCCGACGGCTCGATCGAACTGCTCGGCCGGGAGGCGGTCACGATCACGACCGGCGGCGAGAAGGTGTTCGCCGAGGAGGTCGAGCAGGCCATCAAGGCCCACCCGGCGGTGTACGACGCGCTCGTCGTCGGCCGGCCCGATCCGCGCTGGGGCCAAGCGGTCGTCGCCGTCGTGGCGCCCCGGGCGGGCGCATCGGTGACGCTCGAGGAACTGCGAGCCACCGCGTCGGAGCACCTCGCCCGCTACAAGCTGCCCAAGGCACTCGTGCTGTGCACGGCGATCTCCCGCAGCCCGTCGGGCAAGCCCGACTACGCCTGGGCCCGATCGCTCGTCGCGGCGACTCCTGAGACACAGGACTAGCGTGCGCGCCGTGCGAGACCTCCTGGCCGTCGCCGAGCGTCTCGACTTCGCCCGCACGATCGGCATCCAGCGCATCGGGCGGTCCGATCCCACGACCACCGTCGGGCCGGTGGACGCGGTGCTGGCCCGGTGGACGCCCGACGGTCCGGGCACCGTGTGCCTCACCCGGCGCGAGGGCACCCTCGGCGTCGAGGCGTGGGGCGCCGGGGGCGACTGGCTCGCGGCCCGGGCAGCCGAGATCGCCGGGCTCACCGACCACCCCCCGGCGCTCGTGGCGCACCACCGAGCGGTGGCCGACGCCGAGCGCCGGACCCCCGGGTTACGGCTGTCTCGCCTGGCGCTCGTCCATCCGGCGCTCGTGGCCGCCGTGCTCGCCCAGCGGGTGACCTCGCTCGAAGCGGTGCGGCAGTGGGCGGCGTTGTGCCGGGCCGACGCCACCGCCGCGCCCGGACCGTTCGGGCTGCTCCTCCCGCCGCACCCCGAGCGGCTCGCCGAGCGCCCGTACTGGTGGTACCACCGCTTCGGCATCGAGCGCCGGCGCGCCGACACGCTTCGCGCCGTGAGCCGGCGGGCCGACCGGCTCGAGGCCGCCGCCGGACTCGACGGTCCGGCCGCCGAGGTCCTGCTGCGCCGGATCCCGGGCGTCGGGGTGTGGACCGCCGCCCAGGTGCGCACGGCGCTCGGCGATCCCGACGCCGTGGCCGTCGGCGACTACCACCTGCGCAACATCGTCGCGTACGCACTCGCCGGCCGGCCCCGGGGCACCGACGACGAGCTGCTCGCCCTGCTCGCCCCCTACACCGGTCAGCGGGGCCGGGTGATCCGGCTGCTGCTCGCCGCCGGTTGGTCGGCACCGGCCTTCGGCCCCCGGCGGGCGATCCCGCCGATCGCGTCCTGGTGACCACGGCCGTGCGCCGCGCCCTCACCGACCCCGCATGGCGCCACGCGCTCGCTCTCGGTGCGTTCGCGTTCGTCGCGAGCCGGATCGCCGTGCTGGTCGGCGCCGGGTTGGTGTCGGCCTCGCGCTCGGCGGTGTTCGCCGAGCAGGGCCTCCCCAGGCCGACGAGCGCCCTGCCCGACCTCCGCAGCGTGCTGTCCGCCTGGGACGGCCGCTGGTACGTCGAGCTCGCTCGACTCGGCTACCCGCAGTCCGTCCCGCCGGGGATCACCTACGACCAGCTCGAGGCCCGCGCCGCGTTCTTCCCGCTCTACCCCCTCCTGATCCGACTCACCGATCTCATCGTTCCCGGCGACGAGATCGCCGCCGCGATCGCCGTCAACGTCGTGCTCGGTGCGCTGGCCGTTTTCGCGCTCGGACTCGTGGCCCGCCGCTGGTGGGGACCCGAGGCCGCCGGTCGGGCCATGGTCGTGGTCAGCCTGTTCCCGGGCAGCGTCGTATTGTCGATGTGCTACGCCGAACCGCTGCTGCTGGTCGCCGCCGCGGGATGCCTGCTGGCCCTCGCCGATCGGCGCTGGCTGCTGGCCGGCCTGGCCGCCGCGGTCGGCACGGCGACGCGACCCAACGGCCTCGCGCTCGTGGTCGCCTGCGCCGTGGCGGCAGCGCTGGCGATCCGGTCCCGGCGGGAGTGGCGCGCACTCCTCGCCCCGGCGCTCGCCCCGCTCGGCTTCCTCGGGTTCCAGGCGTACCTGGCCCACCGCACCGGCGAGGCGGCCGTGTGGTTCCGGGTGCAACGAGAGGCGTGGGACGAGGGGACGAGCTTCGGTTGGCGGGTGGTGACGGCCGCCGTCGACGTCGTGCGGGCCCCGCTGAGCTCACCCGCCAACCTCCTCACGGTGGCGAGCGTCGCGGTGATCGTCACCGGTTTCGTCGGGCTGCGCCGCCACCGGATCCCGGCCCCGGACCTCGCGTACACCGCCGTGATCGTGTTCCTCATGCTGCTCCCGGCCACGGTCACGGCCCGCCCCCGATTCGTGCTCGCTGCGTTCCCGTTGGTGCTCGTGCTCGCCGTGTGGCAACCCCGTCGGCCCCGGATGACGTCGGGCGCCTGGTGGACGACGCTGGTCGCCACCGAGGCGGCGCTGCTCGTCACCTTGACCGCCTTGTTCGGCATCTACGCCGTCGTGCCGTGAACCCTCGGCGCCGCCACCTGGTCGAGATCGCCCTGTTGGGCGTGCTCTCGTACCTGCCCGCGTTGCTCACCGCGCCCGGCACGGTCGCCGCCGACACCAAGCACTACCTCCTGCTCGACCCGTCGCGTCTGCTCCGACGAGCGGGCGAACTGTGGGACACCAGCCAGTTCGGCGGCCACGTCAGCCATCAGGTCGTGGGGTATCTCTGGCCGATGGGTCCGTGGTTCGCCCTCGGCGACCTCGCCGGGCTGCCCGACTGGGTGACCCAGCGTCTGTGGGTGGGCACCGTGCTGTTCGCCGCTGGCACGGGCGTGCGGTTCCTGGCTCGTCACCTCGGCCTGCCCGCCGTCGCCGCGCTCGTCGCCGCCGTGGCCTACCTGAGCTCGCCGTTCGTGCTGACCTACGTGAACCGGACCTCGGTGCTGCTCACGCCGTGGGCCGGCCTCGGTTGGATCGTCGCGGCCACGGTGCTGGCCGCCCGGCGGGGTGGCTGGCGCTGGCCCGCGGTCGTCGCGCTCGTGAGCGCGACGGTGGGCGGTATCAACGCGACCGCCGTCGCCCTCGTCGCCGTCGCCCCGGTCACGTGGCTCGTCCACGCCGCCTGGCGCGGCGAGATCACCTGGCGGCGTGCTGGTGCCGTCGTCGGTCGGATCGCCGCGTTCGCCGTGCCGGCGAACGCCTGGTGGGCGGTCCCACTGCTGGTCCAGTCCCGGTACGGCGCCGACGTCCTGGCCTACTCCGAGACCGTCGACGCGGTCGCGACGACGTCCTCGGCGCCCGAGGTGCTGCGCGGACTCGGCTACTGGCTCTTCTACGGCGGCGATTTCCTCGGCCGGTGGAACTCCGCCTCGACGCCGTACCTGACCGACCCGGCCTTGCTCGGCCTCGGGTTCGGACTCGTGGTCGCGGTGGTCGTGGCGATCGTCGCCGTGCGCTGGTCGGCGTCGGGCTGGCTCGCCACGCTGCTCGTCACCGGCACCGTGATCGCCGTCGGGGCCCACCCGCCCGGCGACCCGTCACCCTGGGGCTCGCTGCTGCTCGGCGACGCCTCCCGCTCGACGCTGGTGCTCGCGCTGCGCAGCTCCACCCGGGCGGTGCCGCTCGTGGCGCTCGCCGGCGCGCTGGCCCTGGGCGCGGCGGTAGCGGCACTGGCCGTGCGGTGGCCGCGGCGCGGCGCGCTCGCCGCCGCAGCGCTCACCCTCGCCGTGCTCGTCAACGGCCAGGCGGCCTGGACCGGTGGGTTCGTCGACGCCACGCTGCAACGTCCCGAGCAGGTCCCGGCCTGGTGGCCCCAGGCCGCCGCAGCGCTCGGCGAGTCGGACACCGCCGTGCTCGAACTGCCCGGCCAGGACTTCGCCGCCTACCGATGGGGCACGACCACCGATCCGGTCCTGCCCGGCCTCACCGACCGGCCCGTGCTCGGCCGGGATCTGCTCCCCCTGGGCTCGCCCGGGCGGATGGACCTGTTGTGGGCGCTCGACGACACGATCCAGGACGGCACCTTCGAGCCGGCTGCGCTCGAACCCGTGGCCCGGCTGCTCGGCGTCGGCGACGTCGTCATCCGCGGGGACGCCGCCTGGGAGCGCTACCGCACCCTGCCGCCGGCCATACTCGCCGAGTTGCTTGCCGACCGGCCCGCGCGCGACATCGGCGAGGCCCGGGTCGATCCCTCGGGCTTCGTCGACGAACGCATCCTGTCGACCCCGGCCCGAGCGGTCCCACCGGTGCGGATCGTCGCCGTCGACGACCCGGTGCCCGTGGCGCGCGTCCGCACGGCGGTGATCGGCGTGGACGGCGACGGCGCAGGGATCGTCTCGGCGGCCGCCGCCGGGCTCCTGCCGCCCGAGCGAGGCGTGGTCCAGGCGACCACGGTCCCCGACGACGCGACGCTCGCCGCGATGGTCTCGGGCGCACCGCTGGTCGTCACCGACGGCGCCCGCGTCCGCGCCCGGCAGTGGCGTGGCTCACAGGACACCA
>JBILVB010000225.1:0-5083 GCA_044370695.1 Acidimicrobiales bacterium | reverse complement strand
ACCCCGCTGCGTTCGAGGCCCCCGAGGAGTTCCGCATCGACCGAGCCCACAACCGCCACGTCGCGTTCGGCCTCGGCATCCACCGCTGCATCGGCTCGAACCTGGCCCGGCTCGAACTGACCGTGGCCCTCCAGGAATGGCTGCGGGCGTTCCCGCACTACAGCCTCGACACCACGAAGCGCACCACCTGGGCCAACGGCCAGGTCCGCGGCCCGCGCACCATCCCGGTGTTCCTCAACCGCTGACGGCCGCAACGAACGACAGACTGCGGCCATGGCGGCGGCCGACGACGACCTGTTGATCGAGCGGCTGCTGCGCGTGATCGACGAAGGCCGGCGGACGGCGACGTACAAGCTCGCCTTGCTGCTGGCATTGATCGACTGTTGCGCCCTCGATGCGGGTTCGGACGCGGTCCCGACCCGGGCGATCGCCGCACGCGTCGTCGAGCTCTACTTTCCGCAGGCCCGCCGTTACGTCGCCGCCGACGGCGTCGGCCGGGAGCTGCGCCAGATCTCGACGAAGACCTCCCCACCGCTACGAGCGGTCTTCGCGCTCTCCGTGCACGCCGACGCCCACCGCTGCCGGACGGCGCGAGAGGCGGCCCAGCGTTTCCCGGCGCTCTACGCCGAGACGGTCGACGCGGTGGAGGACACCTTCGTGCGCTACCCGATCCCGCTGCTGCAAGTCGTGGGCGACCGGCCGTTCCCGTTCCTTTACGAACTCGACTGGCCCGAGGGCACATCGGTGCGAACGTTGCGCAAGGAAGGTCGCGACGTGGTGCGGCTCCGCCCCGGTGTCGCCGCTCGGCTCATCGTGCTCGGCCCGCTGTTGCGGCCGCTGATCGAGCACCACTGGACCCAGGACGTCGCCCGGTGGAGCAAGCTCGCCACCGAGGACGACCGGCTGCGCACCCACCTGTTCGGCGCCGAGCGCATCGCGTTCCCGAGCGCGCTGCGCGACGGGCTACGGGAGCTGCAGAACGGGCGCTGCTTCTACTGCGACGCGCCCCTGGCCGACCGCGTCGAGGTCGACCACTTCCTGCCCTGGGCCCGCTGGCCGAACGACGCCATCGAGAACCTGGTCCTCGCCGATCGCTGCAACGGCTCCAAGAGCGACCACCTTGCGGCGGCCGTCCACGTCGAGCACTGGGCCGGCCGGCTGCACGCCGCCGCCGGCGACCTTCGGGAGATCGCCTCGGACGCACGCTGGGACAGCGACGCCGGGCGCTCGCTCGCCCTCGCTCGCAGCACCTACACGCTCCTGGCGGTCGGGACGCCGTTGTGGCTGCGCGGCAGGGACTTCGTGGCGGCGGACCCGAGCGTCCACGAAGTGCTGGCGGCGGCCGGCTGAACGTCTGCGACGGCCCGCAGCCCACCGGTGCCCCGAACTCCGCAACGGTGCACGGAGCGCTCCGGTACCGTCGCCGGCCATGGCCTCCCGCACCGTGCTCGGCACCTGCCACCACGACTGCCCCGACTCGTGCGGGTGGGAGGTCACCGTCGACGACGGGGTAGCCGTGCGCCTGCGCGGGAACCCCGACCACCCGTACTCCCAGGGTGAGCTGTGCCCCAAGGTGAACCGGTTCCTGTCCCGCGTGTACGCGCCCGACCGGATCACGACACCGTTGCTGCGCAACGGCCCCAAGGGATCCGGGGCGTTCCGCGAGGCGACCTGGGACGAGGCGCTCGCCGCGGCCGCCGACGGTCTGCGCCGGGTGCGGGACACCTACGGCGGCGAGGCGATCCTGCCGTGGTCGTCGGCCGGGACCCAGGGCCTGATCCAGGCGTCGTCGCTCGACCGGCGCCTGTTCGCCGCGCTCGGGGCGTCACGCACCACCGGTTCGCTCTGCGGCGCCACGGCGGCCACCGGCACGGCGCTCACCTACGGCTCCGGTCACGGTGCCGACCCGCTCGACGTCGCCCACGCCGAGGTCGTGCTGCTGTGGGGAACCAACACCCGCCTCACCAACCGCCACCTGTGGCCCTACGTCGAACAGGCCCGCGCCAACGGGGCGACGGTGATCGTGGTCGACCCCCTCCGCACCATCACCGCCGAATCCGCCGACTGGTTCGTCCAACCGCTCCCGGGCACCGACGTTGCGCTGATCCTCGGGATGCTCCACGTGCTCGTGCGCGACGACCTCGTCGACCACGACTACGTCCGCGACCACGCCACCGGCTTCGCCGAGCTCGCCGCCCACGTCGCCGGGTGGACCCCGGCCCGGGCCGCCACCGCGTGCGGCGTCGACGCCGAGGAGATCGAGCGTCTGGCCCGGCGCTACGGCAGCACCCGCCGGGCCTTCATCCGCACGCTCATCGGCGCCGAGCACCATCGGCACGGCGCGATGACGTTCCGGGCCTTGGCCTGCCTCCCCGTCCTCACCGGGGCCTGGCGGGTGCGCGGTGGCGGACTGGCCCGCTCCACCGGCGTGTGGTCCGGCACGCACGTCGACGAGGACGTCTTCGACGCGCCGGACCGGCCCCGCACCCGGGGCATCAACGCGAACCAGCTCGGCCGCGCCCTCGAGGACCCCGCCACCGGCATCCACGCGCTGGTCGTGTGGGGCGGGAACCCGGCGACCTCGGCCCCCAACGCCGGCGCCGTGCGCCGCGGTCTGGCCCGTGACGACCTGTTCACGATCGTGAGCGAGCAGTTCCTGACCGACACCGCCCGCTACGCCGACGTCGTCTTCCCGGCCACCACCCAGATCGAGCAGCTCGACGTGGTGCCGTCGTGGGGCAGCCTGCACCTCGGCTGGAACGAGCCGGCCATCGCACCGGTCGGCGAGGCGGTCCCCAACACCGAGTTGTGGCGACGCCTGGCCCGCGCGCTCGGGATCGAGGATCCGATGTTCGACCTCGACGACGAGGCCCTGGTGCGCCTCGCGCTGCACGACCTCGACGTCGAGGCCCTCCGGGCCCGCGGCTGGGCCCGCCACGACCTCCCGGAACCGTTGCTGCCGTATGCAACCGGCGGGTTCGCCACCGCCGACGGGCGGGCCGCGCTGCGCAACGACGCCCTCGCCGGGCTCGGTCTGCCCGCGCTGCCGACCTTCACCGCGCCGCCGGTCGCCCCCGGTGAGCTGCGCCTGCTCACCCCCAAGACCCACCCCCGGTTTCTCAACACGTCGTACTCGCACCACCACGGCACGCTGGAACCCGAGCCGTGCCTCGAGCTGCATCCCGACGACGCCGACGCCCTCGGCCTCGACGACGGCGCTCCAGCGGTGGTCGCCAACGGCCGTGGATCGCTCACGCTGCCGGTGCGCCGGTCGGCGCGGGTCCGGTCCGGGGTGTGCGCGATCCCGTGGGGCTGGTGGGGACAGGATCGGGCGGTGAACGTGCTCACCGACGACACCATGGCCGACGCCGGCGGCGGCGGCGCCTACTACGACACCACCGTCACCGTGCGCGCCGCCGGAGCTCGGCCGTGAGCACCGGCCCGGGATCGGTCCGGGGCTTCGCCTCCGACAACGAGGCCGGCGCCCATCCCGCCGTGCTCGACGCCATCGCCGCCGCCAACCACGGCCACGCCCACTCCTACGGCGCCGACGAGCACACGGCCCGCCTCGGCGAGCTCGTCCACGAGCACTTCGGACCCCAGGCCACCGCGTTCCCCGTCCTGATCGGCACCGGCGCCAATGTCGTTGCGCTGCAGGCCCTGTGCCAGCGCTGGGAGGCCGTGGTGTGCACGGACCACGCGCACGTCCACGTCGACGAAGGCGGCGCGCCCGAGCACATCGGCGGGCTCAAGCTCTGGACCGTCCCCACCACCGACGCCAAGCTCACCCCGGCGCTGCTCGACACCGAGGCCTGGGGGTTCGGCACCGTGCACCGGGCGCAGCCCGGCGCCGTCTCGGTCACGCAGTCCACCGAACTCGGCACCGTCTACACCACCGACGAACTCGGCGCGCTCTGCGACCACGCACACGGCCTCGGGCTGCGGGTGCACCTCGACGGCGCTCGACTGGCCAACGCCGCCGCCCACCTCGGCGTGCCGCTCCGGGCGCTCACCACCGACGTGGGCGTCGACGTCGTGTCCTTCGGCGGGACCAAGAACGGTGCGCTGCTCGCCGAGGCGGTGATCGTCCTCGACCCGGCACTCGCCGACGCCGTCGCGTACCTCCGCAAGACCTCCATGCAACTCGCCAGCAAGCAGCGGTTCCTGAGTGCCCAACTCGTGGCACTGCTGTCGGACGACCTGTGGCGGGTCAACGCCGCGCATGCCAACGCCATGGCGGCTCGGCTCGCCGCCGGCGCCGCTGCCGTACCCGGCGTCCGGCTCACCCAGCCGACCCAAGCCAACGCCGTGTTCGCCGTCCTGCCGCCGGGCGTCGCCGACGCCCTGCGGCGCACCCACCACTTCTACGACTGGGACCGCGACACCGGCGAGGTCCGTTGGATGTGCGCGTGGGACACCACCGCCGCCGACGTCGAGCAGTTCCTCGCCGACCTCGCGGCCGCCGTCACCGGTGGGGTCGGCGGCGCGTGACCGAACCGACCGAGGCCCGGGTCGACGCCTGGCTGTGGTCGATCCGCCTGGCGTCCACCCGGACCGAAGCGGGTGAGGTGTGCAAAGGCGGTCACGTCACGGTGAACGGCCGACCGGCGAAGCCGTCGACCACCGTCCGACCCGGCGACCGGGTGGAGGTGCGCATCCACGAGCGCGATCGCGTCGTCGAGGTGGTGCGCACGATCACCAAACGGGTCGGGGCGCCGGTTGCGGTCACCTGCTACGTGGACCACAGCCCCCCAGCCCCGTCGGCCGAGGAGCGCCCGCTCGCCCCGCTGTTCCGCCCTCGGGGCACGGGGCGGCCGACCAAGCGGGAACGGCGTCAGCTCGACGCGTGGGCCGACGCCTGGCGTATGACCGGCGACCCGAGCGCTGACGACCCCGGCGTAGCGGGCTGATCGCCGCTCACACAGGCCAGTCGAGCGCACCGAGGGCGTGGAGGCGGTCGAGTTCGGCGTCGTCGAGGCCGAGGCGTTCGGCCAGCACCGACCGGGTGTCCTGACCGAGCAGCGCGATGCGGTCGGTCGGCTCCGCCGGTGTCGCTGCGAACCGCCACGGTGGCACCGGCTGA